>NZ_JACVAW010000040.1:0-16289 GCF_014851995.1 Paracoccus sp. PAR01
TGTCCACCCCATAGTCCCTGAGAAACTCCACCGTAGTCGCCATCGCGAAACTCCCGCCCAATCTCCATCAGGCGCGAAATCTCAGGTCACGTGAAAATGCGGAAGGTGGGGCACAGGCGCCGCTTACATTGGATGAGGTTGGCGGAGATATGGTGCGTGCGCTGCGTATCCCGTCGCGGTTGTCCTGGCAGAGTTGCAGCTTGAACGGGGTCGAATGCCGACGAAAGGGACCTCGTGATGTCATGAGCCTTCTCCGATCAAGGCCCGTTTCGCGTATCAGTTTTTCAGGGTCCCGTGGTCCAGCCCGCGGGGCTCACTTCAGAACCGGGTCACGTCTCGGTGGAAATCAACATTCGCGACCTTTCTTCGTCACTCTTTCTGAAGGTGAAGAAGCAGTTCCCGCGCGAGAGGTGTAATCTTGCCGCGTGACCTCACGCAAAGAGATAGTCGGCGCGTTGCCCAATCTTCCGCAAGGCGGATGACCGCGATGTTCATGGCTCTGCGGTAGCGTCTTGCTGCTGTCTCCGGGACTATCCCGATGCCGACGCCGCACCCCGCCATCATGCAAATATCGGAAAAGGTCCGCAGCGATACGCGCGGCCTGATTGGCTGACCTATGCGTGCGGCTTGGGCGTTCAGATGATCTTGCAATGCGCCGCCTGCAAGCGACAAAAAGGCTTCACCCGCAAGATCGGAAAGGCCGACCTGCCGCGCTGATGCCAAGGCATGATTCCCCGCCACCACCACCACAAGACGGTCCGTCGCGAAAGGATGAAGCTCAAGGTCAGTGGTGTCAGCGGTATCTGACAAAATTCCTAGCTCCGCAAACCCGCGGGCAACGCTGCGAGCAATGTCGATGCTCTGGCACTCCTTCAGTTCGATATCGACTTGCGGATGAGCCGCCAGCCACGGTGCCAGGCGGGAAGGAAGGATTTCGGTTATGGCGGCGGTGTTCGCTAGCAACCGAATCGTGCTGCGGACCCCTTTGGCATATTGCCCGATCTCGCCCCGCATTTGGGCCAACTGATGCAATATCTGGCGGGCGTGGTGAAGCAGCGCACTTCCGGCCTCGGTCGGAACCACACCCCGCCTTTGGCGATCAAGCAGCTTTACGCCCCCTATTGCCTCCATATCCCGCAACCGTTCGCTAGCTGCCGCCAAGGATAGGCTTACATCCGCCGCACCATGTGTGATGCTGCCCGCCTCGGCAACAGCTAAGAACAGTCGAAGATCTGTCAGGTCAAATCGCATAGCTGCACCGTATCACCCTTCCAGCCTTCGGAATAGCCGAATGCTGGATGCGGCATCTCCGCATTGTGCCGACGCTGGAGCAGGGTAACACAAGTGCATGACCGACATCTCCGTGCCCCTCATCCTTGCGATTGGCGCAACCTTCTTCGCCGCTGGCGCCGTAAAAGGCGTCACCGGCATGGGATTGCCTACCGTTGCAATGGGCATTCTGGGGGCGCTCATATCGCCCCTCGCAGCGGCCAGTCTTCTGATCTTGCCCTCATTCGTCACGAACGTCTGGCAGCTTTTGGGGGGACCATCGTTCTGGTCCATCGCCTTCCGTCTTTGGCCGATGATGCTTGCGAACTTTGTTGGGACCATGCTCGGGGCGGGGTGGCTTGCCGGTGGAGATACGGGCACGGCAACAGTTGTTCTGGGCGTGGCCCTTATGATCTACGCCGGATACACCCTGCTGGCACGGCAACTTTCCGTTCCGGCCAAGATCGAGCCAATGCTGTCGCCAATGGTCGGTGCGGTGACCGGGATCATCAGCGGTGCCACCGGCGTCTTTGTCATCCCGGCCGTGCCCTATCTGCAAGCTCTCGGCTTATCCCGAAATGATTTGGTTCAGGCTTTAGGTCTGTCATTCACGGTATCAACGGTGGCACTGGCGGTCGCGCTTGGCTCGCGTGGGGCTTTCGCTCTGGACACGCTAGGGCTGTCATTGCTGGCTCTTGGCCCGGCCTGGCTCGGCATGTGGGCGGGACAGAAGCTCCGTAACCGCATCAGCCCCACCACCTTCAAGCGGGTGTTCCTGCTGTTTCTGCTCTTGCTCGGAGCAGAGATGGTCCTGCGTCCGGTAACGTGAAGTTTCGCAGCATATGGGGAAGCGAGGAGGAAGGAAGCGGAAACGCTCTATAGCGTCCTCGCGCCGAGGATCGCGGTCGTGCTGATGTTCTTTCATGTTGCCCAATTTATCGCTGACCGACAGCAAAAAGACGCAAACCCTCAATGCGTTGATGCTCAATCCTCAGATTAAGGCGAAAGCCGCTTTGGTGAAGGGCAAGCATGAATGGCGGCTTTGGGCTCTCGAGCATCGAGACTGTCCCGCCACGCCTGGTGGCGGGCACGCGGTCGAGGGTGAGACGAAGCGGACATTCGAGCCATCGGTTACTGCGACGCCTCTATTCATGACAGTCTTCCCCCTAAATGCACCGTGATCGAATACGCCGTGCGGTTGATCCGAGGTGTCGGAAGGGATCCAAGACAGGGAGTTTCCCTTAGGATTCGTGCTGCGCGGTCGGAAGTTTTTTTTCAGTCCGGCGCCGGATGACGCGCTCAAGGATCAGCGGCATGAGACCGCCCTTGGCAAGGGTCTCGACCTCGAGGCTGGTTTCGATGGCTGCGATGGCTTCAAAGCGCTCGACCGTGCCTGAGGACCGGTGGATCCGGATCTCGACTGGGACGCGCGGCGCAAGCCGTGCGGGGTTGAGGTCGATCTCGATCCGGTCACAGACAGACATCGCAAGGGTTTGCGGGGTGACGCCTACAGGCAGGCGCAGCGGCAATATCCCCATGCCGATCAGGTTCGAGCGGTGGATGCGCTCGAAGCTGACTGCAAGCACAGCGCGCGTGCCGAGCAGCGCTGCGCCCTTGGCGGCCCAGTCGCGCGATGACCCCATGCCGTAGCGTTCGCCCGCGAGGATCACGACGGGAACGCCGGCACAGCGGTAATACTCGGCTGCGCGCCAGAGCGGCAGGACCGAACCGTCGGGCATCATTGTGCTGCCGGGCGGGATGTCATCGACCAGCAGGTTCCTGACCGACTTGTTGGTGAATAGCCCGCGCCGCATCGCCTCCCAATTGCCGCGACGCGACGAAAAGACGTTCAGGTCATCCGCCGGATCGCCGCCCGCGATGAGGTAATCTGCGGCCTCGCCTTTGCGTGGGATAGCCCCCGCAGGCGAGATGTGGTCGGTGGTGATGTCGTCTCCAACCACAAGGATCGGGGCCGCCATGATCCACTGCGCACGCGGCTTGGCGAAATCCGCGAAGGGCGGGCGGCGGATATAAGTCGAGGCCGGATCCCACGGAAACAGCGCCGTGTCGGGGGCGTCGAGGTCGCGCCAAAGCTCGCTCGCCTCGGCCCGGTCATAGGCGGCGGCAAAGTCCCCGGCATTCCTTGCAAGCGCCAGCGCCGTGTCGATCTCCTCCCCCTTGGGCCAGAGATCCGAGAGATGCACGCCCGGCGCGATCTCGTCGTGCAGGATGTCACGCTCGACATCGCCGGCCAAAGCAAAGGCCACGACCAAAGGTGGCGAGGCGAGGAACCCGGCTTCAAGCTGCGGATGGACCCGACCTGGAAAGTTACGGTTGCCGGAAAGGACCGCAACCTGCAGCCTGCCCTCGGCCTGCGCCTCGATGGCGCTGTCGGGCAAGGGGCCGGAATTGCCGATGCAGGTGGTGCAGCCATAGCCGACGATGCCAAAGCCGACCGCTTCGAGGTCCGAGAGAAGGCCCGCCCGATCCAGATAGCGCTGCGACGTGGGCGAGCCGGGGGCCATCGAGGTCTTGACATGCGCGGGCGGCTTCAGCCCCAGCGCGCGGGCCTTGCGGGCTACCAGCCCGGCGGCGACCAAGAGGCGTGGGTCGCTGGTATTGGTGCAACTTGTGATCGCCGCAATGGCGACAGCACCGTCGGGCGACTTTCCGGCAGGGGCGGGGAGCGGGGCATGACCGCGTATGGCGGCAGTGGCGCTCGCGGTATCCGAGGCCGGGATGCGGTCTTGTGGACGGCGCGGACCGGCAACGCTGACCTCGACCTCGCCCAGATCAAGCTCGACAAGGCCGGTGAAGACCGGCTCCTGCTCGGGGTCGAACCACAGGCCCTGACGGCGGCAATAATCCTCGACCAGCGCGCAGTGCTCGGTGCTGCGCCCTGTCTGGCGCAGATAGGCGATGGTCGCGGCATCGACCGGGAAGAAGCCGGAGTTGCCGCCAAACTCGGGCGTCATATTGGCGACGACCGCGCGATCCCCCGCCGAAAGGGTCGAGACACCGGGGCCGAAGAACTCGACGAAACGGTCGGCAAGGTCGATTTGGCGCAGGCGCTCAGTCACGGTCAGGGCGAGGTCGGTAGCGGTGACGCCCTCGCGCAGGCGGCCTTTGAAGCGCACGCCTACGACGTCGGGGACGCGCAGCATGACCGGCATCCCGAAAAAGACACTTTCCGCCTCGATCCCGCCGACGCCCCATGCCAGCACCCCGATACCGTTGATCATCGGCGTATGGCTGTCGGTGCCGATCAGCGTGTCGGGCATGATCCAACCGTCACGTTCCGCCACGACGGTCGCGAGGCGCTCGAGGTTCAGCGTATGCATGATGCCGGTTCCCGGCGGATGCACGCGGAAGTTCGAGAGGCTATTCGTCGCCCACTTCATGAAGCGGTAGCGCTCGGCATTGCGACGGTATTCGTTCTCGATATTCCGGGCCATCGCGCTGGGGATCGCATAGGCATCGACGGCCAGCGAATGATCGGTCGAGACATCGACGGGCAGCACCGGATTGAGCAGCGCGGGATCATGCCCTGCCTCGGCCAGAGCCGAACGCATGGCCGCGATATCGACCAACGCCGGACCGCAGGTCGTGTCATGCATCAGCACGCGACCGGGCAGGAAGGGGATCTCGGCCTCACTGCTCCCGGTTTCCAGCCAGTCGAGCAGTGCCTTACGCGCGCTCTCGGCCTCCTCGGAACTGCGCAGCACATTTTCCATCAGCAGCCGATGGATATGCGGCATCCGGCAAAGATCCGCCCCGGCCGCGGCCGGCAGGTCGACAATCGCGCAGCCCCGGAATGTGGCGGTGAATGACATAGGCTCTCTCCCTGCTGGTCGGGAGATAGATAGCATTTTCAGATTATGAAATGCAATTAGGCAATCAGTGCCGCCTTGATGTTTCCTGCCTCGCGGATGTGGCGGAAAAGGAAGGTCGCGGCGGCCTGCATATCGCGTTCCTCGATCAAGTCGAGGATCTGCAGATGCTCGCGGCATTGCTGCGGCAAGCGCGTCCGGTCATGAGTGATCGAATATTCCATCAGGCGGCGCACCCGGTTGATGCGACGCACGGCATCGAGGAAGAAATCATTGTTCGCGCAGGTCATCAGCATCTCGTGAAACTCGATATTAGTGCCGAAGACCTTCTGGCGGCTTTCGCTTTCGTAGCTTTGTAACAACTCCTGCTGATGGCGGCGGGCGGCCGCGAAGCCCTCCGCGTCGATGCGGAAGCTGGGCAGCAGCAGCGCCTGCATCTCGATGGCGGCGCGGAATTGGTAGGCGTCGGAATAGGCCTTGCGCGAGGTCAGGATCTCGCGGAACTCCCAGCCATTGCCGGGCAGGCGTTCGATCCAACCCTCGTCGGCGATCTGGTGCAGGACCCGCGACAGGCGGCCGCGCGCCACGCCGTAAAGGCGCATCAATTCGTTCTCGCTCAGCCGGTCCGGAAGACGGCCCGCCAAGCGGTCGGCGGCGATGCGGTCATAGACCTCGTCGTCGCCGGCGGCGTCCGCATCCATCTCGGGGATGTCATCGGCATTGCAGGCGAGGAAATAGCCACGGTTCGGCGCAGACTGGACAATTCCCATGTCTTCGAGCTTTTTCAGCGCACTGACGATCGGCTGGCGCGAGACCTTGAAGCTGTCGGCAAGAAGCTGGGCCGGCAGATGCTGGCCCGCTTGCATGTTCTGCGCCCGGGCGTGATCGACGATCCGGGCCATGATCTGGGGGGAAAGACTGACGCGCGCCATGGGTTCTCCTGAAACTGCCTGGAATATCAGGGCCGGGGCGGGGTCATGCAAGTGGCGCGACCCAAGGGGCCGCGCCATGTGCATCAGGCAGATTCAGTCCTCGTCCTGCCTGAACTTTGCCAGTCCCTTGAAGAAGAAGGGCGCGATCAGGGCAACCGCGGCAATGGCGATCATCGTGGCCGAGCCCGGATGCTGCAGCAGGATCATTGGGTCGCCAAGGCTCATCTGAAGCGCCCGGCGCAACTGGCTGTCGGCCAGCGGCCCAAGGATCAACCCGACCACGACGGGTGCGATCGGATAATCATAGCGCCGCATCAGGAAGCCGAGGAAACCGAAGCCCACCAGCATCATCAGTTCAACCACCGAGGGGTTGGCCGCGATCGTTCCCATGCACGCAAAGACCAGGATGCCAGCGTAGAGCCACGGGAGCGGGATCTTCAGCAGCCTTACCCAGAGGCCGACCAGCGGCAGGTTCAGGACCAGCAGCATGACATTAGCGATGAAGAGCGAGGCGACCAGCCCCCAGACGAGCGCGGGATGCTGCACGAAGAGCAGTGGGCCGGGCTGGAGGTTGTATTGCTGGAACCCCGCCAGCATTACCGCTGCCGTGGCCGAGGTCGGCAGCCCCAGCGTCAGCAGCGGCACCAGCGTTCCGGCGGCGCTGGCATTGTTCGCGGCCTCGGGTCCTGCCACACCCTCGATCGCACCCTTGCCGAATTCCTCGGGCTTTTCCGCCAGCTTTCGCTCCAAAGTGTAAGACAGAAAGGTCGGGATCTCGGCCCCGCCAGCGGGCAGCGCGCCAATCGGAAAGCCGACCGCTGTGCCGCGCAGCCACGGTTTCCACGACCGTTTCCAGTCCTCGCGCGACATCCAGATCGAACCCTTGATCGCCATGGGCTTTTCGTCGTTGAAGAGGTGGCGAGAGGCGACGAACAGCGCCTCGCCAATCGCAAAAAGGCCAACGGCCAGCGTCGTGACCTCTACCCCATCCAGCAGGTTCGGGACGCCGAAGGACAGCCGCGTCTGGCCGGTCAACTGGTCGATGCCGATGAGGCCCAACCACAGCCCGATCCCGAGGCTGGTAAGCCCGCGCAAGGGTGACGAGCCGAAGGTCGCCGAGACGGTGACGAAGGCAATCAGCATCAACCCGAAATAATCCCAGGGTCCGAATTTGACCGCGACCTTGACGAGAATCGGCGCAAAGAACGCGAGCCCCGCCGTGGCAATCAGCGCAGCGACGAAGGAGCCGATAGCGGCAGTGGCGAGTGCGGGGCCGCCGCGTCCGCGCCGGGCCATCTGGTTCCCTTCGAGCGCGGTCACGACCGAGGCACTCTCGCCCGGCGTGTTCAAAAGGATCGCCGTGGTCGAGCCGCCATACATGCCGCCGTAATAGATCCCCGCGAACATGATCAGCGACCCGCCTGGATCGAGCTTGAAGGTGATCGGCAAAAGCAGCGCGACGGTCAGCGCCGGGCCGATCCCCGGCAGCACGCCGACCGCGGTGCCCAAGAGGACGCCGATCGCGGCAAAGGCCAGGTTCATCGGGTCCAGCGCCGTGCCGAACCCATGCATCAGGTGGATGAGCGAATCCATTCGGCTCCTCTCAGAGCAGTCGCTCGAACGGGCCCATGGGCAGGGCCAGCGTCAGAAGCTTGTTGAATAGAAGGAAGATGCCGGTGGCGAGTATGAAACCGAGGATCAGATCCGCGATCAGCGCCCGGCGTCCGAAAGCGCGCGCCGTGAAGGCGAAGAGCAAGGTCGAGCCGGCGACGAAGCCGATCTGAAGCCAGAGCGTGCCGATCAGGCTGATCAGGCCGAGGCTGACCCAGCCCACGGCCTTCCAGTCGCTCTGACCCGGCTCGCTTGCCCAGCGGAAGGCCGCCAGAATATGTCCGCCCCCAAGGACGGCGAGGAAGGCAGCCACGAAATAGGATGCCGCATCGGCCCCCATGCCATAGCTGGCGCGGATCTGCATAGTGCTGGCATCGCGCCATGTTATGAGCGCGATCGCGAAAAGGGCGATCCCGATGGTCAGTGTGGGCTTGTGCAATCGGCTGGCTGGTAATGTGGACATGGCTACCCTCCCTTGGTGAAGGTCCGTGGGGGCAAGACGCCCCCAAGGGGTCATTCGGCGAGGCCGATGGATTTCAGGATCTCGTGAACGCGCGCATCTTCCGATGCGATGAAGCTGGTGAACTCGGCTGAGGGGGCGTAGTAGTCGGACCAGCCCTTGGCCTTGATCAGTTCCTTCCATTCCGGCGAGGAGACGGTCTTCTGAACTGCAGTTTCCAGCGCCGCCTTGTCATCGGCGCTGATCTCGGGTCCGGCGAAGATGCCGCGCCAGTTCACCAGCTCGATGTCGATGCCCTGCGCCTTCAAGGGTTGGGCCGAGATGCCCTCGATCGGTTCGGGATATGAGATCGCAAGCGCTCGCAGGTCGCCGGATTCGATTTGGCCCTGCCATTCGCCATAGCCCGAGACGCCCGCCGTCACCTGACCGCCCAGCATCGCCGCAAGGGATTCGCCGCCGCCCGAATAGGCGACATAGTTCACCTTGGCCGGATCGACGCCGGCCGCCTGCGTCACCAGCGCGGCAAGGATATGGTCCGCGCCACCCGCCGAGCCGCCGGCCCAGATGGTGTGTCCGACATCCTTTTTGATGCCTTCCATCAAGTCGGCCATGGTCTGATAGGGAGACGACGAAGGCACGACGATGACCAGCGGATCGCCCGTCAACCGCGCGATGGGCGTGACATTGGTCAGATTGTAGGGCGCTTTGTTGGTGATGATCGCACCGACCATGGTGATGCCACCGACCAGCATCTGGTTCGGACTGCCCTTGGCGCCTTGGACGAATTGCGCCAGCCCGACCGTGCCGCCCGCGCCGGGGACGTTCATGACCTGCACGCTATGGGCATTGCCGGTCTGCATCATCACGTCCTGAAGCGAGCGCGCGGCGGAATCCCACCCGCCACCCGCGCCGGCCGGCGCCGTGATCGAAAGTTCAAGATCCTGAGCATGGACCGAGGCAGCGGGCAAGACGGCGGCAGCCGCCATCAGCCAGGCTGAGATCAGCCCGGAGCGAAGATAGGTCATGATTTCCTCCCGTGGGTCGTCGTGTTCGACTATCCGTATCAATGCATCATGTAGCCATAAAATGCAATTACTAAGTTTAGGGGCTATCGATTGCTCATGAGGTAGTCGGACCGGGTCAGGCAAAGGCTATCGGCGATCAACGCTGCTGAACTATGACCGGCCGAAAAGGAGCCGAAACCTAAATGACCGGGTTGGTCGATGTTGGGACGAAGCGGACATTCGACCCATCGGTTACTGCGACGCCTCTAACCGCTCCAAGCGGGCGCTGGACGTCCACGTCGAACAGCGGCTACCAGCGCGCAAAGACGCGGATCCACCGCATCATGTCATGCTGGGCAGCATCACCGCGACAGCCGGGTGAGGGCAACAATTGCCTCGACACTGGTAATGCACCGCGAGGCGTGTGTATGATCACAAATCGGCAAGTTTTCGTTCTCTATGAAGAACTTCGACATGAACGATACCGGGGGCGATCAAATATCCATACCGCTCGTCGAGCGATGCCTGTCTGTCGACCTGGAGGTCGATCCGGCCCGCGCGCAAACCTTCTCCTTCGCCGCGGTGCGCCACTGCGACGAGCGGAAGGTCGTGTTCAGGACGGGAGACCGCGAGGCTGCGCTCAACCGCCTCGAGCGACTGGCGGCTGAGGCGGACTACCTGCTCGGCCACAACATCATCCGCCATGATCTGCCTCATCTGGCAGCGATGCGCCCTCGCCTGGCCAATCTGGCACAAAGGCCGATCGATACGCTCTGGCTGAACCCGCTCGCCTTCCCAAGGAACCCCTATCATCACCTGGTCAAGCATCATCATGATGGCCGACTGCAGGCCGGACATGTCAACGACCCGGAACTCGATGCCCGACTGGTGCTGACGGTGCTGGAGAACCAGATCGCAGGCTTCGCTGCGCTCAACCGTGTGAACCCTTGCGCTCTGACAGCGTATCATTTTCTAGCCACATGCGCGCCGGATAGCGGCGGGTTCGACGCAGCATTCGCAGAAGTTCGGCAAGCGCCTCGCCCCGGCGCCGCTGAGGCCGAGAAAGCAATATTGGAGCTTCTGGACGGCACGGCTTGCGCCTTCCGCACGCACCAGACGTTGGCACGGCTGTCATCACCGCAACTTGGCTGGCCAATGGGCTCTGTTGCGCAAATCAGGTAACGGTCGAGTTCCCCCTTTCCCCGGACGGGCTCATCCCTGAGTCTGGGTGACGGGTATACCGAGTGCTGTGAAGCCGTTGAGCACGGCGACACGGACCTGAAGTTCGGCCACCTGGCGATTGGGGTCTCTCGCCATGAGGCGTTGTCCCAGAAGCTTCATGCAATGCATCTTGGTTTCGGCGCGACTTCGGCGGTGATAGTCGCTCCATTTTTGCCAGAGCGTCCGGCCAAGGTATTTCGACGCCCGGATCGCTTCGTTGCGCGCGACTGCGCCAACCGAGGTCGGCTTCCAGGGCTTGGCGTTCCTGCGGGGCGGAATGATGGCCGCAGCACCCCGGTCCGCGATGGCATCGTGGCATTTCCGGGTGTCATAGGCACCGTCGGCGGTGACGCTGCCAATCTCCTGATCGGGTGGGATCTGGTCGAGCAGTCCGGGCAGCATCGGGGCATCGCCGATATCGCTGCTGGTGAACTCGACCGCCCGGATTTCCAGGGTTTCCTCGTCGATACCAAGGTGCACCTTGCGCCAGATGCGACGTTTTCGGCCACCATGCTTGCGGGCGTGCCATTCGCCTTCGCCCTCCACCTTGATGCCCGTGCTGTCGATCAGCAGGTGTAGTGGACCTAGTGAGCCGCGGTAGGGGATGCTCACGTCAAGGACCTTCTGCCGACGGGAAAGGGTGCTGAAATCCGGCACCGACCAATCCAACCCGATCAGATCCAGAAGGCTTTCAATAAAGCCCGTGGTTTGGCGCAGGGCCATCCCGAACAGCACCTTCATCGACAGACAGATCTGGATCGCGGCATCACTATAGGTAGGTTGACGACCACGCTTTCCGGTTGGCTTGGCCTCCCAGATCATCTCGGGGTCAAACCAGATGGTCAGGGAACCGCGTTGCTTCAACGACTTGTTGTAGGCCGGCCAGTTCCTGGTCTTGTAGATCGGCGATGTAGGTCTGCTCATCCAGCCTGACTAACACGCTGGATTCACCGAATGAATCCCCACAGCATTTGCGCAACAAAGCCATGCTGGACTATCCAACATTTCGGCAGGTCATCATAGCAATGATCGTGGACCCATGCATGCTACTGAAATCATCGCGAAATACGCATTACCCACAGTAAAATTTGGCGATGAGAAAATCATAATGATCAATATAAACTCGGCAGACCATAATTCACGCGAAGAATTATATGATCGCGTAAGGTATGCTTGGCGTTTCTCTGAGCAGCGCGCTTGCCAGGCTGACTACGTTCTTGCAGTGATCCACGGCGTCGTAAGAGGCGCTTTCGTTCCACTGCAATGGCTGCCCGCGATACCTACGCATTTCCCCGTCTCCAGGTTCGTCGAAACAGATCCTACACGAATGGGTTTCGTTGGAAAAATCGCCAACCCCGAAATATGGGACCACTACGTTGGCCAACATGGTAAGCGTTTACCCGACGAGAACCGTAACCGAAGTCAAAATTCGGTTCGTTACGTTAATTTCTGATGGGCATGCAGCCTGAAGCACATTCAGGAAACGACATTCACAATAGATGAGGACGACGGATATCCTCAGTATCATCTTCAGAGTGCAGATTGAGCATTTCCCATCAGGACATCCTGCGACACGGCTGAACTTGAACAACCAGCGCGCCGGAACTTTCGCGTCTGATGCGCTGGGGGCGATCAGGTTGGCTAAGGCGAACTATTGCCTGATCCCGGACATGACCCCTTGGCGCTTCACGGCCGTCCCAAATCCCGACTTGGGCCAGCACCATTGCCGGTCGATGACATAGCTGTAGCCGGTGCATCGAGCGTCGATGGCGCAGACCTGTTCACAATCCGCGGCACTGAGCCCTTTCAAACCGTTGGGCGCAAGATCGCCTCCCGGCAGGTCGAAGCCGTCTCTGCGGGCAAACGGGGCGCGCTCCGAAACTGTGCAATTGGCGACCACCTCCCTGATCTTCTCGTTCGCCACCTCTCCGAAGAAGCCATAGAAAAGCCCGGTTCCCGAATAGACCCGGAAGCCGAGCGATCCATGGATGAGGATCGCGTCGCGCATCTCCCGCGTGAGTATGAACTCGAGCCGCGTGACGTAGTCGTCCCTGTTGATCAGTTTCGCATCCGGGAAGTAGTAGTCCTGCCCGCCGATCACCATGCCCGCATCATTAAGTATCGCGCCTGGAGGCTCTTCCAGCATCGCAACACCGCGGACCGTCCCGCCGATGCAACCCATCATCATCTCATAGACACCGCCATGGGCGTTCTGGCGGATCTGGAGGGCAAGTTCGCCATCGATGTTGGTGTATTCAACGACGTTTCCGCCGTCCCCCTGGTTCACGAGGCCGGTCTCGAGCATCCTGTCCATCGGGATCCAATACATTCCGTCACCCTCAGCCGAGGTCATGTCTGACAGGAGGGAGATGTCGATCCGCCGAGACTTCAGGAATTCCGCGATCTCTGACATGGTGTCCTGGGTGGCAGAAGTGGCGCGGCTTCCGGGAATATCCGGGTCGACGAAATAGAATTTGTGCACGCCGATGCGCCCTTGATCGGATATGAACCGCTGCTCGGCGCCGGCGAAGGCGAAGACGCAGGCGCTCGCGCAAATCGGGGAGGGATTGGTAACAGAGCTGACATCCGAGCTGCTGCGCCATTTAAGTCCGGAAATCAGCCATCCCATCGCCAGGCCTTCCTGAAGATTTCCTCCAGGGCTGTCGAAAGAGAACCTGGCAACTGCAAGGTCCTCCTTCGCAACGGTGCTGATTTTCTCTGCAAGGCGTTGCGTGTCCCCGGCCTCGATCGGACCTTTCAGGCTGAAATGTGCCAGGCGAGGATTCATGGGGATGTTCTTGATCTCGACCGTGATCTCCATGGCAATGGCGGAGAAGGGCACGAGAAGAAGCGATGCGGCGAGCAAGAGACAGCGCAAGACCATGGCGGCACCCGATTCATCTTGCGCGAGTTTTCCTGTTTGGAAATTCCACGTCAAGGCGGGCCCACCAGTTGGAGGCGGGTGGATGTTCAGGACATTTGGACGCTAGGAGGGTCTTGAGAATGAAAAAAACGGCAAGATGGAGAACTATTCCGTTGATATGACATTTTTGGACGACCGCCATCGAGGGCGACCAAGTGGGACAATGCGGACATTAAGCTGCCTACAATCGTCTTAATCACATCGCTGCTCCTTCAGACTAACCTTTGGCTTTATCTCTGATATCCGCCGCGAGTTGGTCTGCCTCTGCCATCAATTCGAAAATTTGCGTTCTAATTTCGATAAACCGCTTCATTTCATCTGTTGCCTCATGCCTCATCGCGGCCGTTCCCATCGCCTTAATGTCATTATCGCGCAAAAATTCCGTCAATCTCCACGCCCGCTCGACTTTGTCTGGAGGGTTGCGTATTTCCAAAAAATCCTGCCAAGATTTTTGACCCTTGCTCTCATTGCATGTTCTGCAACACGGAACGAGATTGCGAATTCTATGCCCGTGCCCAGAGAACTCGCCCTTCACAACTCGGTTGAATATGTGATCCCATGTTGCGGCATCAGCATCACAATAAACGCATTTTAGATCGCCATCAGGATCTTGTCCAAGATCGCGAATAGCCTTGAAGACAGCTTCTTGGTCGTATGCATCGAAAGGGGCAAGGGCTGAAGCGAAGGCATTCGCGAATGTGCTCTTGCGTCCCATGATTGTTGACGGACGCAGATACTTCTTTATGCTCGTCGCCTTCATTCTAGACCTCGGATGCCGAATTAAAGAAACTCTATCACCTTTGCTCAACGCGCAGGGATGGCCCACCAAAGATCCGGCCGTGCGGCCCGGTTTATTGGGGATGGATGAGGAGACGACAGGAATGGTAGCGTCCTGGCCTCGATCAACCCGCGCGCCCGTTCCGCCCTACCTCCCACGGCGACTACTGCCCTAAAATTAGCGAGGAGGTCGAGCAGGCGGACGAGCCTGTCTCTGCCCGCCACAAGTTCTTCCGGTTTGGTTGTGCGTGTGCCGTTCCACCACGGCACGATGTTCCATATCAGAGTAAGACGGCGGTCAATGCCTGCCGTCTCCATGAACCGGAACACTGCTTCAGCTGCCGGATCATCATTGTCGCGAGATATAAATCCTGAACCTTTCCGTCGAGTTGTCGCGGACCCGTCCGTCATAGGTCCAGGCTTTTCCATCAAAAAGAGAACGCTTGCCTGCATTCCACCATCCAGGGGATCAAAGTTTGGGACCTTGCCGCGATCCTCTGCACGAAGTTCCCGCGCGAGCGCTTGCAACGGTCGCATCTGCTCACGATCCAGTAGTGCACGGCGTGCCTCAATCGCCGATAGCTCACGTAGCGCCCGCGGATGAGTGGGCAGATAGTCATTCATGACGCTCAGCCTTTTAGGTGCTATGGCCGACGACTTCCGAAGGGGTCGGAATCTCGTCGATCAGGTGTTCCATGACATCCAGAAATGCTGGATCATGCCGTTCATTCACATGACGATTGTTCCACAGGCCGGAGCGTCTTACCCGTTCGCGCCCACTGTGCAGGCCAAGCCAAGAACCGCTAATACAGGCTTCCGGAGACAGAGCTTGTTGGCTAAGGAGGGCGATTGCATTCCGCTCCAAGAAACCGCGGCGGTTGTCCGGCCCCGGAGCATCATTGATCGGCAGAGCAAGGACGCTTGTGCCCCCGAGATAATCACTGACCCGTGCCTCATGCGCCTTCTCTCGCTGCTTCGCGTCCGAATCTGCCGGGGCCTTCTTCATTCCCCAGCTCTCGACGAACAACTCGGGATCACGACGCATAAGAGCTTCACCAACCAGTAGCCGGAAAATTGATCCGCGGTGGTTCCCGCCGAACGGGGACCGTGTTCCTCGATGTTGGCTGAGGCGGTGCCATAGCGTTGTGCGCGATCCAGTATTTAGGGCATGGGTTCCTATCCTAGTAACGCGTGACCCAGTGGGGAAAGTTTCTCCGGGTTCAAAGAAGAAATAGACGCCCCGCGGCGCCCACATCATGCGGCCATCGCACTCCCAGAGAAGACGAGCTCCTCTTGACCGATCCGAAAGTGTTTCAAGCAAGGCATAGAAGCGCTCCAGATCAGATCGTTTTGACATGTTTCAACCATTGAAGTTGCCGACCGCTTGTCAGGCCGATCATTGGAATTGTGACAGTCTGGAAGTGTGCGTCGAGATAGGGCAACAGCGGCTCTCGGTATCGCTCCCCGGCGAAAAGCAGAACTTCGTCGGCTTTTGGAAGGAGCTCCGTCATCTGCGTCACTACCTTCGCACCCCAATCCTTCTGCTCTCCCCGCGTCATGCGGTTTAACGTTCGCTCATAGGGAGCGATCACTGCGTCAGGCGCTACAAGTCCATGCTCGGCCGATAAGATGAACCACATTAGGTCATTTCGCTCGACGAGAGCGCGTGCCTTAAGAAACCAAGGCGATATGTATAGTTTAGCTGCGGGGCGTGGGGTGGCAGCCTTAGTCTTGACGCAGGAGATAAGCGCTACTCTCTTCATCATGCGTGTCCCCAGCGATGCACCTACCTACCCTCGTCTAGGATGCGGGTCGTGGGTGCAGGCGATATTCAACTCGTCGAAGACGTGCTGTCAAGAATCGCCCCCGTGCTGCGCCGAGGCCGGGGAACAAAGCGTCAGATTGGGACGAAGCTGCCGTTCGCCACGACGGCCGCCGCGGAAGCGCCCCGGCGAACTTCTGGGACATTGCAGACACCCGTGGCGTATGCGACCAGTAGCGCGATGCTGGATGCCGAGTGGACGACAGAAAAAATGTAAAAGACGAGATTTATATGCGTGTAACAAGCTACGGACTTTTTTGGCGTGCTGACGAGATCGAATGGTTCCCGGGGAAGGGCGCTCGGGATGAGTTCCGGGGCCTTGTTGCGCAAATGCGGCTAGGGATTCACTGCGCGAATCCAGCATGATAGCTGGCGGCCATGAGCAGACCGGCGAAGACCACGTACAAGACCACCAACTGGCATAGCTACAATCAGGCGCT
>NZ_JACVAW010000041.1:0-15811 GCF_014851995.1 Paracoccus sp. PAR01
CGCCAATAACTGAAAATTCATCCCCACTTTTGGCGGATAATTTCCTCATCCCTGCGATGGCAGCGGGCGGATGATCGCGAGGTGGAAAACTCGGCCGTCAGCCAAGACCTGTCCGCCACTATCACCATATCCGCCGGGAATGACCCTCGGTCGCCATGATCGCGGATCACCGGGTTGCGGCTGCAGGAACGATGCCCTCTGGCGAAATGCGCGTGGCAGCCCCGTTAGGGTTTGGAGGGCAACGCCACCAGCCCCGGTTCACTTTTATGCGGATGCGGCATAGCGGTCGATGATCGACAGCAGGATCTCGACAACAGCATCGCGTGAGGGATCACGGATGTCGCGTGGCCAGACGACATGCAGCGGCAATTTGGCTTGCGCCTCGCCCCGGCTGGGCGCCAATTCGCAGACCTGCACGCCCCGGGGCGCAAGCGCGGACCACCAGCGCGGGATGATGGCTGCCCCGATCCCGGCGGCGACCATATTCATCATGGTCTGCTTTTCATCCGCATTCTGAATGATGTTCGGCTGGATATTCTCGCCCTCGAACAATGCCAGCACGGAATCGTGGCTATGGGGGCGCGAGCGGCGATCCGGCACGATCAATGGCATGTCCTGCAAATCGGTGACGTTCACTTCCTGCAGACGGGTCAGCGGATGGCCAGAGGGCAGCAGGACGACCGAGCTTTCATGCAGCAGGAAATGGCCGCGAAGACGTCGGTGAAACGGCATCAGACCCGGTCGGACCAGCGCCAGATCAAGGTTTCCGGCCAGCAGCCGGGGTATCAGCTTGGCGGATCGTTCCTCCACCAACTGAATCTTCAGCTCGGGATGACTGGCGTGGACCGCCGAGAGAAGGCCGGGAATCAGCCCGCTGGCAGCAGTATCGATTGCACCCAGCCGCAGCACCTGCCTGCCCTTGCGGCCCATCTTGCGCCAGCGCTGCTCTGCCGCGTCAATATGCTCCAGGAGGACACGGGCTTCCCTGATCAGCTTCAGGCCCTCGGGGGTGATGACGACGGAACGGGTTGTCCGCTCGAACAACTGGACGCCCAGCCCGTCCTCCAGTTGCCGGACCATGCGCCCCAATGCGGCAGGTAGTATTTCCAGCCGCGCCGCAGCCCTGCCGAAATGCATCTCGTCGGCGACTGCGACGGCGCAGCGCAATTGGCGAAGGTCCATCCAGCCTCCATTGATTATATCGTTTCAGTATATATTCCCCAAACGATTGAGGAAAGGCGCCACCTCCCGGTATTTTCATCAAAAGGCGCGGAGGAGCGCTTTCATATCCGGGAGGACCGCATGAGCAACGCGCTCGAAAAGCGCGTCATGAGAAAAATCTCATGGCGCATCATCCCCTTCATCATGCTGCTCTATTTCATCGCTTTCCTTGATCGCGTGAATGTGGGCTTTGCCGCCATCCACATGAACGAGGACATTGGCCTGTCACCCGCAATCTTCGGCTTCGGGGCCGGGTTGTTCTTTATCGGCTATTTCCTGTTCGAGGTGCCCTCGAACCTCGCTCTGGAACGCTTCGGTGCGCGGCTGTGGATTGCGCGGGTCATGGTGACCTGGGGCCTGATCTCGGGGGCAATGGCCTTTGTGCAGGGGCCGACCAGCTTCTATGTGTTGCGCTTCCTGCTGGGCGCGGCCGAGGCCGGGTTCTTTCCGGGCATCATCCTGTATCTGAGCTACTGGTTCCCTGCTCGCTCTCGTGCACAGGTTACCGCCTTGTTCATGGCGGCGGCACCGATCTCGGTCGCGCTCGGCTCGCCCATCTCGGGCATCCTGCTTGAGATGGACGGGCTGATGGGCTGGCATGGCTGGCAGTGGATGTTCATGATCGAGGCAGTTCCGGCGCTGGTGCTGGGCGTGGTCGTCCTGTTCTACATGACCGACCGCCCCGAAAACGCGAAATGGCTGAATGCCGAGGAACGCGACTGGCTGTCGAACACGATGAATGCCGAGCGCGCCGCCAAGGATCGCGCCGGGGCAAGCCATTCCATCCTGAAGGGCATGACCGATCCCCGCGTGCTGGCACTGTCTCTGGTCTATTTCGGGACCTCGGCCGGGCTTTACACGCTGGGGATCTGGGCGCCGCAAATGCTGCACGGCATGGGCCTGACCTCGTTCCAGACCGGCTTCGTCAATGCCATCCCGCCGATCTTTGCGGTGATCGCCATGTACACCTGGTCGCGCCATTCCGACCGCACGAATGAGCGGACCTGGCATGTGGCGCTGGCCTGCACGGCCGCGGGTATCGGCCTGTTCTTTGCGGGCTTCGCCGTCTCTCTGGTTGCGGTGGTCATCGCGCTGGTGGCGGTCAATGCCGGGGTCAGCGCCGCCAAACCGCCGCTATGGAGTTCCTGTCGGGCTCGGCTGCGGCGACCGGCATCGCCACGATCAACTCGCTGGGCAATCTGGGCGGCTTCGTCGGCCCCTATGCAATCGGGCTGATCAAGCAAAGCACCGGCAGCTTTGAATGGGGCCTCTATTTCGTGGGCGCGCTGCTGATCCTGTCGGCCATCGTCACCCTGATCATCGCCGGGACGGCGCGCCGGGCGCGCACCACCGCCACGGCCAATCTTTGACCTTTCTGCAAGGAACCCTGACCATGAAATCCTACAAGATCGCCGCCATTCCCGCCGATGGCATCGGCCCCGAAGTGATCGATGCCGGGCTGCAAGTGCTGGAAGCATTGGCCGAGCGTGACGGCGGCTTCCAACTGGACGTCACCAGCTTCGACTGGGGCTCGGATTGCTACAAGCGGACCGGCGCCCTGATGCCCGAGGACGGGCCGGCACAACTCAAGGCCTTTGACGCGATTTTCTTCGGTGCGGTGGGTGCGCCGGACGTCCCCGACCACATCACGCTTTGGGGCCTGCGCCTGCCGATCTGCCAAGGCTTCGACCAATATGCCAATGTCCGCCCGACCAAGATCCTGCCGGGCATCAAATCGCCGCTGGCCAATGTCGGACCGGGCGATCTGGATTGGGTGATCGTGCGCGAGAACTCCGAGGGCGAATATTCCGGCCATGGCGGGCGCGCCCATCGCGGGTTGCCCGAGGAAGTCGGGACTGAGGTGGCCATCTTTACCCGCGTCGGCGTGACCCGGATCATGCGCTATGCCTTCAAGCTGGCGCAGTCCCGCCCGCGCAAACTGCTCACGGTGGTGACCAAGTCCAACGCGCAGCGCCACGGCATGGTCATGTGGGACGAAATCGCGGCCGAGGTCGCGCAGGAATTTCCCGACGTGACCTGGGACAAGATGCTGGTCGATGCCATGACCGTGCGCATGGTCAGGAACCCGCAAAGCCTGGATACCATCGTCGCGACCAACCTGCATGCCGATATCCTGTCGGATCTGGCGGGCGCGCTGGCAGGCAGCCTTGGCGTCGCTCCGACCGGCAATATCGACCCCGAGCGCCGCTTCCCCTCGATGTTCGAGCCGATCCATGGTTCCGCCTTCGACATCACCGGCATGGGCATCGCCAACCCGGTCGCGACCTTCTGGACCGCCGCGCAGATGCTGGAACATCTGGGCGAAGCGGATGCGGCGGCCCGTCTGCTGAAGGTGGTCGAGCAGGTCTGTGCGCAAGGTGTGATGACCCCCGATGTCGGCGGAACAGCCAATACGCAGCAGGTGACGGACGCGGTTTGCGCGGCTATCCGTGGCGCAAACGATGTCACGCAGCAGGTGACGGACAGCGCACGTCGCACCGTCGCCGCGATCGGCTGAGGCGGTCGGGTGATGCGCGATCTGAACCTTTCTGCCCGCGATCTGCTGCTGCAGCTTTTTGCTGCGGCAGTGGACAGCGCCGACCCGGCGCAGACGGTCGCGCGTCACCTTCCCGAATTGCCGCGCGGTCGGGTTGTCGTCGTCGGTGCCGGGAAATCCGCCGCCGCCATGGCCCGCGCAGTCGAAATGGCTTGGCCCGATGTCGATCTGTCGGGCGTGGTCGTGACCCGCTACGGCCATGCCGTTCCGACCGAAAGGATCGAGGTGATCGAGGCCGCGCATCCCGTTCCCGACGCGAATGGGGCAATGGCCGCAAAACGCATCCTGCAGGCGGTCAGCGGGCTGGGACCGGATGATCTGGTGCTGGCGCTGATCTCGGGCGGGGGCTCGGCCTTGATGACCGCCCCTGCGCCGGGGCTGACGCTTGAGGAGAAAATGCAGGTCAACCGCCTGCTTCTGGCCTCGGGGGCGCCGATCTCGGTGATGAACCGGGTTCGGCGGCGCTTGTCCGCCGTCAAGGGCGGTCGTCTGGCGCTGGCGGCGGCACCTGCACGGGTAGTGACACTGGCCATCTCGGACGTGCCGGGGGACGACCCGCTGGCCATCGCCTCGGGTCCGACGGTCCATGATCCGGATGGCGGTGCAGACCTCTCGGATATCGTGGATCAGCTGGGCCCGGATCTACCGGTCGCGGCAAGAAAATTGCTGCTGGCCAAGCCCAAGCCGATCCCGGCCTTCGCGGCCGATTACCGGCTGATCTCGACACCACAGATGGCGCTTGAGGCAGCCGCAAAGCTGGCCCACGCGGCGGGGATCACACCGCTGATCCTTGGCGATGCGGTCGAGGGTGAGGCCAGCACCACGGGACAGGTCATGGCCGGGATCGCGCGGAGTGCTGCCCTGCATGGCCATCCCGTCGCAGGCCCGGCAGTGCTGCTTTCGGGCGGCGAAACCACCGTATCCATCGGGGACGTCAAACCGGGCCGCGGCGGGCGCAATACCGAATTCCTGCTGTCCATGGCCTTGGCGCTGGACGGACAGACCGGCATCCATGCCTTGGCCTGCGACACGGACGGCATCGACGGGACCGAGGACGCAGCCGGTGCGATCATCACCCCTGACACGCTGACCCGCGCCCGCGCCGCCGGGTTGGACCCGCGCGCGATCCTGCGCGGCCATGACAGCTACAGCCTGTTCGACCGGATCGGCGATCTGGTCCGAACCGGCCCCACCCTTACCAATGTCAACGACTTCCGGGCGGTTTTCATCCCATGATCCTCGATACCTCCATGACGCCCCCGCAATTGCGCGACCGCCGCGCCAAGATCGTGGCAACGGTCGGCCCGGCGAGCCATGCGCCCCGGATGCTGCGCCAGTTGTTCCTTGCCGGCGTCGATACCTTCCGGCTGAATTTCAGCCATGGCAGCCATGACGACCACCGGCGGGCCTTCGACGCCATTCGCGCACTTGAGGCCGAGCTGGATCAGCCCATCGGCATTCTTCAGGACCTGCAGGGCCCCAAGATCCGCATCGGTCAGGTGCCGGGCGGCCCGCGAGACTTGCTGGCCGGGCAAAGCCTGATCCTGCGGCTGGGTACGACCTGCGCCCCTGACGAAATCCCCCTGCCCCATCCCGAGATTTTCGCGGCCATCCGGCCCGGCGATGCGCTGCTGGTCGATGACGGCCGCATCCGGCTTGCGGTCACCTCACATGATGCCGAAAGCATCTCGACCCGTGTGGTGGCGGGCGGAAAGCTGCAGGATCGCAAGGGGGTGAACCTGCCCGACACCGTCGTCGCGCTGCCTGCCCTGACCGAAAAGGACCGCGCCGATCTGGAATTCGGCCTTTCCCTTGGTGTCGACTGGGTCGCACTCTCCTTCGTGCAGCGGGCCGAGGATCTTGTCGAGGTCAAGGAGCTGATCCGTGGCCGTGCCGGGCTTATCGCCAAGATCGAAAAGCCCTCGGCGCTTCTGGACCTGCCGCGGATCGTCGCCGAAGCCGATGCGGTCATGATCGCGCGGGGTGATCTGGGCGTCGAGATTCCGCCCGAGGAGGTTCCCGGCCGCCAGAAAGAGATTATCCGGCTTTGCCGCCAACAGGATCGTCCGGTCATCGTCGCGACCCAGATGCTGGAATCGATGATCTCGACCCCCACGCCGACACGGGCCGAAGCCTCGGACGTGGCCAATGCCATCCATGACGGTGCGGATGCCGTGATGCTTTCGGCCGAAACTGCCTCGGGTCAGTTCCCGCTTGAGGCGGTGGCGATGATGGACCGGATCATTCGCCGCACAGAGGCTCATCCTTTCTACGCAGCCTCGATGCAGACCAGCGCGCCCCATGCCGACACACCGAACCGTGCCATCGCCGGAGCGGCAGTGGACTTGGCCAACGCCCTGTCGGTTCCCGCCATTGTGGCCTTTTCCTCGACCGGGGCTTCAGGTCGCCGCATCGCCTCGCGTCGGGCGGCGCGCCCCACCGTGCTGCTGACCGCCAGCCCCGAGGTCGCCCGCCGCATGGCACTGGTCTGGGGAATCCGACCCAAGCTCGCCGCCGAGATCGCGGATCATGACACCGTTCCGATCCTTGCCGAAGAAGCCGTCCTTGCCCTTGGCATCGGCCATGTCGCGCAAAGCGTCATCGTGGTCTGCGGCTTTCCCTTTGGCGTGCCGGGCACGACGAACAGCATCCGCGTTACCCAGCTTGGAGGCGTCTAAGATTTACCTTTCCCGGCAGAATGTCCCGAAAGCGCAGGCATCAAGATTTCGGAGATCGGGGTCAGCAATACGATAGTAAACCGTCTGCGTCTCGCGCCGCGTTGTAACCATTCCCGCCTCACGAAGTCGGGCAAGGTGCTGGCTCTGGGCAGACTGGCTGAACCTTTGACGAGGTCACAAAGGATAATCAGGCGAGTGGCGTTAGCGACCAGCGACAGCCGCTCGACAACATGCTCGGCCCGTTTTTCCAAGGCAGCGAAAGGCAGGCCCGAACTTTACGCCATTGCTTTAGAATTACATTATTTAGCCATAGATAATCTATGGCGTGATAGCGATGCGAGGGTAAGCCACCTGCCGCATTCCTTTGGAGGGTTCGCATGGGTCCAACAATCGTGACAGATTTCACGCCTTGGGTTTCTCTGGCAGGTGGGATGCTGATCGGGCTAAGCGCGGTCATCGTGATGGCGCTATTCGGGAAGATTGCGGGTATTTCCGGGATTACCAAATCTGTCCTTGGGGTGATGACACCGACTGGAAATGCACTCCAAGAACGCGACTGGAGACTTGCCTTCGTTCTCGGTCTCATTGCCGCGCCTGTGATCTATCGTCTCGTTGGCGGCGCAATCGGGCAGACGGTATCGGGCAACCTTCCCGCCATGGCGGTCGCAGGACTGCTCGTAGGTTTCGGGACCGGGCTTGGTTCGGGCTGCACTTCAGGTCACGGTGTCTGCGGATTGGCACGATTGTCGCGCCGTTCGTTCGTCGCAGTCGTGACCTTCATGGTCGCGGGCTTCGCTACGGTGTTTGTCCTGCGCCATGTTCTTGGAGGCGCCTGATGCGACACCTGCTTGGCTTCGCAAGCGGTCTTCTCTTTGGCCTTGGCCTCGTCCTCTCCGGTATGGCGAACCCGGCGAAAGTGCTGAACTTCCTCGACATAGTAGGGCCATGGGACCCTAGCCTCGGCTTCGTCATGGGCGGAGCCTTGTTGGTCACTTTCCTCGGCTATCGGTTGGTGTGGCGCAAAAGCGCGCCGGTGTTTTCTGATCGCTTCGATCTGCCCTCAAGCACGCAAATCGACCGGCCTCTTGTCCTTGGCGCGGCGCTGTTTGGGATCGGCTGGGGAATAGGTGGCTTCTGCCCCGGTCCGGCTTGGGTCGCACTGCCACTTCTCGCACCGGGAGCAATTGTATTTTTGCCAATGATGCTGATCGGGCTGTGGCTTGGCGAGAAGGGTAAGAATCTGTCTACTCTGTCGCCGAAAGGGACTCCCTGAAAAACATCAACGATGTTTGTTGCCCGCTATTTCCCGTCGAAATCGGTGGCGTCTTTACCCAAGCCAACGTGCGGCAGTCTGCTCATAAATCGACCCGCAGAAGAGCCTCGCCAGGTTTGGGACACTAATCTCGTACTCTTGCCCCAGAAAATCCCCGAGTCGGCACCATGCCATGACCGGTCCAGTCCGTTGGTAACGATGTCGACCCCCTCGTCATCCACGCGCAACTGCTCCGAGATGTTTGTCTTTTAGCATCTTCAGGTGCTGCGCGCGTTGTTCCGGGCCCATGGCGGTCGACCAGCACCTGCTTTGCCGGTGAACGGATTGGCATCCTCTATACCGCGACAGACCCAGCGAAGAGGCGAAGAAACCGGAGCGCCTGCCACGGCCTGATCCACATGCCATCGGGCAGTCACCGCCAGACCGGAGGTATAGTTGGCGAGGCCGAATGGACCCCGCGAGGTCTATCGAATGGCGATGATCCGCGCGCCGGTCCCTGAAAGGGACCACACACACATCGGCTCAGGCCGCAATCACACCGCCTTCGGCGCCCAATCCAGGTAGAGGCCGACGTCTCCGGGCATGCCGTCCGGAAAGTTGATGATCATGGCTTTCAGCTTGTAGCCCTTGGGTTGCAGATTTGCCTTGAACCGGTCGTAGAAATCCCGCGCCTTGCCTTGCAGCGTCTCGGGCCAGTCGCGTTCGGCATTGTTGATGGCCCGGCCGTTATCGGTGCAAAGCTTCGAGGGGAAACTGTAGACCATCACCTCGAACTGGCCCTTCTCGACCGCATTCATGACAAGGCGACGGATCAATTCGCGTTCACGGTCAGTGACCTCACCCTTGAGGAATTCCTCGGCAGCACGGGCGCGCTCCTGACGCTCGGTGTCGAGAAGCTTGGCACGGCGCTCCATTTCCTCCAGCTCTTTTTGCAGATGCAGCAGGCGCAGCTCGTCGGCAGTCGGGACGGCAGCTTTGGGGTCGGATTGGGTCATGGCCCTGTTTCTCCTTGCGCTGGATTTGTCAGGAAATGCTGCTAGCCTGCGGTCAGGCGAATCCTCGGGAGGATGCCGCATTACGTAGCAGCCCGGCTCGGCTCGGCAGGTAGTTTACAGTAATTAACGCCGCCGGTCTGGATCAGATTGCTGCATCGCGGCTAAAATTCCGGGAGGCCGCGCTTTTGGAACTGCTTGGCCCGCATTGGGCCGCCTTGCCCCAGCCTCAGTCATGGAGAGCGACATGACACAACGGACCAATTCCAAGCCCTCCCCCACCCCCACAGAGCCGGCATGGGCGCTGCCCTCGGCGGCGGCGGCTTACATGATCGATGCTTGGCAACGCTCGGTCCTTTACATGGACGTAATGCGCGAACGGTCCGAGCAATATCGTGAACATGCCGCGCAGGATATTCCGCATGTCCTGGATTACAAAGCCGAGCTGATCCTTGACGGCCGCAGCTTTGAGCGGCCGGTGAATTACCTGATGGGACGCATCCTGCCGGTACCGGGCAATGAACCCGATCCCCGCAAGCGCCCCTTTGTCGTGATCGATCCCCGCGCGGGCCATGGCCCCGGCATTGGCGGCTTCAAGGCCGACAGCGAGATCGGGGTTGCGATGAAGGCAGGTCATCCCTGCTATTTCATCGGCTTCCTGCCCAACCCGATCCCCGGCCAGACCATCGAGGACATTGTCCATGCCGAAGCGCAGTTCCTGCGCGCAGTGATTGCCCGGCACCCGCAGTCCGAAGGCAAGCCCTGTGTCATCGGCAATTGTCAGGCCGGTTGGTCGGTGATGATGGTTGCGGCGCTTTACCCCGAGCTATTCGGCCCGATCATCCTTGCCGGCACGCCGTTGTCCTACTGGGCGGGCGTCCGGGGACAGTATCCGATGCGCTATTCCGGCGGGCTTCTGGGCGGAAGCTGGTTGACCGCCCTGACCAGCGACCTTGGCGGCGGGGTTTTTGACGGCGCGTGGCTGGTTCAGAATTTCGAGAACCAGAACCCTGCCAACACCTATTGGACCAAGCAATACAACCTCTGGTCAAAAATCGACAGCGAGGCGGCGCGTTATCTGGGTTTCGAAAAATGGTGGGGCGGCCATGTTCTGCTGAATGCCGAGGAAATGCAGTTCATCGTCGACGAACTGTTCGTCGGCAACCGCCTGTCCTCGGGCAAAATCCGCACTAGCGAGGGCACGGCGATCGATCTGCGAAATATCCGCGCCCCGATCGTGGTCTTTTGCTCCAAAGGCGACAACATCACCCCGCCGCAGCAGGCGCTGGACTGGATTCTGGATCTTTACGACAGCGTCGATGAGATACGCGCCTTTGGCCAGACCATCGTCTATACCGTTCATGACAAGGTCGGTCATCTGGGCATTTTCGTTTCGTCCGGGGTGGCGCGGAAAGAGCATCAGCAATTCGCCTCGAATATCGACATGCTCGATCTGCTGCCGCCCGGCCTGTATGAAGCCGTGCTGGAGCCGAAGGACGAAGCCGAGTTGCATCCCGAACTGGTGCAAGGCGAATGGGTGATGCGCTGCGAGGCCCGCACGCTTGACGATATCCGCGCGCTTGGCAGCAATGACCCCGAGGATGATCGGCGCTTTGATGCCGCCGCGCGGCTCTCCGAGATGAACCTTGCGATGTATCGCACCTTTGCCCAGCCCTTCGTGCGGGCGATGGTGCCGCCGGGCATGCCCGACATCATGCAGCATCTGCATCCGATGCGTCTGCAATACGAAATGCTTGGCCCATGGAACCCGCTGACCGGCTGGACCAAGGCCATGGCCGAGCGTGTGCGTGAAACCCGCCAGTCCGTCTCGCCCGCGAACCCCTTCCTTGCCTTGCAGGAGCAGGTCTCGAACCAGATCGTGGCGGGGTTTGAGACTCTGCGCCAAACCAGTGAACGCTGGGCCGAGGAAAGCTTCATGAAGTTTTACGGTCGCGAGGTCCTGCAATCGGCGCTTGGCGTGGACCAAAGCGACCGGCCCAAGCGCAAGGCCGCGAAAAGCCCGATGCATGACCACAATGTCGCCCTTCGCATTTCGGAATTGCGCGGCGGAATGGGGCGCGGCGGAATGCGCGAGGCCCTTGCCCGCTCGCTTTTCTATGCAGGCGCACCGCGCGGCGGCGTGGACGAGCGCAGCTTTGAGGCCGTGCGCCGGTTCTGCCGTGCCAACCCCGAGCTGAGCCGACAAAGTTTCGACGATTTCCGCAAGATGCTGCGCGAGCAGTTCTTCATGCTGCTGATCGACGAGGATGCCGCCATGGCCGCCCTGCCGAAATTGCTGCCGACAAGCGAGGCCGAACGTCGCGCCGGTCTGGATATGCTGGACACGGTTCTGTCCGCCGCCGCCGAACCCGATGGCGAGGTCGCCGTACGCCTGCGCCATCTGGCCGAACTGTTCGGGCTGGGAGTTTCCCCTTTGTCGCCCCCCAAGACAGCCGCGCCTGAAGCCGCTGCCCCCAAGAAGCCGGCCAGACCGACGACGCCTCGCGGCAAGCCCAAACCGGAACCCTCGGCATGAAGGCTGCGCTCCGGCCCGAGGCCGCTGCCGAGATGATCGAGGAAGGCGCGGTTCTGCTGGTCGGTGGTTTCATGGGCGTTGGCTCTCCGCATCGGCTGATCGACGCGATCCTTGCGCGTGGTACCGGCGGATTGACCATCATCTGCAACGACCTCTGCACCCCCGAAAAGGGGGTGGGAAAGCTGGTCGCATCGGGTCAGGTCAGCCGCGCCATCGTGTCGCATATCGGTCTGAACCCCTTGGCACAGCAGAAGATGATGGCCGGAGAGATGCAGGTCGAGTTGGTCCCACAGGGCACGCTGGTCGAGCGCATCCGCGCTGCGGGCTACGGGTTGGGCGGGGTGCTGACCGCAACCGGCCTTGGCACCCCGGTCGAGGAGGGCAAGCAGATCGTCGAGGTCGATGGCCAGCGCTTCCTGCTGGAGCGTCCGATCCGGGGCGATTACGCGCTGCTGGCCTGTCACCACGCCGATTACGCCGGCAATCTAAGCTATCTGCTGACCGCGCATAACTTCAATCCGATCATGGCGATGGCAGCGGCCACGGTGATTGCCGAACCCGAACATATCGTTCCCGTGGGCATGATCCCACCCGATGCGGTCAAGACGCCGGGTGTGCTGGTCGATCATCTTCTGGGGACAGCGCCATGATGGACGCCAAGGAAATCATCGCCCGCCGCGTCGCCCGCGAAATCCGCCCCGGCACATTGGTCAACCTGGGTATCGGCCTGCCAAGCCTCGTCGCGAATTACGTCCCCGAAGGCATCGACGTGTTCTTTCAGGCCGAGAATGGCGTCATCGGCCTTGGCGCCCGCCCACCCGAGGGCATGGCCGAGAAAAGCCTCACCGATGCAGGGGGCGGCTTTGTCACCGCGGTTCCGGGCGCTGCCTCGATCGACAGCGCCATGAGCTTTGGCCTGATACGTGGCGGGCATCTGGACATGACCGTGCTGGGTGGCCTGCAAGTCGATGAAAAGGGGCATCTTGCGAACTGGATGGTGCCGGGCCGGATGGTGCCCGGCATGGGCGGGGCCATGGATCTGGTCGCGGGCGCACGCAGCGTCGTGGTCGCCATGCTGCACAGCGCCAAGGGCGAGCCCAAGATCCTGCCCGAATGCACTCTGCCCCTGACCGCCGAGCGTCGCGTCGACCTGATCGTGACCGAGATGGCGGTGATCCGCCCGACCGCAAGCGGCCTTGAACTGCGGGAACGCGGGCCGGGCGTCAGTATCGAACAGATCCTTGCCGCCACCGCCGCCCATCTGATCATCGCTGGCGACATCCCCGAGATGGAACTGGATTAGAAACCTCCTGAGGAGAGTATCGTGACCGAAACCGATGCGCATACGCCCTCGAAATACGACCTGCTGATTGCGCGGGCGCGCGAGACCCGCGATGTCGTGACCGTCGTCGCCCATCCCTGCGACGAAACCTCTTTGCGCGGCCCCATCGATGCCGGGCGCGAAGGTCTGATCACCCCCCTGCTGGTCGGTCCCGAGCCAAAGATCCGCGCCGTCGCCGCCCAGCATGACATTGACCTGAACGGCATCGAAATCATCGATGTCCCGCATAGCCATGCCGCCGCTGACATGGCCGTCGCCCTGATCCGCGAGGGCAAGGGCGAGGTGCTGATGAAGGGCAGCCTTCATACCGATGAATTCATGCGGGCGGTCACCTCCTCGGCGACCGGGCTGCGCACGGACCGCCGCATCAGCCATGTCTTTGTCATGGACGTGCCCGGTCATGCCGACACGCTGTTCATCACCGATGCCGCGATCAACATCTTTCCCGATCTGGAGACCAAGCGCGACATCGTCCAGAACGCCATCGACCTGCTGCATGCGCTCGGCATGACCGAACCGCGCGTGGCGATCCTGTCGGCGGTCGAGACGGTGACCGGCAAGATCCCCTCGACCATCGAGGCAGCGGCCTTGTGCAAGATGGCCGAGCGCGGCCAGATCACCGGCGGGTTGCTGGAAGGGCCGCTGGCCTTCGACAATGCTATCGACCCCGAGGCGGCACGGATCAAGGGCATTGGTGGACCGGTCGCGGGAAGGGCGCAGGTTCTGGTCGTCCCGGACCTTGAGGCCGGGAACATGCTGGCCAAAAATCTCAGCTTCCTGTCGCATGCCGATGCTGCCGGGGTGGTGCTGGGAGCCCGCGTGCCGATCGTCCTGACCTCACGCGCGGATTCGGTGCGGACGCGTCTCGCCTCATGTGCCGTGGCCGCGCTGGATGCCGAGTCGCGTCGCAAGGGCAAACCCAAGGTGGCTGCCGAATGAAGGGCGCAATCCTTGTCGTCAACGCAGGCTCGTCCAGCCTGAAGTTTCAGGTCTTCACCATCGAGGACGCCGCGCTGATCCGGAAAATCCGCGGCCAGCTGGACGGGATCGGCGTTCGACCCCATTTGCGCGCCACCGCCTCGGACGGGGCCGTGATCCTCGACCGAACCTATGGACCCAAGGAGGTCCCGGATCTGCCCGCCGCGATCGCTGAAACCCGGTCATGGCTGCGCACGCTTGAAGGGCTGCAACTGCGCGCCATCGGCCATCGGGTCGTGCATGGCGGGCCGGACTTCGCGGCCCCGGTGCTGATCGACGACGCGATCCTTGACCGGCTCGCGGAATATCAGGATCTCGCGCCGCTGCATCAGCCGAACAATCTCGCCCCGATCCGGCTGGCCATGCAGATCAATCCAGACGTGCCGCAGGTGGCCTGTTTCGACACGGCCTTCCATCGCGACCATCCTCAGGTTGCCGACCGATATGCCATTCCCCGCGCCTATTATGATGAGGGGGTGCGACGTTACGGATTTCACGGGCTTTCCTATGAATATGTCGCCGAGCGCCTGCGTGAGATCGCGCCGCAGGCTGCTGCAGGCCGGGTGATCGTCGCACATCTGGGCAGCGGCGCCTCGATGTGCGCGATAAAGGCGGGGCACAGCGTCGAAAGCACGATGGGCTTTACCGCGCTGGACGGTCTGCCGATGGGAACGCGTCCGGGTCAGGTCGATCCGGGCGTGGTGCTTTACCTGATCTCGCAGCGGGGGATGAGCGCGGATCAGGTCACCGACCTGTTCTATCGCGGTTCGGGACTGAAAGGCTTGTCGGGCATTTCAAGCGACATGCGCGAATTGCTGGCCAGCGACGCGCCCGAGGCAGCCTTCGCCATCGACCACTTCGCCTATCGCTGTGGATTGAACGCGGGAATGCTGGCGGCGGCGCTTGGCGGGCTTGATGCCTTCGTCTTCACGGCGGGCATCGGTGAAAACTCGGCGCCGATCCGTGCCCGTATTGCCCAGACCCTTGGCTGGCTTGGGGTCGCACTGGACCCCAAGGCGAATGCCGCCGGGGCAACCCTGATCTCAACCCCGGCAAGCCGCGTCGCAGTCCATGTCATTCCGACCGACGAGGAACTGATGATCGCCCGCCATACCCTCGCCCTGATCGAACCAGAAGGAGCACCGGCATGACGCTTCCCCTTGCTCAGGCCAAGCTGCTCGAAGGCAAGAAGGGCCTGATCGTCGGCATCGCCAATGATCAGTCGATCGCCTGGGGCTGCGCCCGCGCCTTTCGCGCCCTGGGGGCCGAGGTCGCGGTGACCTACCTGAACGACAAGGCCAAACGCTTCGTCGAGCCATTGGCGCAAGAGGTCGAGGCACCGATTTTCCTGCCCCTCGACATGCTGGTCCCCGGTCAGGTCGAGGCGGTATTCGACGAGATCACTGCAAAATGGGGTGAGCTTGATTACCTGATCCACTCCATCGCCTTCGCCCCGCGCGACACGTTGGCGGGGCGGGTGACGGACGCGCCACTGGACGGCTTTCTGAAGACGATGGAGGTCTCGTGCTGGTCCTTCATGCGGATGGCGCATCTGGCCGAACCGCTGATGAAAAGGGGCGGTGCCATGTTCACCATGAGCTATTACGGCGCCGAGATGGTGGTCGAGAATTACAACATCATGGGCGTCGCCAAGGCCGCGCTGGAAAGTGCGGTGCGCTACATGGCGGCCGAGCTTGGCCCCAAGGGTATCCGCGTCCATGCCATCTCGCCCGGCCCGCTTGCCACCCGCGCCGCCTCGGGCATTCCGGAATTCGATGAACTTCTAGCCAAGGCCGAACGCAAGGCCCCGGCCCGCGAACTGGTCGGCATCGACGATGTCGGGGCGGCGGTGGCCTTCCTTGCCCATGACGCGGCGCGGCTGATTACCGGCCAAACCATCTATATCGACGGCGGCTACCACATCATCGACTGAAATTGTGAAAATCCTTTGAATGAAAACACTTCTCAGCCACACTTGGCTGGATTAGCATTCATAGGGGATTCTCGCGCAAGGTCGCGGGGTCCGGGATGGAGGCCGATGATGTCTCGTAGAACCACCCGGCGATTTCGTATTTCGAGCCAACATCAGATTGCCCTGCGCCGCGGCCTTGCGGCAGGCCTGATGCTGTCTGCAACCGCCCCACCATTGCTGGCACAGGACGCCCTGACCTGCGGCAACCCGCATGTGGTTGCCAGCGGCGAGACGCTGAGCAAGCTTGCGACCCGCGCCTATG
>NZ_JACVAW010000042.1:0-12772 GCF_014851995.1 Paracoccus sp. PAR01
GGCTGGACCCTGCAAGACACCCTGACCTTCGCCGTCGCCGCCGCCTCCCGCTCCGTCACCCAACACGGACCCCGAAGCGGTCGCACAACACCCCAAAATGTCAAAAACTGGATCCAAAAAAACCAGAGCAGGTTAAGCACCTGAGCCTTCTGGCGCTTCAGGTATGTTACCATCGGTTCCGACCTGCATATGCACGCCGCCGCGCCGATCCCGGTGCGGCGGCACTCGATCTCAGCGCAGGTGATGGGGCGCCTCAAGGCCCCAGACCGACGTATCGAGTCCCACATGTCGCGCCTTCAACTGCAGGGACAAGTAACGCGAGTAGTGCCGGGATTGATGCAGGTTGCCGCCGTGGAACCACAGGCCGGGCTGCATCGTCGGCTTCCACATATTGCGTTGCTCACCCTCCCAGGGGCCGGGGTCCTTGGTGGTGTCCGAGCCAAGACCCCAGCATTTGCCGACCTTGTCCGCGACCTCGGGGCTGATCAGATCGGCGGCCCAGCCATTCATGGAACCGTAGCCGGTGGCATACACCACCAGATCGGCAGGCAGTTCCGTGCCGTCGTCAAGCACCACGGCGGTTTCGCTCAGATGGCTGATGCCCTTGCCCGATTGCAGCTTGATAGAGCCGTCGATGATCAGGTCGCAGGCCCCGACATCGATGTAATAACCCGAGCCGCGGCGCAGGTATTTCATGAACAGCCCGCTTTCGTCATCGCCGAAATCCAGCATGAAGCCGGCCTTTTCCAGCGCCGCGTAGAACTCGGCGTCGCGGCGCTTGATCTGGTCATATTGCGGGACGTGAAAATCGGCCATGATCCGGTAAGGGACCGAGGCAAAGATCATGTCGGCCTTGTCATGGGTGATGCCATTCGCCACCGCCTGTTCGGAATAAAGCCCGCTCAGGCAGACCTCCATCAGGCTGTCGGACTTGACGATATGGGTCGAGCTGCGCTGGACCATGGTCACATCCGCGCCATTTTCCCAAAGCGCCGCGCAGATGTCATGGGCCGAGTTGTTGGCCCCGATCACCACCACCTTTTTGCCGCGATAGGCGTCGGGGCCGGGATGCTGGCTGGAATGCTGCTGCTCTCCCTTGAAGATATCCTGTCCGGGGATTACCGGCACATTCGCCTTGCCCGACATGCCGGTCGCCAGCACCAGCTGCTTGGGATGCAGCACCACTTCCTGCCCGTCGCGCTGGACGGTGACGGTCCATTCGCCCTTCGCCTCATCGTAGCTGGCCGATGTCGCGGTGGTCGAGGACCAGTAATTCAGTTCCATGACCCTGGTGTACATTTCCAGCCAGTCGCCGACCTTGTCCTTGGGGGCAAACACCGGCCAATTGTCCGGGAAGGGGATATAGGGCAGGTGGTCATACCAGACCGGGTCATGCAGACACAGCGACTTGTAGCGGTTTCGCCACTGGTCGCCGGGCCGGGGATGCTTGTCGATGACGATGGTCGGGACCGACAATTGCCGCAGCCGCGCCCCCAGCGCGATACCGCCCTGTCCGCCGCCGATGACCAGAACATAGGGCTGTTCCTGATAGCCAAGGCGCGCGGCCTCATCCAGCCGCTTTTCCTTCCAGGTCTTGCGGTCCGGGTCATGGCCATGCTCGGCCCCCATCGGACGGCGCAGCTTGCGCGGTTCCTCATGACCCTTCAGCTCATGCAAGGTGGTAAGAAGCGTCCAGATCTTGCCGTCCTTCATGCGGATATGGCCCTGTCCGCGCCCGGTCGCGGTCTCGATCAGCAGCCATCCTTCGGTCACGCCATCGCCGTCGCCGACGGCCTCGGTCGGATCTAGGGCCAAGGAGACAGGCACGATCCTGGGCAGTTGCGCGCGTGCCATATCGGCGATCTGGCCGCGTCCCTCGCAGGTCTTCAGGTTCCAGGTAAAGGCGGCAAGGTCGCGCCAGAATCCGGTCTCAAGGAACAGTTCGGCTGTGGCATCGGCATCCTGCGCGACCAGCGCGCGTTCCAGATCGGCCACCAGCGCGGTCAGCGCGGCATGGGCTGTGGTGTCAAGCATGTGTTCTCCTCCTCGAACGTCCGATCACGGTGAACCCGCGCGCCACACCGTCAAAATGCGAAAATCGACGCCAAAGATTTCAGGCCCTTAGCCAGACCCCCTGTGGCATCGCCCGCCACACCTGTGGCACGACCCCGCCACAGTCGCGCGGGTCCGCGCCGATGACCCGCGTCATGCACAGGTCTTGGTTCTGCAAACACCGATACTCGGCTAGGATCGGGCTGTTCCGGCCGGGGAGGGCAGGACGCGGGGGGACGGGATGCAAACCGATATCGAGCATATCCGCGAGATCGAGGGCGTGTCGCAGCAGGGCCACGGCGCGCGCGATCCGGTGGTTGTGGCAAGCTGGCTGCGCTGCCTGGACAAGCATGGGCTGGACCCTGCCGCGCGGGCGCAGGCCTATATCCTGCCCGATGCCGCGCTGCGCCAGCACCGCCAGCGCTCCGAGGATCTGATCCGTATCGCGCGCTCGGGGATTGACGATCTGTACAAGCTGGTGGCGGGACAGAACTATGTCCTGCTGCTGTCCGACAGCGCCGGTGTGACCGTCGAATATCTGGGAGAGGAAGCCCAGAAACACGATCTGCGCCAGAGCGGCCTGTATCTGGGTGCGGAATGGTCCGAGGCGCGCGCCGGCACCTGTGCATTGGGTGCCTGCATCGAAACCGGCGAGCCGCTGATCATCCATCAAAGCGACCATTTCGACGTGACCCATGGCGGGCTGTCCTGCACCGCCGCGCCGATCTATGACACTGCGGGTCGGCTGGCAGCAGTGCTGGACATTTCGCTGCTGTCCTCGCCCGTGGCGCGGGCCAGTCAGTTTCTGGCGCTGAATCTGGTGCGCCAGACCGCGCGGCGGATCGAGATGGCCAATATCATGGCCGAAAGCCGCAACGACTGGGTGTTGCGGCTGGCGGGCAGCCCGGATTTTCTGGATGTCGATCCGCAGGCGGCGCTGCGGCTGGATGCGGGCGGGCGCGTCATCGGCATGACCAATGGCGCGGCGCGGTTGATGGCGCGGGCCTTGGGGCAGGATTGGCGACAGGGAGCGGGTCTGATTGGCCGCCATGTCTCCGAGGTGTTCAATCTGGATCTGGACACGCTTGAAGGGCTGACCCGTCAGCGCGCCGCCCGCGACCGCCTGATCGAGACGCGCGACGGCTATCGATTGTTTGCCCATGCGATAGAACCGCGCCGTGCGAGCACGCCGCAGGTGGCGCGGGCGCGGGCGATCCCCTCGGAACTGCGCGAATTCGCGGGCGACGACCCTGCGATGCGGTCTTTGGTCGAACGCGCTGCCGCCTTGGCCCCGGGCCGGATGCCCCTGCTGATCGAGGGGGACAGCGGCACGGGCAAAACCAGCCTTGCCCGCGCGGTCCATGCGGTCGGTCGGCGCGGCCCCTTTGTCACCGTGGCCTGCGATTCCCTTGCCGAGGACGAGGCCGCGGTCCTTTTCGGCCGTGGCGATCCGCGCGGCCATGTTCCCGGCCTGATCGACGCCGCCGAGGGCGGAACGCTGGTCCTTGAGAATATCGAGGAACTGCCGCCCCGGATTCAGGCCCGGCTGCTGCCCCTTATCGGTGAACACAGCTTCCGCCCGGTCGGCGCGCTGCGCGAGCGGGTTGCGACAGCGCGGATCATTGCGACCAGTCACGGACTGGCGGGCAGCGGGTTGCGGGCCGACCTGATCCACCGGCTGTCCGGCGCGCGGCTGGTGCTGCCGCCACTGGCGAAGCGACAGGACATCGTCGCCCTTGCCAGCCGGGTCTTTGCCCGCGCCTTTGGCGTTCCGGTCGCGTTCGACGCCCCGGCGGCAGCGGCGCTGGCAAACCATGACTGGTCAGGCAACCTGCATCAGTTGGCCGCATTGGCGCAGATGCTGGTCGCGACCTGCGGGTCGCAACCGGGATCGGGGATCACGCTGGGTCTGGCGCAGCTATCGCCGCATCTGTCGACTGGCGACGCGGTGCGCTCCGACAGTCCTGCCATCCTGCATCATCTGCTGACCGAACATGGCTGGAATGTCTCGGCCGTCGCGCGGGAGATGGGGGTGGATCGCACGACCGTCCATCGTCAGATCCGACGCTATGGGCTAAGCCGTGCGGCCCCTAGCGCAGCCAGTCGTGGAAACGTCTTTCGCCCTCGGGGGTGAACAGCACCACGCGCGAGGAAGGCATCCTGCGCGCCCAAGACAGGGCCAGCAGCCGGTCCAGCACCAGCTTGCCAATTACCCCGGCCAGATGAGGGCGACGCATGCTCCAGTCCAGACAGGCGCGGCATAGCGGGCGGTTGCTGCGTGGCAGTTGGGCGGGCACAAGCCCGATCCCGGCCAGCCGGTCCCAGCCCCGGTCCGTCACCGCCAGATCACGGTCCAGCCAGTCATCCGCCTGCATGCGGTCGTAAAGCGCGACGCCCATTTCGCCCGCCAGATGGTCGTAGCAGATGCGGGCCTTGCGCAGGGCGGGATCATTCGGGCCGGTTCGCAACGGCGGGGCCGCATCGCTGGAAAACACCATCAGCGCTTCCAGCATGGCCGCGACATGCGGACCGGACAGGCGGAAATAGCGGTGGCGACCCGGTGCCTCAAGGCTCAGGACATCGCCATCGACCAGCCGCGCCAGATGGCTGCTGGCGGTCTGGCGGGTAATGCCGGCAAGTTGGGCCAGCTCGCTTGCGGTCAGCGCCCGCCCATCCATCAGCGCCAGCAGCATGGCGCTGCGGGCGGGATCGGCGACCAGCGCGGCAATACGGGCGATATCTGGACCTTCTCGCATGGTTCGATGTTAATCGAAGCGTCGTGCGCGGCCAATCGGTTATGCTGCCTCGAACCCAAGGAAAGGCATGTGATGACACCCCGTTTTCCGAAAGCGCGCCCATGATCGCGGTGATCTTCGAGGCTGAACTGGCCCCCGACGGCAGGGACGAATATCTGGACCTCGCGGCGGGCCTGCGACCCCTGCTTGACGGGATAGACGGCTTTATCTCGATCGAGCGGTTCCAGAGCCTGACCGACCCGAAAAAGTTGCTGTCGCTGTCCTTTTGGCGCGACGAGGCCGCCTTGGCGCAATGGCGCGGCTTACCCCCGCATCGTCAGGCGCAGGCGGCAGGGCGGGATCATGTCTTTGCCGATTACCGGCTGCGGATCGCCCATGTCGCCCGCGATTACGGGATGGCAGCGCGCGATCAAGCCCCGACCGACAGCCGTCGCGCGCATGGGTAGGACGGTCATGGACGATCTGGAATTTGATCTGCCGAATACTCCCGGCGCGCTGGCCGATCTGGGCGAGGCAATGGGCCGCGCCGGTATTGCCTTTGAGGGCGGCGGAGTCTTTGCCCACGGCGACCGCGCCATTGCGCATTTCCTGTTTCGGGACGGTCAGGCAGCGCGACGGGTGGCCGAGGTCGCGGGCATCCGCGTCGTGGCCCTGCGGCAACCGCTGATCTGTCGGTTGAAACAGGGCACGCCCGGCCAGCTGGGCCAGATTTCCCGCGCGCTGGCCAAGGCTGGGGTGAACATCCTTTGCCAGTATTCAGATCATGACAACCGACTGATCCTGATCTGCGACGATCCTGAAAAAGCTGCCGCAGTGACGGCCAGTTGGGCGGATGCCGGATGAGCTTTACGCCCCCGGATGGGTATAGCCCAGCACCCGGCCCGAGGCGTCGACATCGCACAGATGCAGGCGGTTGCCGTCCCGCGTTTCGACCTTGGCGATCCCGCCGGTCTGCGATATCCAGCGCGCGGTGATCTCGGTCGCGGGGCGGTGGATATGGGCGGCAATGGTGGCGGTGCAGGCGGCCTCTTGTCGGGCGCGCAGGTCGTCGGGCGGTGCTGCGGCAGGCTCGGTACAGGCCGAAAGCAGCGCGCAGGACAAAAGGATCAAAGCGGGGCGCATGGTTGTCCCTTTGACAGAAACGTCACGACCAAGCCTAGCACCCGTTGCGCCTTGGGCACAGCGTCTTCAGCGTCCGGTCAGCTCGCGCAGAAAGGCTGCGCTGTCGAAATCCGTGGGCGCCGGGCCGAACAACGCCCGGTCCAGTCGGGCGAGTGCCGCGCGCGGCGCGGCGCGCCCGGCGGCCTGCTCGGCCCGGGCGTAATCCTCGGCGGCGCGGCGTAGGGCAAAAAGGTCGGGTTGACCTGCCGCGACGCGCAGGGCGGGCAAGGCCGGGTTCGGTCGCAGCCTGTGCCAATGCTGCGCCAGCGCGCTTAGTGGCCGCGCGCCTTTCCCCCAAAGCATTGCGATCAGCCCCAGCGCGCCCCCCGTCGCAAGCGCCGCCAGCAGCCAGCCTTGCGCGCCGCCGGGTTGCGCCGTTCCGCCGATATTCTGGTTCAGCTTGCCATAACCGAAGGGGATCGGCGGGGTGATCTCTCCGCGCAATTCGCGCTTGTTGGTGTCGAACCATGAAAAGCGCATCGGCGGCAGCGTGCCCTGTTCGCCGGTGATCGGGCGCAAGTGCCATTCCCATTGCACGAAGGCCACGGGGCCATGCTCGGTCAGCCGGGTCTCGCGGCGTTCGGGGGAGGTGAAGCTGATCAGCCACGGCTCGCGCAGTTCGGGGCGTGCGGGCAAAAGATGCGCCATCGTGCCTTCGGCGGTCAGGGTGATGCGGCGCAGGATGGTCTGGTCGTCGCGGATACGGGCCGGATCGCCCGAGAGTTCATCCGTGACCTTCAGGCTGCGCGCGACCGTCGGGCGACCCGGCGCGGGATAGGGCTGGATCGGGATGCTGGCCGGGGGCGCGGTGACCTCGACCCGGTTACGGCTGTTGGTCTCGGCCTTGGTCAGGACATGGGTGACCGGGCCGATGGTCAGGTTTCCGGGCTTGCGGGCAAAGACCGCGATGTGGCGCTGGAAGACCCGGCGCTGCTTGCCGTCCACGCGTTCGTCATGCCAGTCGTCCGGGCCAAGCTGGATCCAGTCATAGGCGGCGGAATCGGGAAAGCGCATGTCCTCAAGCGTGATCGCGCCGGTATATTCGCCGCGGATGGTGACCGGGATCATCTCGCCGGTGACGGGGCGGGTATCGGGCAGGATCAGGCGCAGGCTGTCCTGCGCCCATGCGGGCCATGCCAGCAGCAGGACAATGAATATTAGCAGATGGCGGATCACCATGGGTCGCCCTCGGCCGGGCGGATCAGGCCAAGCGCGGCGCGGCGGTCATGTTCCGCCTGTAGCCGCAGCCGCAGGAATTCGCCCGGATCGTCGCCGATCGAGGCCAGCCAGTCGTCGCTGGCGGCGATGCCGCGCGCCTCGACATCGCGCTTCCAGTGGATTGCCAGAACTCCTGCCGTGGTGTTCTCCTGAGGCCCGCCCGGACCCAATCCCCCGGAGGCAGCGATGCGGCCCGGCACCAGACTGTCCCCGGATTCCGGTGGGACCATCGCAGCGACCAGATCGCGATTGGCGCGGGCCTCGGCATCGGCGGGGTTGGAAAACAGCACGGCCTCGAAATAGGCCTTGGACAGCAGGTAATCCCCGGTCGCTGCCAGACTGAGACCGCGATTATAGGTCTGCGATCCGCCTGCCACCGCAAAGGCGGCATCCGCCCCGGCGAAATCCCCGGAACGGTAAAGCGCCACGCCGCGCTCGGCCGGGTCGCGCAGCAAGGGCAGCGCCAGCGCGGGCAGTCCGACGCGCAGTGCCAGTCGTCCCAGCGCCTGCGGCCCAGCTATCATCAGGCAGGCGAGTGCAAGGACAAGAAGCGGCCAGCGTCTCATGCCTGTCTCCGGAATTGCATCAGCAACGGGATCAGGGCCAGTGCCGCGATCCAAGGGCCGAGATCGCGATAGCGCAACATGGTCAACTGGGTATCTTTGGTCAGCCCCGAACGGGTCAGTCCCGCGATCACCGCCGCGGGTGAGGTCGCGTCGGCGCTGCCCTGCGGCGCAAGACCCGTCAGTGCTGCCGTATCCGTTCCGCGCGTGCCCTCGACGCTTAGCGACCACAGGCCGATATCCTTCTGCCGCAGGCGCTCGGCCTCGGCCAGGGCGGCGGGGTGGTCGGCGCCGCCGCCGTCCGAGATCAGCACCAGATCGGCCCGCGAGGTCCCGGCCAGCATCTGCCCGGCCAAGGCCAGCGCGGCGGCGGGATTGCTGCCGCGATCGGGCAAGGTCTGCGGGTCAAGCACGGCGATCAGGCTGTCCAGCACCTGCGGATCGGTGGTGGGTGCGCTGGCGGCATAGGCCTCTCGTGCGAATAGGATCAGGCCAACGGGGCGACCGGCCAGCCCGGCGATGACCTGCGCGGCAGCGGCCTGCGCATCGGCAAGACCGCTGGCATTGGCGCCGCCGGTGACTGAGGGCGACATGTCCAGCGCCAGCAGCACCGCGTCGGATTGGGCAAAGACCGGCATGTCGGCGCGGGGCAGGGCCGGACCGGCCAGCCCAAGGGCCAGTGCCGCCGCTCCGGCCAATGGGGCCAGATGCGCCCGTCCGCCGTGCCGGTCCAGCCAGCCAAGCGCCGCCAGCCCGCCCAGCATCGGCGCGGGCAGCACCGTTTGCCAGCCGCCCGCATCCGGGCCGCGTCGCCACAGCCACAGCGCCAAAGCCGCGATCAGAGGCAGGGCCAGCAGCCACCATGGACGCAGCAGGATCATCCACGCCTCCATGCCAGCGCCAGCAAGGCCGCCAGCGCCAGAAGCGCAGGCCAGATCCACAGCGATTGCAGATAGCGCAGCGGCGGGCGGTCCGAGGGGTTGGGCTCCAACCGGTCCAGCGTCGCGGCCATTTGGGTCAGATCCTCCATCCCGCGCACGCGAAAGCTGGTGCCCTGCGTGGCTTCGGCGATCTCGCGCAGGGTCTTGGCGTCCACCGCATCACGCGATTCCGGGCTGGTTTCCAGATCGTCGGGACCAAGGGCAATGGTATGGGTGCGAATGCCGTGACCTGCCGCCAGCCGTGCCGCGTCCACCGCGCCGACCTTGCCCGAGGTGTCGACGCCGTCCGACAGCAGCACGATCACCCGTGTCGGTGCATCGCTTTGCGCCAGACGACGGGTGGCCAGCCCCAGCCCGTCCGAAATCGCCGTGGCTCGCCCGGAAATGCCAATCTGCGCCTCGTCTATGGCGCGGGCGACGGCATCGACGTCAAAGGTGATCGGCTGGGCGAAATAGGCGCGGTCGCCAAAGATCACCAGCCCGATCCGGTCACCCTTGCGCGCCGCCACAAAGCGCGAGGCGACGCGTTTCACCGCATCCAGCCTTGAGATGGGCTGGCCGTCCAGGGCGAAATCCTGCTTCTCCATGCTGCCCGACAGGTCCAGCACCAGCACGATGTCGCGTCCCGATGCGGGCAGGGCCGAGCTGTCACGCTGCACCGCCGGACCGGCCAGCGCCACGACCAGCGCGACCCATGCCAGTGCGGCCAAGGCGTGGCCCGACTTGCCTGCTTGGGCGGGGTTGACCGCAGCAAAGACATGACCCGGCACGCGCAGGCCACCCCGCGCGGCCGAGGCGGGCAGCAGGCGGACCAGAAACGGCAGCGGCAGCAGCAGCAGCGCCAAGGGAAAGGTCAAGGTCATCGCGCCCGCCTTTGCCGGTTGGCGATGCGTTCCACGGTGACCTCATCCGGGGAGGGGGCCGCGCCATAGGCGGCGGGGCGCAAGGCCTCGGGCAGATGGCCCAGAATGCGCGCGATGGCCAGCAGGCGTTGCTGCGGGGCCAGACCGCGCGTGGCCCGGACTTGAGCCCGCCGCGACACGCGCCGCGTCAGCAGCGGCGACAGCACCATGGCCAGCAGCAGTCCCAACAGCAGGCCCAGACCAAAGACGGCCAGCAATTCGCGCCAGCCTGCAGTCAGGACGCTGGCGGGCAGGCGGCTGGGGGCAAGGGCCGCGATCAACTCATCCGGCGTCATCGGGCCAAACCAGATGCGGGGTCGCGCCCAGCTTGCGCAGATGCGCCAGCAGGGGCTGAGGGTCAAAGGCTGCAATCCGTCCGAAACGGCTGGCCGCGCCATCCGTGACCGCCAGTGCCGGGCGCGGCGGTTGGGTCTCGGCTGGGTCTAGGATCAGGTGGATCTCGACCCGCCTGCTGCGCGCCAGTTGGCCCAAGGCTGGCTCGATCCCTGCCAGCGCCTCGGGGCCGGTGGCCAGATGCACACGCCCGCCCGCGCTGGATTGGCGCAGCGCCAGCGCAAGCACCGGGGCCAGCGACGCGGGACGGTGATCCGTCTGCCGGATCAGCGCAATGTCATGGCTATGGGTCAGCAGCCGGGCCAGCTGGCGCATCTGCGCCTGACCTGCGCTGGCGGCCAGACTGGCGGGGGCCGCGTCGCCGGCGACCAGCAACCCGACCGAGCCGCCCCGATCAATGGCCCGCCAGCCCAGCATCGCCAGATGCCGCGCCGCCCGGACCGAGCGTAGCGCCGTCCCCGTGCCCCACAGCATCGGCCTGCGGAAATCGGCGATCAGCAGCGTGCTGTCGTCGCGGTCTTCGTGAAAACTGCGGACATGCAGATGCCCGGTGCGCGCAGATGCGGCGGGGTCGATGCGGCGGGGATCGTCGCCATCGGCAAAGGCGCGGATCTCGCGCAGGTCGATGCCCTGACCGCTGATCCGGGCGGGCAATGCGCCGGGTCGTCGGCTGGCGGGCCGCAGGCGGGCGGTATGGGCCGGGGGGCGCAGCGCCAGAAGCTCGGCTTCGGTCAGGCGCAGGCCGGGATGGTCCAGCGCCCTTGGCAATGTCACCACGGCCGGACCTCGCGCAGGACATCGGCGATCAGGCTGCGCCCGGTGCGGCCCTCGGACAGGGCCTGCCAATTCGGGATCAGGCGGTGGGCCAGCGCGTCCTGGGTCAGGGCCTCGACATCCTCGGGCAGGCCATGGTCGCGGCCCTGAAGCCATGCGCGCGCGCGCACGGCGGCAGCCAACGCCAGCGTGCCGCGCGGCGACACCGGATGTTCGACCCATTGCGCGACCGCGCCGCCGGGCCGTGTCGCCATCACCAGTCGAACGATGAAATCCTTGAGCGCCGGGGCCAGATGGACGCGGGCCACGGCCTCGCGCGCGGCATGGATCTGGTCCAGCGCAATCGGCAGGGCGCGCGCGGTGGGCGGTGCTGCCAGCTCGGCCTCGACCAGATCGAGGATGCCACGCTCGGTTTCGGCATCGGGCATGTCCAGCGACAGATGCAGCAGGAAACGATCCATCTGCGCCTCGGGCAGAGGGAAGGTGCCCTCATGCTCGATGGGGTTCTGGGTCGCGACGACCATGAACGGATCGGGCAGGGGGCGGGTAATCCCACCCGAGGTGACCTGACCTTCGGCCATGGCCTCCAGCAGCGCCGATTGCACCTTGGGCGGGGCACGGTTGATTTCGTCCACCAGAACCAGCGTGTGAAAGACCGGGCCGGGCACGAAATCGAAACTGCCGCTTTCGGCGCGATAGACCTGCGTGCCGGTCAGGTCCGAGGGCAGCAGGTCGGGCGTGCACTGGATGCGGGCATGGCTGCCGGGCAGATGCGCCGCCAGCCGCTTGACCGCGCGCGTCTTGGCGATGCCGGGCGGCCCTTCCAGCAGCACATGGCCCCCGGCCAGCAGCGCGATGACCAGCCGCTCGACCAGCCGTTCATGGCCGACAAGACCGCTGGCGACATCGGCGGCCAGCCGGGTGACCGGATCCGCGGTAATCGGTTCGAGTTGTGTCATTGTCCTTCTCCCCTGCGGGAAGTTGACCCGAGGGGGGGCAACTTCTCCAAGGGAATTCTGGCGGACATCAGACAAAGGGCGGAAGGGCGCGCCCTAGCGGCGGGTGATCCCTTCAAGCGGTTGCGGCGGATAGGGCTGTGTCACCAGATAGTTCTTGCGCTTTTCGTAGAAGGCGTTGCCCCCCGCCACCAGCACGTAATGCATGTTGTCGTAGGAAAAGCGGCTGCCGGCATGATGGAAGAACATCGCATTGCCGATCATCGGATGACGCTCACCCCGCATGACCGAGCGCGCGGCCTCGGTCAGCTTCGGCGAGGGTTTCATCTTGCGGGTCATGACGCCGGGCGCGAATTGGCGCTTCTGCGCGACGACGCCGCAGACGGATCGCGGGTATTGCCCGGATTCGACCCGGTTCATCACCACGCTGCCGACGGCGATCATGCCGTCACGGCTGGACTGGTTCGATTCGAAATACATGGCGCGCTCCATGCATTCCAGTTCGCTGTGCCGCCGGGGCATCCCGCAGCCCGCCAGAAGCAGCAGTGCCGAGGCGCAGCAGACTGCGATCCCCAGTTTCGAGTTCGAAAGTTTCATGCTCGGTCCCTCATGGCGCTCGTGCGGCGCTTCTTGTTCTGAATTCTTAACAGCAGGCGGCGGGCTGGCTCAACACCGCGCGCACAGCTTGCGCGGGAATGCGCAGCATCCCACAATCCGGTGACGAGCACGGAGGCCAGCATGGCACGCAAGGATTTTGATCCCGAAACGGTCCGTCCCGATGGACGCCCTGCGGCCAAGGGGCCGCTTTACGATGCCTCGGGCGACGGCCCATGGCGCGGCAATATTCCCGGCGAGCTTCTGGGTGGTCCTGTCACCGTGCTGGCTTATGGCAATGACACCCCCGGAGAGGGGCCGCGCCTGCATGTCCACCCCTATGACGAGACCTTCATCGTCATTGCGGGCCGGGCGCGGTTCTTTGTCGGGGATGAGGTGATCGAGGCCGGGGCAGGCGAAGTGGTGCTGGGACCAAAGGGCGTGCCGCATCGGTTCGTGAATATCGGGCCGGGACGGCTGCAGACCATCGACATTCACCAC
>NZ_JACVAW010000043.1:0-11910 GCF_014851995.1 Paracoccus sp. PAR01
CTGCGCAAAAAATCGCCCTGATCCTGCTTTGCCAGAAGCTCGGACAAGTCCATGTTGGTCTTGGTCATCGGGGTCTCCGTCTGGTTCGTGGTTGAAGCGTCGAAACTCCACCTCGACCATACACCTCAATGGCCACCTCGGATTACACCGGCAGCGCCGATGAAATTACACCACGCCCTCGGACGCTACCCATGTTGGGCGGAAAGCGGTCTCTCGTGGTTTGGCGACCTTCCAGGACGCAATCACCGAACCAAACTCATTGTAGCGTCACCATGGCGCATGTGCGCCGCCGCAGTCGATGCGCGAAAGCCCCTAACCGGATGTTCTCCCAGCCGATCCGTCGCCCCCATCAGGGATACAAAGACTCATAAACCGGCCATCTGCTGGTACCGATGATCGTGCTAAGCAAGAGAGATTATCTGGGTTCACGAAGAACGAGAAAGGTGCGCTCGTCAGTCATGGCTCTCCTCGAGAAGCACGGCTCCAGCCTTCTGAAGAGTCTTGAAAATACTTTCGAAATCAGAGCGTGCAATTGTTTCATCCGTATCGGTCCCGTGGGGCACAAATATCGCCAAGCCCGCCCGCGCCCGTGTGAGAAGCACGCGATACGCGTTGAGCCGGTACTGTTTCGCTTCCGCTTTTCGGGAGACTTGCCAGCGCGGGGCGCGCATTTGGCGAGGTACCCACGCGTCATCCCCCCAAATTAGATCGTTACCCCAACATAGGCCAACGTAGTCTAATTCGAGGCCCTGGCAGACGAACTCTGAGAGCGGCACCTCGAGAGAGTTTGAGGAACGATAATCCCCGGGCGGTCTTAGGAACCAGTGCACAACGTCCGCGAGCTCGTTCGATTTGGGCGACGGGGGTATACCCTCAGCCATCAACCTGACCGCACCCGAACTGGCTAGCAGGCCCACGCGCTGTTCTCCCCTTTGGCGAAGGCGCAGCCAGGATCGAAGCTCGTGAGCATCCCGTGTGATGAGCGCCGGTGCCCGCTCCATCGACGCCGCGATCCTAGCCGCCGCTTCAATATCACCAGCAAGCAGAGCCTCGACCCAACGTCCGTGCGCGTCATTCCGGTAAGCTCGAAGGTTGGTCCGAAGATGCAGACCTTCCACCTGCTCAATAAGAAAATTCGGCGACGGCACGTGATCTAGGAGCCCAGTTACCCCGCGGGTTCCTTTCAAAGCGGTTGGAGAGGCGTAAGCAGTCCAACCGCTATCAAGTGACTGCAGAGCTTCCCCCCAAAGGCCAAGGCCTCCCTCACCGCGATTGATTTCTTGGCCGGGACCAACCAAACACACAAGGCAAGCCCAGGGTAGCCGCCCCATGATTTCGAGAAAGAGTTCCGGCTCTGAGCGTTGGCGGCCAAGAAGCTTCAGGCCGGTATCGGCGTCCCATGCTCGCTGCGCCTCGTCAAACACGATCACATGCTCAGGGGGAGGGCTATCAGCGCTGTCGTGATCCTTCAAATAGCCAAGCAGTGTCTGAAGTGCTTGCTGAGAACGCCGCCGCGCCTCATCCGCTCGGATGCCAGTCCGCTCCCGCGCATCATGAGCGATAGCTTCCTGAAGCACGAAAACCAACGGTCGGTTGCCGCTGAGCAAGGCCGCGGGTTCGCCCGCAACACGCCCAGCATCTCCTGAGAAGACCAGATCGAGGCCGAGTAGCGTCTTACCTGAGCCAGGCTCGCCGGTGACGAAACAAATCGCGTGCTGTCTACCTTCTCGCGCCAACTCGACAATACGGCGGAGTTCCCCCGCGGTGACCTCCAGGGCATCGGCGCTCGCGTCAGTGCGGCCAATGTCTTTAACCGTATGCCCAGCATAGATTCCTTTGGCAGCAGTAACGATGTCCGGGGTTGGATTGTAGGGACTGGCATCAAAGGCCAACCAATCAGGTGCTATGCCGACTTCCGAAGCCGCAGAAAAATCGAGAACACGTGACAAGGCCGCAGCATTGGTACGCAGACAGACGCTTACATCATCTACGATTTCCAACTCTATTGGGAGCGATTCAGAAGGTGCCGTGCTAGCACAAAGAATAGGAATGATCTCTTTTCCGTGGCTTTCGCCATGGAAGTCCCGCAAGCAGAGCGCATAATCGAGAGTTTGGTTTACATCGGCCGAATTATATCGATCGCCACCGATCTTAAACTCAAGGCAAAGGATGCGAACTCCAGTCAGAATGACTGTGTCTATCCGCCTGCCGAGCCGCAGTAGCGGAAGCTCAAGCAGTATGCCCCATTCATCCGAGCGCGGCCCTATAACATGAAAGGCCGCCTTGAGAATTTCCACCTGATCCCGCCAGGCTCGAATTTGCTGCGCCTCATCACCTGCATGCTCAAGGCCGACCCTAGTTGAAAGTTGCCCGATGATGGCTTCGATCGAGATTCCCGAGAATTCGCGCACCGATGACGCGAAGAAAGAACGTGTCTGCCTTCTGTCACCGAGTGGGAAGAGCTTTTCCTGTAAGCTGTTCATTTCACTTATTTTTATTTCCTCCAGCCCACACAAAAAAGCTGTTTGCCTGTCTCGCTCACGGAGAAAAGAGTATTTGCTGGTATTGATGTTCACAAGGAGACGTGACCGTCCGGTCTGACCGCCTTGCCGAGCAGTAAGTGTATTGGGTAGTCTTCGCTATAGATGGTGGACACTATGGTGCGCGTGAGCCAAACCCAGCATTCCCTGCAAGTTGACAGCTGCACAATGACAGCTTGCACTCGCCGCGGGAGACCGCTTCACGCCCCACGGATCTCTCTGAGCCCAGGCCAGGGCGATATGGATGCGGCAGCAGCGAACGCCCGCTTGTCCCATTCGTGCGCCTCGCTGCTGTCTACTGGAAGATTTCGCTGCGGAATTACTGACGGACCGATTCAACTATGCGCGGTGCGGCATTTGTCACTGGCGAGCTGCGGCTTGGGGGCTGACCTGCCGCTGCACCTGCATAGCTTGGGTCATGCCGCCGCTTGTCCGAATGTCGCTGAAGGGCTCGAAACCGTCATTCTGCACGCCGCACAAGCGCCCCATACCCCGTGGGAAACTTTTGTGAGATACCGACACTTCGCCCAATACTCCATCGCCAAGCCTTTCAGTCCAAGCCTACGTTTTGCGATGGCCCCACGCCCCGTCGTGGTTTGCGGTCGCCGGGGCGAATGACCCATGCTTGCCTACACAAAGCGTCCCTTCCGCCATTTTGGGCAGATTCTGCGCGCCTCTGAAATCACCCGCCCGTGGCAGAGGTAGAAGTTTCGTGCCCGCAGCTCTGCAAGCTCGCGCCAGTCAAGTTTTTCACCCACCTTCACCGGATGGCGCAGGAAAGCATCGCGCCGAACCCCGCGCGCCCGGCGCATTTGGCGCGCCCTTTCGCGGCAGCTTGGCGAGCAATAGAGCGTGTTCAGTCGCAGATCGCGGGCGAGGTTCCGGCCGCAGCGGATGCACCAGCGCAACCCTCGTTCCTCGGCCTCCTCGATGCGCCAAAAGTCGCGGTCGCGCTTGTAACGCCATTGCCGGGTGTAGCCCGCCGCGTTCATCGCCTTGGTAAATTCGCGCTTCGACCAGTCCAAAAACGTCACCCTTTCGCGTCAAGCGCCCGAGCCATTCCCTACGCTGCGCGTGATACAATAACACAATCAGGGAGCTGGCCCGTAGAGCGCCACCAGACACCCTTGCGCCATTCGAGCGCTCGGGTGTCAACATTGAACCCAAAGCTGCTCCAGCGGCACGCTCAGCGCGTCGGGCTGGCATTTTCAGACTAAGGCGCACCCGACCTGAACGCCGCCATGCGTTGCAACGAAAAGCGCTCCACTCCGCCCCCCCGAGGTCTGCCCTCCAGAATCTCAAATCTGCGAAGGCGCGCAAGTTCGGCCCGGATCGTCTCGGGGTCCAAGTCGGTCAGGTCAGCCAAATCCTCTGCCGCTGGCAGATCGGGCAGCAGATCGCCATTGCCCACCGCGAAATCCTCGGGCGTCGCTCAATTCGACAGCTTGCTGAGGATTATGGCCGCGCTGCCGGGGCTCGGCGCAACGCCCACCCTTGCCACCTGCGCCCAGTAGGCCGCGAAGGCCAGTAATCGACAATTGGGAGCCGGACACGCTTGCAGGATGATCAGAGTCTCAGCCGCCAACCGGCTCATGCGATCATGGGCAATTCGTTCTAGGTCTGCCGCCCCCCAGTCGGGGTAACGGGTGGTGAGCAATGCACGCACGGGGTTTCACCTACGCAAGCTGAATGTACGTCATTTCGTTTTCTCCTGGCCTGATACGAGATCAACAAACTCTTTCGCGGTGTGCCACCGTCCGGTTTCCGGGTGAACCCATGGCAGGCCTGCATCCGCCTGCACCCTTGCCCTGCCCCAAGGATCAAGAGGTGAGCGACGGCAGTTTTTTTCGCCTTCCGCATTTTCGGTCGGACCAGTCTCGCCTGATGACGCGCGAGTTTCAGGTTCTCGTTTAGGGTTCATGTTTACGTGGGTCGTTTTGACCCCCTGGATGCGTCTTTTTGACCCTCTGAACGCGTCGTTCTGACCCTCTGGATTTGCCAGAGGGTCATTCTGACCCTCTGGTTTCACAGCATCCAGTTTCAGAACATATGCAGAAGATCCTTGCCCGCCCGCCGCGTTTTTCCGGTGGCGAGTCTCCAGAAGACCTAATGCTTGCAATTCGCGAAGCGCCCGCCGAACCGTGCTTAAACTGGAGCCTATGTCAGAGGCCAACGTTCCTCGTTTAGGGTAGATTCCTCCGCCCCCGTCTTTCGCGGCAAGCTCGGTTAGCGTTTCAGCAGCGCGCTTAGACACCTTCACCCCAGAAGCGCGCAACTTCCTGATTGCTTCTCTTGCTTTCCACATTTGGTCCCCGCTCATATGGCCGACCCTGAAACCAGGTGCGAATGCGGCGGGGACAAAACATCGGCTGCCCCGGCTTTCCGGGCAAAGCCTTTTCCATCTCCGCGCAGGACGCGCAGAGGTGCTGCGAGCAAATCCATGCCCGTTACTCCATGCCTTAAATTGGAAAAATCCTTTAGCCCTCAGCCGCGCGCATGTGACGTTGCACGGAGGATCGGCAAGGAAATTGGCAGACGCGCAAAACCCTGATGCGCGTCAACTACCTCATGGCGGGCCCGGCAAAGCCAGCGGACTTCCAAGGGCCCCGCATAGTCCAGATCATGCGCCTCCAGCCTGCCGACGCTGGCTCATCTCTCGCAAAGATCGGGAACAATTACGCGTACAGCGAGGCGCGCCCGCCGCGCCAGCGCTCGCGCCTTGCGCTTCAACCGGCTATCGGGTTTGGAGCGATAGATTGCCCGCGCCTCCCTGTCGCGCCGCCGCTTGCGTTCCGCTGCTGTCTCTGGCGGCGGAAGCCCCGAGAACAAAGCGGGATGCTCGACTGCTTCGCTGTCGTAGGTGTAGCTGCTCATGCCGCACGCTCAGCCGCCCTGGCATTCACCCAGGCCAGAACCTCACGCTCCAGCCAGGCAGAGCGCCGTCCGATTTTTAGGGGTGCGGGAAACTCGCCCCGTTTCACCATTTCATAAAGCAGAGTGTTCTTGATGTTCAGAACGTGCAGCACTTCGCCGCGCGAAATCAGTTTCGCATCGTCCAGCATCGGATTTCCTCTTTTGGAATGTGGCTAACCTTGCGCCCGCTTCCGCTAAGATTCCCCAACAGGCGATTTGGAACAACTGGCATGAGCGTTGCGCCAATGCCCTACTTTTCGAGTGCAGCCCGGGGCGACCAGCCACCTATCCTTTCGGCCTCCTCCACTCTCGCCAACTCCTTCGCCTGCTTTCGCAGCTCTGTGAATGTCATGGGCATTCCCATGGCATCACTGAGCATCCGGTTCACCGATCGGGGGTCCTGGCCAACACCATGATATTTTGGTCTGACCATCGCGTTCGTTCGGTCAACAACATCGCTCAAACCGGGGTGAGAACGCTCAGAGTCAGCGTTGAGGTAGAACTCCTTCATCTGGTCGAGCATGGTTTGCATCACACGCGCACTATTCGCGCGTCCGCGAATGCCTGCACCGGGCTTCCCTCGAGGCTGTTTCAAGATGGCCTCAAGCGCCGCCAGGGCATCTTCCCCAGCGAGATTTACAAGGTCAGGGATCCGTTCGACCAGCCTGAGCAGAAGTAAATCGGCAACGGACTTCTCTGGTAGCTGTCTCCTGTTTGCCTCGATGTGCGGGCGTAAGATTTCCTCGATTTTGGGTGTTTGCTCCGCCAATTCCTTGGAACTGTCCGGCCAACTCATTTCGCGCGCCGCCCGAGATCAACCACCGTGCCGTTCTCTCCTCGCAAGGCGCGGCCCCAATCGGTCATGACGGCTCGTCGCCGCTCCAGCATGTCAGAGCGCCGATAGGCGCGCTCCACGTCCGAGCCGACCGCGTGCGCTAGGCAAATTTCCGCAAGGTCGCGGTCAATACCTCTCTCCGCTGCCCAATCGCGGAAGGACGATCGCAGACCGTGCGGCACCACCGGACGGCCCGAACGGGCATCGCGCCAGCCTGCCCGCTCCAGATCCTCGCCCGCCGCCTTTGCTTTTGCCTCGGCATCGGCTTGCATCCGGCGCATCACCGCAGAAAGCGTCATGTCGGAAAGCGCGGGAGTGTCGCCCGTCTTACGCGCCTGCCCAGGGAAAACCAGGTTTGTCCCGTTCCAACGCGGAATCCGCTCCAGCAACTCCTGCGCCTCGAGTGTCAACGGGACGCGATGCTCTCGTCCGGCTTTCATTCGCTCGGCAGGAACAGTCCAGACACCTGCGCCCAAATCCACTTCCGCCCAAGTCATGCCGCGCACCTCGCCCGAACGTGAGGCGGTCATCGCAAGGAAGCGCAACGCCTCCGCGGCAATGCCTTCGCGCCCCGCAAGGGCCAACCACCAGGACGGCAGGTCAGCCAACGCCAAGGCAGGCTGATGGACGGGGGTTGCGACCTTGCCCGCCTTCGGCAGAAGCTCGGACAAGTTCCCCTTCCAACGCGCCGGGTTCTCGCCCGTCCGATGCCCGGCGACCGTCGCCCAAGACAACACCGCCTCGATGCGCCCGCGCAGCCGTGAGGCGGTTTCATGCTTCGTAAGCCAGATCGGCTCCAGAACCCGCAGAACGGCATCTGTGCCGATCTCATTTAATGCCAGACGGGCCAGCACCGGCACGGCGTAGGTTTCGAGGGTGGAGCGCCATTGCGCCTTGTGCTTTTCATTGCGAAAGGTGGCGGTCCGCGCGCCAATGCAACTCTCAACTGCCAGGGCAAAAGTCACCACCTCTCGCGCCTTCCGCTTCTCGGCAAGCGGATCGACACCGGAATGAATGAGGCGGCGGTTTTCCAGCGCGGCCGTCCGCGCTTCAGCCAAACTCACGACCGCAGGCGAGCCAAGCCCAATCTCATGCCGTTTACCCCGGAAGGTGACACGCTGGACCCAGAAGCGCGCTCCGTTGGCGTCCACCCGCAGGAACAGCCCGCTCCCGCCCCCATCGTGATACTTGCCCGGCTCCTTAACGCTTCGCACCAATGCGGCAGTCAGAACCTTATCCCGCCGCAGACCTTTGCCATTCGGCATTTCACTTCCCCCAATCCTTCCCCTTACAGGACGCGGATACCCACGATATTCAGCGTGGCTCCACGTTTGCATTGAGGCGTATATATCCAATAAAACAAGAAAAATTTGAGGGTCAGAGAATTGTGGCGAACATCTCTTCTACGGACACCCTCTCCGCCACTTGTGGTGATTTTTCAAGACAATATGATGTCGCGCTCGAAGCTGACTGCTTCGCCTGACACCCATGGCGGCTTATGGCGTTGCGACCCGGCTCCTTGTGAGCAAGCCGGGTCTTTTGCGCCTGCGCAGGCGCGCCTGATTACTTCGCCGGCAGCTTTTCAAGCTCGGGGAAGGGCTGCCATGTCAGGTCCTTGCGGTTGCAGATGGCGTGGTCCAGCGCTCCTCCGGCCAGTTTGCCGTCGCGGATCGGGATGCCGACGCTGTGGACGCCGATATAGTTGCCCGAGACGTTCTTGCTGTCGGCGCGGACACAGACGCCCTGCAGCCCGTCAGGCAGGGTCGCGACATTCGAGATCTCGGCCTTTCGGATCGAGGACGGGTCATAGATCAGGCTTTCGGCCCCTGCGACGATCACGGCCTTCACGGCGGCACTGGGTGGCACCGACTTGGCGATGGCATCGCTGTAGGTATCGGTCGTGGTGCATGCGGCAAGGGTCAAAAGACCCGCGGCAAGGATCAGCTTCTTTGGCATGTTCTGTCCCTTTTTTCTGGAATGCTTGTCCACACGGTATGGGCGAAGTGACCTAAAGGGAAGGCGCGCCTTCGGGCATAACCCGCCTTTCCTGCGGCAAAAAGAAAGCCCCGCGGACCAGAAATCCGCGGGGCTTCACCGGAGCAATCGTTACGGGGCAAAACCGGGGGAGGACGGCCGCCCCCTCCGGTATTCCTTAGGCTTCTTCGTCGTCCCAGCCGCCGGCATCCGCGAAGTCGGCATCTTCCTCTTCTTCCTCGGGCGCGGGGGCTGGGGCGGCTTCGGCCTCACCGGCGAACATGCCCATCACGGCATTGCCCAGCAGGACGCCGCCTGCGACACCCATCGCCGTCTGCGCGGCCCCGGCCAGAAAACCACCGCCCTGCGCGGGCGCATGGCCCATCGGACGCCCCATCGGCGAGCCGCCATGGCCATAGCCCGGCTGCGGGCGCGGTGCCATGCGCGGTGCCGGGGCAGCAGCGCCACCACCGAACATGCGCGACAGGAAGCCGCCCTGCCCCGCACCCTGACGCGCGGTTTGCAGCTGGTATTCCAGTTCTTCGATCTGCTGTTGCGCCGCGTTCAGCGCATGTTCCTGCACGATGACGGTCTGGGCCATGAAATAGGGCGCGCCGGGCTGACGGGCAATCTGGCCCGCGATGAAATGCTCGGCCTCGCCATCGCGCGAGGGATGCTGACGTTCCACATGCGCAAGCTTGTCGAACAGGCCTTCGATGGCCTGCCTGTCGTTATGGTCCATGCCTCAAGTCTTTCCTTCTGACGGGTTATTCTTCCCGCTGGCCGGTCAGGCTCAGCAGAAGCTGGAAAATGTTGACGAAGTTCAGATACAGCGACAGCGCGCCCATCACCGCCAGCTTCTGGCGGGTCTCATCGTCGTGATACTCGGCATATTGCAGCTTGATCGACTGGGTGTCCCATGCGGTCAGGCCGACAAAGACGATGATGCCGATAATCGAGATGGCGAATTGCAGCGCCGACGACCCCAGGAAGATGTTGAGGATGCTGGCAATGATGACGCCGATCAGGCCCATCATCAGGAAGCTGCCGAACTGGCTGAGGTCACGCTTGGTCGTGTAGCCGTAGATGCTCATCCCCGCGAACATCGCCGCCGCGCCAAAGAAGGCCCGCGCGATGGAGGTCCCGGTATAGACCAGAAAGATCGAGGCCAGCGACAGGCCCATCACTGCGCAGAAGGCCCAGAACAGTGTCTGCGCCGTCGCGCCCGAGACCGTCTCGATACGGAAGGACAGGAACATGATGAAGCCCAGCGGCGCCAGCATCACCACCCATTTCAGCGGGGTGCTGAAGATCGGCACATAGATCGCCGGGACCGAGGCCACCAGCATCGCCACCAACCCGGTCAGCGCAAGGCCAAGCCCCATGTAGTTGTAGATGCGCAGCATATGCGCGCGCAGTCCTTCGTCGTAATTGGCGGCGGGGGAAAAGCCGGCGCTGCGGCCCCGTGTCATATGTTCCATCGTGGTCTCCGTGGATCAGTAAAGGGTCGATGACAGGTCTTCGGCGATCTTCAGCAACTCATCCCGGTCGCCATGTTCGGCAATCAGGACATGCGCGGTTTCTCCGATCTGGAACCAGGCGACATTGCGGGCGCCGTGTTGTTCCACATGCGGCAGGGTCACCGCGAAATCCCCCGACCGCACCGCGAAATGGTTCAGGCGGCCAAGGCTCCCCGCGTCAAAGACGATCTCGATCCCCGGCCCTTGTGGCGAGGGGAAGACCTGCGCATCCCGGATCGACCAGTTGCTGTCGAAGCGCGGCAGCAGAATGCCGGTCGAGGCACGCAGCTCATCGCGGTCAAGCTCGTGGATCTGCGGCTGCGAGCGCATCGGCAGGCGGATCATGCTGGCCTCGCGCGCGGAAATCGCGGCGGCAACAACCGGATGCGGCGGCTGCGAGGCAACCACCTTGCCCACGGACAACGGACCCAGCCCCTCATTGGCCAGCCAGCCCGCCAGCAGAAGTGCCCCTACCGGGACCAGCCGCACCACCCGGCGCAGCCTTTCGTCGCGCTTGAGCGCCCGCGATAGGCTTAGCCCAGCCGACCGCTGCGCGGAGTTCGGTTCGGGCGCGCCGGCAAAACACAGCCGCAATTCGCGTTTCAGATGCAGATCCTGCATCACCCGCGCCGCAGCATCGGGTTGGTGCGAGAGGTATTCCTCGACCCAAAGCCGCTGCCAGTCGTCCAGCTGGTCATCAACATAGGCGTTGAGGTCGAGTTCGGAAATCGCGTCACTTGCCTGCTGCATCGCGTCCTCCCACCAATCTGAGCGCCGGGGTCTGCACCCTGCCCTCTTCGAAATCCCGCAGCTTGGCCCGCGCACGCGCCACCCGCGACATCAGCGTCCCGATCGGAACATCGGCCAGCTTGGCCGCCTCGGCATAGCTGAGCCCTTCGATCGCGACCAAGGACAGCGCCTCGCGCTGCTCATCGGGCAGGTCCATGAAGGCCAGCCGCAACTGCCCCAGCCGCACCACCGCATCCTGAGGCGCATCGATCGAATGCCCCGCAAGTCCGGCATATTCCGCCTCGCGCCGGGACTGGGCGCGGCGACTGCGCAACCGGTCCAGAAAGGCATTGCGCAGAATCCCGAACAACCAGGCCCGAAGGTTTCCCCCGACCCGGAAACCCCGGCGATGCTGGTGCCCGCGCAAAAGTGCCTCTTGCACAAGATCGTCCGCCTCGGCCTCGTCGCGCGACAGGGCCAGCGCATAACGGCGCAGGGCAGGAAGCTGCTGAAGGATCGGGTCCGGTGTCTTGCTCATCTTGAGGGATATACGGAGCCGAACGGATTTCTCATCCACGCTGGCAGAATTTTTTTGTTCCCCCAACGCGGGCGCTGCCGTGCACCGGCAAGGTAAGTTCATTGCCGCCGATCTCCGCGACTTCGAGTTTTCGAACGCTTGATATGCTGAAGCATTCCTGGGGAAGCGCCTTCCGCTTCGTATAGGATTATCGAGTCAGACCGCGGGAAATTTCTAGCGGTGTATTATCCGCTACATATCCACTGGCATCCCTTACTCGGCGCCATGTCCAGCTATGTGCCGATGGTGGGATCCGACCGGATGCTCTGCTTGACCGGGGGCAATATCCCGGTGATCCCGGTTATCAAGTCGGTAAATTCCTGGAGGAACGACGACGATCAGACGGTGATCGCTCACGCCCTTCGCAGGGTCGACAAATTCTCGGGCGGTCGAATGGCGGACTATTTCCGCACATATTCCGTAAATGATGTGATTGATGACAACCGTTGCACAGACACGCTGAATGGCGGATTGCGCAACGACTGGCTCTATTTGGGGATCTGAGAGCGACCGCCTCTCAGTGGAGATCAGGGCAGCCGCTGCTTTTGGGCGAGCAAGGTTCCGACAGTCGTTTCGGAGACACGGGAAACGACGTGATCGATGGCGGCCAAGGCGATGATCGACTTTGGGGCAACCGAGGAACTGATACACCCTTGGATCGGCAGGAGACGATCTGTTGAAAGGCAGAGATAACAGTAAGCGCTGCCCCCATCCCACCTTCCAGCGCGGTTCTTGATGGGATCATTGGCTTCCATCGAGGTTGGATGATGGAGCTTCTCCATGGAGACTACATTGGAGGTTCTCTCGGTTGGCGGCTCCGGT
>NZ_JACVAW010000044.1:0-11606 GCF_014851995.1 Paracoccus sp. PAR01
TATCACAATGCCCAGGCCGAGAGTTTCATGAAGACCCTGAAGGTCGAGGAGGTCTATCTCGCCGGATACGAAACTTTCGCCGATGTCGCCCGCCGGTTGCCGGTCTTCATCGAGCAGGTCTACAATACCAGAAGACTGCATTCAGCCCTCGGCTACTGCCCACCCGAGGAATTCGAAACGCTAATCGCTCAGAAGGCGGCTTAGTTCGATGAAGTCCCGTGGTCCAGCCTGAGGGGGTAACTCCATATCCGCATCAAACCCGTCGCTGCAACGCTACACTGCAGGGCGGTTTGTTTTCGTTGAGCTCGCGGCATTGCCTCGAGTCGAGCTGCCTCCGCGCCGGGCATCCTGCCCGCCAGGTTGGCGCGGCTTGTCTGCGCTACCTTTGACATCTTGACACGCTGATCCGAGCCCCTCGCATAAGAGTTCGACCTGCCAGGGAACCTGTCGGCGGGCATGAAGGTTTGATGATTCCGTTAGGTTTTGCAGGGCGGCCAGAGGCCCTGCGAGGGGGCTCAGTGTCAGCTTGCCTGTAACTCTCTCGGTTCTGGACCTTCATAAGCAGCAGGAGACTAAACCATGATGAAACTGGTAGGGGCCGCAGCCGTCATTCTGACAAGCCTTGGCGGCTTGTCGGGATGTTCGGACAATCAGGGCGTCAATGCGGCATCCGGGGCACTGGTAGGGGCAGCTGTCGGCAACCAGATTGGCTCGGGCAGCGGCAAAACGGCCGCCACGCTGGCGGGTGCTGCGGTCGGCGCCCAGGTCGGGGCGAACCAACCCACGACCAAAATGTGCCGCTATCGTAATTCGGCGGGCCAGACTTATACTGCGGCCTGCTGAGACGTCTCGCAACTCGCGGGCCCGGCGTACCTATAGCTCGCGAGGAGCCACCCCTCAGGCCACGGCGGATTGTGTCTTCCCTCGTCGTTCATCTGCGGCGCGCCTTCTGAACAGGGCCCGGCCCGTGCCTCGACTATCTACGACCTCACGCAGTGGCGCGAGAGTGGTGCCTCGCAGCCAGAGCAACGCTAAAACGCAATCTAGCTGAGGGAGAGCATTCACTAGGGTTCTGCACCCACAGGGAAAGCGGCCCATTGCCGCCGGTCGGCCATGTCGAATGCTGCACCGCGGCTATCGCCGATGCCGCCGCTCAGGCACGATGCAGCAGAATCCCCGATTCGGCGGCAGCGAAGCGGAAGAACCTAACGTTCGCAGGTGCAGTACATTGATCAGATCCACCCCTGTGATGCTGTCCTGCAGGGCGGAATAAGCCATTTCGGATGCCCGCAAAAATCCAACGGGAGGCACGAGATCCACCGTGCGTGGTGCATTGGTCAGGTCTCGGCCTAGTCGGCTGGCATGAGACGCGCGAACAGGTTATCCTGCGGATGGTAGCCGATCCGTTCCGCCCCGCCCGTCAGCGACCAATCCATCCCAGTATTTGCCGAAACGCCATTCACCACAATGCCGGGCTGCGGCCAAGATTCCGCATCCGCGCTTATTGCCGCCAAAATCAGATGCTGGAAATCCTCGTTCGAGAGCCACATGCCGCGAAACCAGCTCAGGTTTCGTGCCTCATCCGGTCCGGCATGAAAATGCGTCGTGCTACCGCTTCCATGCGAGCCTGTGGCGCTAATATCGCGCGGGTCGTTTTCTCCCGGCAGTATCCATCCGATACGCAGCGAGACGCTGGACAATCGCCCGCCAGATCCGGCGGCCAGCCCCCTCAGGAAGCGTTCGCCCATCAGCTTCGATGTCGCATAGATCGTCGAATCCATGAGCTTCTGACCATCATGCCAATGCGTTCCGGGGGCCGGAGGAAGGTGGTCATAGAGTCCTCCGGGCAGCAGCGCCGCAGCCAGAACGCCATCTTTGTAGCCGCCCATGACATGGTTCGACGAGCCGAAGACGAAGCGCGAGACGCCCTCGGCTGCGGCGCAAAGCCCTAGATTGACGGTGATGTCGAAAGAGGCGGTTGCCTCTTGCCAGCTTGCGTCAGGAAAGGGATTGACGGCGGCAAAATGCAGGACGCAATCGACGCCCCGCATATGCTTCCGCCATGGCCCATCAGCGCGGGTCAGATCCGCGATGACGGGCTCAAGCTTGGCATTGCTGGGAAGGTCCGCAGGCAGCGCAGGCCAATAAAGCCCAACGATCCGGCTGCACCAATCGGTCGCAAGCAGCGCCTTGATCGCCTTCGCACCAAGATTGCCACCCGCGCCGGTGACCAGAACGACCAGCCCCTGAGTTTCGCGCATTCTGGACCCTCCCCGGTCTTGGTCGATCAGTCGCGATAGACCACTTCCTGCATGCCCCGGATATAGCCGATGGCATAGAGGCGACCAAAGGCCGAGTAGCCGGCATCGTCATTGCTGTCGCCTTCGACCGTCGGAACATGATCGGGGCGCAACACGCCGTCGAAACAGATATCACGATAGGCCTGCATGCAGGCGACCATGTCGGTCTTGCCCGCATCGTGCCATGTCTCGTGGAATTTGGTCGGCACGCCCTCGACATCGCGGAAATGAACGAAGCTGATCTTCTTGCCGAATTTGCGGATGGTCGCCGGAAGGTCATCCGTCATCAGGGTGAAATTGCCCTGACACATGGTGATGGTGTTACGCTCGGACGGGATGATCTCCAGCAAACGCTCGAAATTCGGGACCGTCCGCATGATCCGTCCGACGCCACGGATCGGCGAAGTCGGCGGGTCGTCGGGATGCATCGACAGAGTAACCCCGGCCTTTTCCGCCACTGGCATCACGCGACGCAGGAAATATTCAAGGTTTTCCCACAGTGCCTCTTCGCTGATCGGTGGTTGATCGGTCAGATCCTCGCGAACCTGCGCCAGATCAAAGGCGGTGACCACCGAGCCTCCGCGACTTGGACGGGCAAAATCGGTGCGCAGCCAATTGAAGTCCGCCATCCATTCGTAGCACCAGATCGGGATGCCCAGCTTGCCCATATTGACCAGCAGCTTGCAGACCTCGTCGATCTGTTCATCCCGGCCGGGCAGGCCACGCTTGGCCTTGTTCAGCGGCGGGCGGGATTCGATCACCCGCAGGTCGAAGCCCGCATCGTTGTAGCGCTGTTTGACGCGGGTCAGCGGACCGAGGTCGCAAGAGGTCTCGCCCGCATGGATAAGATCCTCGGGGGGAAGGCCACCCACGGCGAGGTTGACGCCCGCCTGCTGCGCGAGACGCCAGATTTTATTGGGCGTCGGCGCGATGAATTCGGCGATCTGAATCATGATGTCTCCGTATATGCAGATGTCAGGTGGCCTGAATGGCCTTGTCCTGAGCATCGAAGAAATGCGCGCGCGCGGGATCATAGGCCAAATGGATTACGGAACCTTTGCGCGCCGGGGTGTCGTTGTCGATCTTGGCGACCAGCATGGCACCACTTCCGATCTCGACATGAACGATGGCCTGCTCGCCCAGACGCTCGACATTGGTGACGGTGCCGCTGAAGGCGGCCTCGGTTTGTGGCACTTCGCGCAGATGCTCGGGGCGGATGCCGAACTGCAGCCTTTCGCCCGAGATGCGCGCGTGACCCGGCAGATCGCTTTCCCCGCCTCCCGGAAAACGAATGCGATCACCCGAGCTTTCGACCGCGATCACGTTCATCGCGGGCGAGCCGATGAACTGCGCGACGAACACATTGGAGGGGCGATGGTAAAGCTCCATCGGGCTGCCAACCTGTTCGATCTGACCGGCATTCAGCACGACGATACGATCGGCCAGCGTCATCGCCTCGGTCTGATCATGCGTCACATAAATCATCGTCGTGCCGGGCATCGCATCCTTGAGATTTGCGATCTCGATCCGGGTCGCGACCCGCAGGGCGGCGTCGAGGTTTGACAGCGGCTCGTCGAACAGGAAAACATCGGGATCGCGGGTGATGGCGCGGCCGATGGCGACGCGCTGGCGCTGACCGCCGGACAGTTGCTTGGGCAGCCGATCCAGATAATCGGTCAGCTGCAGCATTGCCGCCGCCTTGCGAACCTTGGCGTCCCGCTCGGCCGTAGGAATCTTGGCGAGCTTCAGGCCAAAGGCCATGTTGTCGCGGACGGTCATATGCGGGTAAAGCGCATAGGACTGGAACACCATCGCAATCCCGCGCGCATCCGGGGGCACCTCGTTCGCGCGCATCCCGCCGATATCCAGCGTGCCGGCCGAGATTTCCTCAAGTCCCGCAATCAGCCGCAGAAGCGTGGATTTGCCACAACCCGAGGGGCCGACAAAGACGATGAACTCGCCGCTCTTGATATCGAGATCGATCCCTTTGATGACCTGATGGCCGCCGAAGGTCTTGCGGATCTGGCTCAGACGGACATCTGCCATGACATACCCCCCGCTCAGCCGTGGCTTGCCTGCGCGGCGCGCCAGGCTTCATATTCGCCGCGCGCGTCGTCGCGGAGAGGGTAATATTTGCGTAGGTCCGCACCCTCGAGCAGCTTTATGCGGGTGAATTCTTCCCATTCGACATGATGGGTCGCGCGCTCCAGCAGCTCCTGGGCCATGGCGGCGGGAACGACCACCGCGCCATCGTCATCGGCGATGATGATGTCGCCGGGATAGACCAGTGCCTCGCCGCAGGCGATCGGGACATTGACGGCGAAGGGAATAATATTGGTTTGGGTGTGGTAATTCGGCGTGACGCCCTTGATCCAGTAACCAAGGTCGAGATCGAGGCATTGCGCCGAGTCGCGGATGCAGCCGTCGATGATGACGCCTTTGCCGCCCTTGCCCGCAAAATAGCTCAGCATCATTGAGCCGAAGATCCCGCTCGTCATGTCGCCGCGCGCATCGACGACGATGACGTCACCTTCCTGCGTGTGGTAGAGCGCATGACGGTGAAGCTGCGCCTCGGGATCGTCATATTCATTGGCCCCGTAAATGTCCTCGCGCTTGGGCATGAATTGCAGCGTCAGCGCCGGGCCCGCGATTGAGCGCCCGCGGGTGTGGGGTATCGGCCCGCGAATGAAGGTGTCGCGCAGGCCCATCTGGTTCAACTCGCCAGCGGCGGTTGCGCTGCCCACCTTGGCAAGCGCCTCGCAAAGTGCGCGAGGGGGGCGTTTGATGTCAGGGGTGTGGGTCACGGTCTGAATCCTGAGAGAGTTTTTCTGGGTATCGCCTGCGGGGGCTCCCGGCCGGTGTCGACCGGGAGTTCAAAAGCTCATTCGACCTTGAGTTCGTCGATCTTGGCGGCGGCCCAGGCCACGGCATCTTCAGGCGTCTCGCCATCGACCAGCACGCGCTGGATCGACTGGGTCACGACCTTGGAAGTGCTGACCGTCGCGGCCCAAGCGGTGGGAGGACCTGAGAAGCCGTCCACAACCCCATTGCGCGCCATTTCGTCGAAATTGGCGAAATCGGGGTTCTCGGCGAAGAGCGGCATCGATTTCGTCATGCTGGGATAGATCGGAATCCAACGTCCGCCGACGGTTTCGATGATCTTCTGGTAATGATCGGGCGCGAAGAAATAGCGCAGCCATGCCTTCGCGTCGTCCTGACGATCGGACTTGTTGCTGACCATCCACGAGAAGGTCGACAGCAGCGTGGCCGAGCGGCCCTTATCGCCAGGTCCCACCGGGATCGGGATCAGGGCGGTGTCGGCCAGCAGATCCTGATCGTTCTCCTTGAGCCAGCTGTAGACGCTGGGCGGGTTCATGATGAAGGCGGCACGCCCGGTCTGATAGGCGGTATTGTTGCCCGCATCGTCCCAGGTCAGGGTCGAGCGCGGGATCGTGCCTTCGGCGAACATGTCGGCGATATATTTATAGGCCGCGACCGTCTCGGGCGAATTCCACGTCACCTTGGTCCCGGTCTCGTCGAACATCTGGCCGCCAAACGACCAGACAACCATGCGGGCCATGGTCTCGGCATCATTGGCCTCGCTGGTCGGAAGCCCAAAGGCTGTGATCGCCGGGTTCTTGGCCAGGATCGCCTGCGAGGCACTGCGCAATTCGTCGAGCGTCTTGGGCAGGCCAAGCCCGGCCTCCTCAAGCAGATCCTTGCGTGCAAACATCGGCACGACGTCAACCTCAAGCGGCAGCGCCATCGCCTTGCCGTCACGCATGACCGAAGGCACGGTGCTTTCATAGATGCCGCCATCGACCGCGCGCATCTCGGACAGAAGATCGTCGAGTGGCTGGGTCACGCCCAGCTTGGCGAAATATTGCACCTGCTGACCGACATTCATAAAGACATCAGGCATTGCATCGCCCTGAATGGCGGCGGCCAGACGTTCGTTCAGCACATTGGCGGGAACGATGCTGTATTCGACCGAGATGCCACGCTCATGCCCGAATTCTTCAGCCATCTGGGTGATCAGGTCATCGGCCTGCTGATTGAACGCCTGGATTGCCCAGATCGTCAGGTCCTGCGCATGCGACATCGCCGGCAGCAAGAGCGCGACCGAAGTCGTCAATGAGGCCATAAGCTTCTTCATGTAGTTTTCCTCCTCCAAACCATTGAATTCTAGGGGATCACCCCTTGACGCTGCCTGCGGCCAAGCCCTCCACGATGTACCGCTGCGCGACGATGTAGATGACAAGTATGGGAATGATGGCGATGACCGAACTGGCCATGAGTTGGCCCCAGATGAACGTGTCGCCCATGATCAGACCGTTCAGACCGGCAGTGAATGTCTTGGTATCGTTCGAATGGACGAAGACCAGTGCGTAAAGGAACTCGTTCCAGGCATGGGTGAAGGCAAACAGCGCCACCACTGCGAAGCCCGGCGTCGCGATCGGTAGGATTACCTTCAGCAGCATCTGGATGCGGCTTGCGCCATCCATCCGTGCCGCCTCATCCAATTCGGCGGGAATGGTGCGGAAGTAGCCGATCAGCATCCAAGTGCAGAAGGGAACGGTGAAGGTCAGATAGGCCACGACGAGCCCGGTCTTGGTGTTCATCAGCCCCATGGATTGCAGGACCAGAAACAGCGGGATGAACAACAGGGACGGGGGCAGCAGATAGGCCGTGACGATGGTTCGCGCGGCAATCGCCTTGCCCTTGAACCGCATCCGCGCCACGGGATAGGCCGCGAGCGCACCTACCACCGCCGAGATGATCGTGACCGCCACCGCGACCTGTGCCGAGTTCCAGACATAGCGGATGAATTGCGAGCCCCAGATGCTGGCTTCGAAGTTCGACCATGTCAGCTTGTGGGGATAAAGTGTTGGCGGATAGGCATAGATCTCGCGCGAGGTCTTGAGCGAGGTGACGACCACCCAATAGATCGGTGCCAAGGCCCAGATCACCGAGAAGCCTACGCCAAGCGCCGTAAAGATTCTGCGCGCCGTCTTTTCCGATTTCGAACGGACCATTTTTTGCGCCCCTTTCTCAGGTCTCGTCCTTCAACATGCGGCGGGTCAGCAGCACGATGAGGATCAGAAAGACCGGGATGACCGAGACCAGCACAGCGGAGCCCAGGCCGAGATTGCTTTGCGCAATGCCGTAGTGATACGCGAGCGTCGGCAGGATATGGGTGCGCATGGCCGGGCCACCTCCGGTCAGGACATGGACCATGTGAAACGAGTTGAACGTCCAGATGGTCGACAGCATCACGGTGACGAAGATCACTTCCTTCATCTGCGGCAACGTGACGGAAAAGAACCGCCGGATCGGCTTTGCCCCGTCGATGGCCGCGGCCTCGTTCAGATCGGATGGGATCGAACTGAGCGCGGCCAGAAACATCATCGTGAAGAAGGGCAAGCCGTGCCAGATCATCGCGATGCCGATGGACCACAGACCCCAACTCGGGTCCGACAGCCAGTAGATCGGCCGGTCCGACAGGTTCAGGGACATTGCAAGATAGGAAAGGACGCCGGCCTGTTCGTCGAAAATCCATTTCCACGACAGGCCCGCGATAAGACCCGGGACCGCCCAAGGCAGAAAGGCAAGTGCGCGTATCAGGCCGCGCATCGGCATGGGCTGTGACAGCGCGACGGCGCAGCCGAGCCCCAGCACCAGCTTGACCGCGACGACTCCGAGAGTCAGCACAAGCGAATTCCACGCCGCCCGGATGTAGTGCGGGTCCGCGAAGAGCTTCTTGAAGTTCGCGAGCCCAACATATGCGCCACCCTGTCCGACCATCTGGTTCGAGAAGGCAGTCGAGACGCCATCCACCATCGGATAGGCCACGAAAGTCGCAAAGACCGCCGCAGCCGGAGCAAGAAACAGGTAGGCAACGAGCCAATCTGGCCGGTGTTTTTTTGCCCGGCGCGGCAGCGGTGGCGCGGTAAAGCCGTCGGGCAAGCCCGCGGCCAAATTCTCTTTCGTCACGACGCGGCCCTCCCCGACAGCGGCCCTCTGGTTACGCGTCAGTCCCTGTGGACCGGCCCGTATCCTCCCTCGCTGTGTAACTCTTTAGTTTCATATTTGACACTATAGAGTTCACATGATAAACTTATAAAATCAACATCTGCGAGCTGTCAAGGCCATGCCCGACGAGAGTGAATTGTCTGCGAACCGCAACCCGGCCATTGAAAAAATGATGGCGATCCTGACGGAAATAGAACGTCAGCCCAATGGCTTGCCCCTTGGGAAGGTCGCCGAGGCCGCTGGCGTCACGCGTTCGACCGCCTATCGGATCCTGAATTCTCTCTTGGCGCATGACATGCTGCGACAGCTCGACAATGCCCATTTTGTCCTCGGCAGCAGGCTGCTGAGTCTGGCTGATTCCGTGACGGTTGGAGCCTTGGGGTCACGGGTCGCGACCGCCGCTCAGCCGGTTATCGACGAGGTAAGCCGGACGCTCGGAGAAACGGTGAAAGTGTCTGTCAACGACCGTGGGCAGGTCGTGGTTGTTGCCATCAGCTTGGGCCGGAAGGCCCGCGCATTGCAGGCGCAGCTTGGGGAGCATCTTCCGATTCACGCGGGTGCGGGCAGCAAAGTGCTTCTTGCCCATTCATCGAAGGACGAGATCGACCGCGTCCTGGACAGCAAACTTCCGATCTATACCGAGCGCACGCTCAGCGATCCGCAGGAGCTTCTCGCGGAACTTGAGAAAATACGCCAGCAAGGCTGGTCGAACGATCCCGGAGAGTTCGACCTGTCCGTTCGCGCCTACGCGGCACCCATCAAGAACCGGCAGGGGCAGGTCACAGCAGCCCTCAGCATTCCCTTTTTCGCAGATGTTTCGCGGGACTACGAGGCCGCCCTTCTATATTCGGCTCAAACTGCTGCGCGACGTATCAGCGACATGTTGTAGTGGTGTGATGCGGGTTTGGTACGGGCATATCCGTGGCGTCCCGAAGGGCGAGCTGGCGAGATCTGTCGCATTCGAGTTGTAAGGTCTAGACAGATATACGCCCAACTGCTCGTCGCAGCACCAAACTAGCCGATGCTTACGCTGCGCACCGCTGTTCCGGATCATCTTAATTGGTGAGCGTCGCGAGTGGCATGAGGGCCCGACGAACTCCGTCCAAAACGGAATCCACTGCGCGTGTCCCGAGTGGCGCTTCGGGCTCCGAGAAAGATGCTGCAGGGTGAAAAAGGCAGGCTTGACTGACGCGGACTCTCCTCCCCCTTGGGAAAGGCGCGGCCCATTACCGCCGCTCGACCATGACGAATGCCGCACCGCCGCTTTCGCAGAAGCAGCCGCTCAGACAGCGCGAAGCCATATACTTGATGAACTGGCAGCGAAGCTGGGGCAAATGGGACGAATGATTAAATGTAAAGCATACTTGACAATCCGCACCCTCATCATGGAAAAGTAAAGCATACTTGACATGGTCGGGAGTGATGATGCGTGGACTTTTGCTTTTCTTGGCTGGATTGGGTGCCTACGGCGCAACGCTGGTTGTTTCTCAACACCTCCTCGCTGATGACACCGGCACCCAATTGGCCCGTGCCCTAATTGCGCTTAGCCCGATGCTACCGGCCGCGTTCATATGCGGGGTGGTTGTCCGCAGCATTCGGCACTTGGACGAGATGCACCGCAAGCTTCAGTTCGAGGCACTCGCCATGGCTTTTGCCGGCACGGCCTTGATTACCTTCAGTTACGGCTTTCTCGAAGGCGTAGGTTTCCCGAAAATCTCGATGTTCTCAGTCTGGGGTCTAATGGGCTCGCTCTGGTTCATCGGAGTGATGATCGCGCGGTATCGCTTCAAGTGAACAACCGAGTTCAGGAGCTTCGCCAGCAAAAAGGATGGTCACAAGCGGACCTAGCGGCCTTTCTGAAAGTCTCGCGACAGACAGTGAACGCCCTCGAACGGGGGCGCTACGACCCCAGCCTTCGACTTGCATTCCGCATCGCGCGTATCTTCGCGCTTTCGATCGAAGAGATATTTCAGCCAGAGAACGAGTGAAATCGCCTGAGGCGTGCGTCTAGCCACCCAGATAGGGAGGGTTCGGACCCAACTGCCCCTCTCTTCCGAGAGTGCAACCCAACTCTGCCTCTGCTAAACTGTCGCCAGAGGACGGTTCGGCCCGGCAGTTTCGCGGGCGGCGCCGGAGTCTCCGGCTGACGCCTCGCCCGATACCGGGCCCTCCAGGAAGGGAGGACGCAGTCATGCACCGGGAGACGATTGGAAATCCGCTGAGCTGGAGCGCGCAAAGGTTGGCCGATGTTAGTCGCAGCGTCGGAGCGGTGGTGGACGGGATCGGCAGCCACGACATGACCCTGCCGGAGGTCAACAAGATAGGCGTCGGCGATATCCGGACGGCGCTCCGCAAGGGCGTCGAGGATTTTGCCGCACTGCGTACTGACGTCATCTTCGCGGTAGCGCTCTATCCGGTGATCGGCTTCGTCCTTGCCGCTTGGGCGCTGAATGCGGGGCAGGTGCATCTGCTCTTTCCGCTGGCGGCGGGCTTTCCGCTGGTGGGGCCGGTCGCGGCGATTGGCCTCTATGAGATGAGCCGGCGGCGCGAGCAGGGCGAGGATGCCAGTTGGACCGCCGCGCTGGCCACGCTAACGGGCCGGGTGCTCGGCCCGGTGCTGTCGCTGGGCTGCCTTCTTGCGGTGATTTTCGCGCTCTGGCTTTTCGCCGCCCATGGGATCTGGGCCGCCACCCTCGGACCCGAGCCCTATGACAGCCTTCTGGCTTTTCTGCGCGCAACCTTCACCACCAGCGCCGGCTGGATGATGATCGTGATCGGCTGCGGTACAGGCTTTCTGTTCGCCGCCATCGTGCTCTGCGTGAGCCTGGTGTCATTCCCGATGCTGATCGACCGCCCTGTGGGCGTGCCAGTGGCGCTGATGACCTCGCTCGCCGTCGCGCGCCGCAATCCTGGGACGACGGCGCTTTGGGGGTTGATTGTCACCATGTCGCTGGTTCTGGGGATGATACCGCTCTTCGTGGGGCTGATCGTCGTGCTGCCTATACTAGGTCACGCGACATGGCATCTTTACCGTCGCGCCGTGGTCTAACCGTGCGGCCGAAACGACGGCCGTCATCTCGGCCCTTAGCCGCCGATCGCCGGTGACGAATGCCGCACCGCCGCATGCGTCGAAGCAGTCGCTCAACCGTAAGCGGTGTCCCGATCACACGGTGACTGCGTAATTCCACGGGAGCAGGTCTTGGATCTTGCTCTGTCTGTGGCCTTTGACGATGGCGGTGAGCGTGGCTGTCAGCCATGCGTGGGGATTGACGC
>NZ_JACVAW010000045.1:0-10361 GCF_014851995.1 Paracoccus sp. PAR01
ACACCACCATAGAGACCTGAGCGCCGGTTATGGCCGCACGCTGCGCAGTTCGCGGGCTACGCGCACGGCCATAACCTCTAAGCGGACCAATGTTCCCGACGTGCTATGGCAGCGAATTCATCTCGCGGGACCTCGATCTCTGGGCCTATGCTAAGCACGTAACCTTGGATTTTTCCCGCCCCGGAAAGCCAACGGACAATGGCTTTATCGAGGCGTTCAACAGTAAGCTGAGAGCCGAATGCCTGAACGCCCACTGGTTCATGAGCCTTGCCGATGCCAACGAAAAGTTGGAGACTTGGCGTAGACACTACAACGAAGACCGACCCCACAGCGCGATCGGATACAACGTCCCGATCACCCTGCACTATCCCGGCGACGCAGCCAGCCCGTCGCTATGACCAAGCCGGAAAACTCCAGCTTCCGGCGGTCCAAGGTTGGGGAGCAGCGCACAAACCGGCAGACTCTCGTTATGATCGAGGGACCAATGGGGGGCAGGTCAATCTTGATAGCGTCTACAACACCCCCAATGTGGCCGTTGTGGCGTGGCAGCAACGCCCCACGGACGACAATGCATGTCCAGAAGGAGGCGGATGCGTCCGGTCAGCGTGTACGCATTCGATTGCCTCGGTAAGTCGCCAAGACTTGCGCGAATCTATCTGTGCGGTGCCGATGGCTCTCCCGGTTATAGTGGCCCAGATTCGGATTGCCGAAGGGTCCATGATGTTGCGAGAACCCATACCAGAAGCCGCCTCTCCGCCTGCGTCCGGGCAGGTCGATGTCGTTCGTCTGGCCGCCTGCCTGATCGTTGCTGCAATTGTCATCGCCGCGCTTTACATCGGCCGGACGGTGCTAGTGCCTCTGGCTATTGCTTTCCTGATCAGCTTTGCGTTGAGCCCGTTGGCGATTTGGCTCAACCGATGGGGCTTGCCGCGCATCGTCTCGGTGTTGATAGTGATGGCCTTCGTCGGCTTTATTCTTGCTGGGCTGACCTTACTGATCGGCACGCAGATCCGTTCGCTCAGCGCGCAATTGCCGACATATCAATGGACAATCCGGTCCAAGTTCGACGACATCAGAGAGCAAATGAGTGGCCCAGGTATTTTTGACGGTGCATGGTTGACCGTCGATACCGTGCAAAGCGAACTTACGCCCGAACCGCCCGCAGATGCCCAACCGTTGCCGCGCGTTCAGGTCGTCGAGCCGCCTGCCTCACCGCTGCATACCGCAGTCGCCTGGCTTGCCCCTGCCCTAGCACCGCTGGCGACAGCAGGTGTTGTGCTGGTTTTTGTGTTCCTGGCGCTGCTCGATCGCGGCGACCTGCGGGACCGGCTGATACGCCTTTTGGGCGGCGATTTGCATCGATCAACGGATGCACTGGAGGAGGCCGGCAAGCGGATATCGAAATACTTGCTAATGCAGTTGTTGGTGAACGTGACCTACGGTATCCCGATGGCCACAGGCCTGTGGTTCATCGGCGTCCCCGGCTGGCTGCTTTGGGGTGCGCTGGCCGCACTGATGCGGTTCATTCCTTATGTCGGGGCGTTGCTTTCGGCAATTTTTCCGCTGACGCTTGCCTTCGCCGTCGATCCAGGTTGGAGCATGGTGATCTGGACGCTGGTCCTAATCGTCACGCTTGAACTGATCAGCAACAACATTGTCGAGCCGCTGCTTTACGGCACGAGCACCGGGCTGTCTGCAATCTCGCTAATTGCGGCGGCGACGTTCTGGACGGCGCTTTGGGGACCGGTGGGATTGATCCTGTCTACGCCGCTGACGGTCTGTCTACTCGTGATCGGCCGTAATCTGCCACAATTGCAGTTCTTGGACACACTGCTGGGTTCTACACCCGTCTTGGATGTGTCGACCCGGATCTATCAGCGGCTGATCGCCGACGATCCTGAGGAGGCAATCAAAATCGCTGAAGAGGCAATTGCAGAAGGCACCGTGACCGAATTCTACAATGACCACGGGATCGAGATTCTGCGACGGGTCAGTGACGCCTATCTGGCTACAGCCCGTGCCGAACACCGTCTGCGGGTGGCAAACGGAATGGATTTGCTGCTGGACGACCTGCGCGAATCCCATCCGCCAGCTCCTCCACCGGCCGGGCCTCCGCGTATCGCCTGCATTGGCGGCAAATGGGAAATCGACTCCGTTGCCTGCGAGATGCTGGTCCATGCCCTGACATTGGATAGCATCGACGCGGTCGAGCGGCGCGAAGGCATCGTGACGACCCGCCATGTTGCCAAGTTGGATCTGGACGGGGTCGAGGTCGTATGCCTGAGCTATTTCAGCCGCGATCCCGAAGCGGCCGCGCGCGCTTTCTGCCGACGCCTGCGCAGCCGTTGGCCGGCCTGCAAGATCGTGCTGGCGCTGTGGAATGCTCCGGCGTTGCTGCTGGACCCCGAGCGGATTTCAGCGATGGGCGCCGATGAGGTCGTGACCTCGGTCGCCGAGGCCGTCCGGCGCATCCATCGTGTCCTTGCACCTGAAGCTCTTCAGCAGTTGCAAAAGGTCGAAGCTCCGGCAGATGATGCCGCGCGCGTTGCGGCCCTTGCCGGGACAGCCATCCTTGATGGTCATGCGCGCGAAGAACTGGACGGTCTGGCCAAACGCGCCGCGGATGTCTTTGCCGTCAAGATCGCAATGATTTCGGCGGTGGATGCCACGCGCGAATTCATCATCGGGCAAAACATCGACCTGCCCGGCAACCCGGCCCGCGACAGCCGCGACATGATTACCATGCCGCGCCACGAGGCGATCTGTGATCATGTTGTATCATCGGGTGACGTGCTGATCGTGCCCGATACCGATCGCGATCCACGTTTTGCCGACCACCCCGCGATCGAGTTGTGGCAGGCCCGATTCTATGCTGGGGCGCCGCTGACGACGGCTGACGGGATGGTGCTGGGTGCGCTATGTCTTTTGGACCCGGAGCCGCGGAAACTTACTGAAGACGAAGTCAAGCTGTTGGATGCAATGGCGGTTGATGTCGTCTCGATTATCACCGGTGAGGAGGCATCCGATCAGCCGCCACCCGAGGCAAAGCCCGCATCGAATGCCGTGGGGCAACGGGTACCGGATTGACTGTTCATAGATGCGAAATAGCACCTGTCGACAACGACAGACCCAGAACAGCCCCCCTTCCCAAGCTATTAGCCTATCCGGAGTGTTTAACTTATGGTCAAACCCATCAAACGCCGACGGCGTAGCACCAAACCGCGACGCACTCGGACGACCGCTTCGCCCCTCATCAATAGGTTGAGACTAGTCATTGATATTGCTTCCATGACAGCGGCCGCTTTGAAAACACTCTCCCCGATACCGGCGATCGGTAAAAAGCGAAGTACGCCGAAGAAGGCGATTACGGGAACGAATACGGTGAAGCGGAAGACTGGCGATGCCATTCGCGCCAATACGTCGATGCACCTTCGCATGGGTGTGCATGAGTGTGAGCATGGCACAAGGCGTTATAAAATATACGAGCCAAGCACTAACCGTGGGTCGTCAAAGGCATCACCCCTATTGGTCATGCTGCATGGCTGCGGTCAGACGCCTGACGATTTTGCCATCGGCACTGGCATGAATGCCTTGGCCGACCAGTTCGGCCTGATCGTCGTTTATCCCGCCCAGGCACGCGACGCACATCCTAACCGATGCTGGAACTGGTTCCATCCTACAGTACAAAACCGGGGAGCAGGAGAGCCGGCAATTCTCGCCAGCCTGACGTGGGAAATTCTGCAAACGTACAATGTTGATCCCGCCCGGGTCTACATCGCCGGCCTATCAGCAGGCGCCTCAATGGCTCTGCTAATGACCTCTACTTATCCGGAACTTTTTGCCGCTGTTGGCGTCCATTCCGGTCTTCCTGCCGGCGCGGCCCGCGATCAGGCTTCGGCGATGACTGCGATGCAGCGTGGAAATCCCGGAGCGAGGTTGATTCATCCCATCCCGACGATCATTTTCCATGGCAGTCACGATCCTGTGGTCAATCCCAGAAACGGTCGGCTGGTTGCCATCCGCGCACGTGAGCCCCATCAATCACTGCATGGTGCCGCTACAAACAGACAGACCCCGAATGGCCGCGCCTATACTAAGACAGTCTATCGAAAAGGATCAGGACGCCCGCTGGTCGAGCACTGGAGTATCAAAGCATCAGGTCACGCCTGGTCAGGCGGAACTGCGAAAGGGCGTTTCACTGACCCAAAGGGCCCGGATGCATCGCGTGAGATGGTTCGCTTCTTTATCCGTCACAAACTGTCGGCACGGAAGCGCTCATGGCTGGCTTCGGCCCAGACCTCAGATTAGCTGACAAACTACAAGTGGTTTGCTTCAAGCGGTCTGCGGTTCGCTTTTTTACTCAAAACAGACGCCGCCCGAAGAGTGTTAGCAGCTCCGCAGGAGGGCGTCGTGATGAAATCAATCGGTCCAAACCCGCCATGTCCCGGCGAGTAGTGGCGACGGGGCCAGCTCAATCAGATGGACTGGCCCTTTATTCAGGCATCAGGCTGGGGGCTTATCTTCGAAGCGGGGCAGTGCAAGTAGCTGTTCCCGTGTCCAAGGCAGGTAGATCCGCAGCTCGGTATCCTTGCGATAGGCAACAAGTTCTTTAATGGGGATGGCGACGCGATGCTCGCCCATCCCAAGGAACCCGCCAACATCGATGATCGCCTCGGTGACATCAGCACCCTGCGTCGTCGCTGCGCCATCGGCGAATTGCACAGGAGGCGTGGTGGCCTCGGTCGGCGTCGTAGTATTCACGTCGGATCCGACACCGCTGATCGTATCATCCGCTGCGGCTAGGGCTTCGCCCGTCGCACTGGTCGCGTCTTTAGCAGGGTCAGCCGGCGTCGGTGCAACTGTGGGGGACGGCATCGCAGCTGCGGGACTGGTCTCGCCATTGCTGAGGACAAGCGCATGAACCTCACCGATCTGCTGGCCGGTGGCATCATAGACCGTTGCACCGTCCAGATTGCCGGCGCTGAACACGACCTGTTCGGCCAGAAAGCCCTCCGGGGCGGTGATCTGGGGGACGGGCATGGTCGAGGGGGCGGCCGCCGATGCGGCGGGATCGGGGGCGGTCTGGGCCACGGCTGCACCAAGGCCAAGCGACAGGACGAACGCCGTCGCGGTAACAAGATGGGTCATGGGATTTTCCCCCATGCGCGGTTTCGCCGGCGTCACGAACCCGTATCGATCCGAAATGTTCCCGGCCCGTTCGCGGAATGACCGCACGTTATTACCTAAGCATGTCCGTGTGCATCTTCGCGACGAAATCGCTGTTGCGATTGGAGTCTGCCGTGAACTGAATGCTTGGATCGATGCGTTGCGGCTTCTGCTCGAACAGTTGGCCATCCGGATGCCATGAGGTCTGCGGGCCTGTCTATATTTTCGGACAGCGCTGAGCGAAGGGAGTGTCCTCTATCAAGGTGACGGATGGTTGCATGGGCCTAAATTCAAGCGCAATCCCCGTTCTCCTCGACGCAAAACTCAGGATGGCGCCAAGAGGTGACGGGATCAGATGCCTAGACGGGCGCTAAACCTGCTTGGCAGCGAGCCGTAATCAATCACCACGGCTCAGGCCCCGGTGCCCATCCCCTCGATCGGGTCGATCGCCGCGGCACAGGCGGTCGAACATTACGAGATTGCCCGTTACGGCACGCTAAAGGAATGGGAGCTGCTGCTGGGTCTGGCCGATGCGGCCAAGCTGCTGGGCCAAACCCTGGCCGAAGAATCCGCCACGACGAAACCCTGACCAAGATCGCCGAGACCGAGGCCAATTTTCTGGCCGTCGAAGTCGCCTGAACCAGCCGGGCGCGGCGGGGCATTGCCTGGCCCGCCTAGATTTCCGGCTCGAGTTGTTTGCGCAGCATGTTCCGGGCTCGGTTCACGCGGCTTTTGATCGTGCCGATGTCGCAGCCCAGAATGGCGGCCGCCGCGAGATAGCTTTCCCCCAAGGCACCGACCAGAATGATCGCTTCTCGGTAATGCGGAGGCATGTCGCGCAAAGCGGCGCGCATTTCCAGAAACTGCATATGCCATTCCTGTGTCGCCTGCACCCGCGGTTGGGCCGAGACGCAATCTTCCGACCCCGTGCGCTCGCGTGCTGCCTTTCGACAATTGGTGTAGAAGCGGTTGCGCATGATGGTGAACAGCCACGCCCGCAGATTGGTGCCCGGCGTGAAGCCACCCGCATGCTCGATGGCGCGCAGCAAGGTTTCCTGCACCAGATCCTCGGCCTCGGCATGGTTGCGGCAAAGGGCACGGGAGTAGGCGCGCAATGCGGGGATTTGTTCAAGCACGTCTTCCAGCATCGGGATATTCCCAGCGGCGAAGGGTCATAAACACAATGATCGGGGGGTGTGCGGGGTTCCGGACCGTTCCCGCCATGGGCGAGAAACCGCGGGTCACCTCAGTCCTGCCCGCCGCGCGGCGGCTCGCCTTTCTGCCGCATTTGGCTGGCCTCAAGTGCTTGGGCCAACCGGTCGGCCAGCTCACGCAAGCGCGGCGGGATCGGCTCATTGCGCGTCTGCGCCAGCAGATCGGCCAAGGCACGATCCAGCTCGGGGTCCTGCGGGTCGTTACCCTTTCCCTGCGCCATTATTTCCTTGATCCTTTTGGACTGACGAGCATTCTAGCCGAAAGTGGCTAGAATGCAGACGCGAAAACCATCGAACCGTTGGATTTGTTTCCGGGCGGGGCAAAAAACCTCGCATCCCGTCAGATGTTCCGACGGCACGCGTTTCTGCAGGAACGAATCCGACGGGTTCTGGTTCTTGACGCCTATTTCACATTCTTGGCGCTCTACCGAACCGCGCATCGGACGTGATGAGCCAAGGGAGGGGGCAGCTGGTCCTTGCCCGCCCTATCGGACAATGGAAATGAAACATTTCAGGAAGGATCAAGTCGCATCTCCGCGTGCCGATCTTCGGGAACAAAATCAACTGCGCCAGCCCCATCAACGCTGGCGGCGAGATGATCGCGGTATCATGTGGATACTGATTGCGGCCTTGGCCGCGTTTTCCGGGGTGATATGGCTGCTCGTCGGATGGTTGCTGCCCTGAGGCTTGCTCAACAGGCCAATATCGTAGCAGATCAGCCGCCGAGCGGGATCTCGATCTTCTGCTAAAAGCGGTTGCGATGGATCGTCATGACCCATGATGGGTAGGCAAGAAAAGCGCATTCCTCAACCAGCATGACGCAGATCTACCGTCCCTATGAAGCAGATCTCGCTTTTGCGCCAGATGACGTAGCGTGTCGACACGGTTTGCAGCAGGTTACGCATTGCCGCGCGCATCCGTCAGCCGACGGGGCGGAATGAGGCACGCGATTATGTTGTGTTCGAGATGGTGTGCGGCGCATTTCTGACCTGCGGCAGGATCCGCGCGGGTGCCGCAGATGCGCAAAATTGAACTGCACATAGGCCACGCCCATCACGTTTTCGGCGCGACTCTCCACCCGGCGTCCGGCTGGTCGTCGGGTGCCGCGTGATCGCCAAGGCCAGCCCGCACTCGCATGTTCCTGTCCGACCCAATGGTTTGCTTGGTGTGGGGTTAATCAGGCGGTACGTCTAGCCATTCGGCGAGCAGTTCCAATCGGGCGCGAAAGATGGGACGATCCTCCTCATCGCGGATAAGGACGGTGATGCGGTGACGATTGCCATTCGGGATCACGTCCCGCGCAATCGGCGGCAGTGAGGCAAGGGCCATGTTGCGCGCCGCCCGCCTGTCAGGCAGATCCTGCCCGGCATCGTCTTCAACCAGTCGTAGGCCGTCGTCTATGTCGAAGAAATAGCGGGGCATCGCGTCCTCTCAATACGGCAGATGCAGGTAGTCCGGGTCGAACTCAGCAAAATCCATCAGGCGTCGGATATCGGGAATGGCGATCTGGCGGTCACGGATATCGATCAGCCCGTCATCGCGCAGGGTCGCGATTACCCTCTGGGCATGAACCACGGTGATCCCCAAAGTGTCGGCAAGCTGCTCCTGTGTCATCGGCAGGGCAAAATCCTCTGCCCAGCCGATTGAAGCAAAGCGCAGGTAGAGCTCGCAAAACAGATGAGCCATTTGCCGATCGGCCCGCCGCTTTCCCATATTCACCAGCCACTCCCGCAGGACAGCTTCATCGACCAGCGTCGCCCACCACATGGCGCGGGCGATGCGCGGATGGTTTTGCAGCAGTTCCTCGATCTCACTGCGGGCGATGTCCACCACCCGGCAGGGGGTAAGCGTGCCGATGCTGTGATCCATCCGGCCCAGAATGGCGATATGCATGTCACACCAGTCGCCGGGAATCAGAAGAGCCATGATCGAGCGTCGCCCGTCGGGCAGGATCTTGTAGCGGCAGGCGATCCCCTCAAGAATGGCATGAACGAATTCGGGGTCGTCGCCATGCCGGATAATATCGGTGCGCGCCGGCACTGTGCGCCAGTCGCGGATCAGATCGCGCAGCCTTTCCTTGTCGTCGGCCTGCAAGGCCGCGCCATTCGCCAGCTTGCGCGCAACCGTGTTCGGCATGATGCCTCACCCCGAGCAGAGTCCTGACGGACAACCCACGTCTGCGCCGGTTGTTCCCGGCATGCTACGGGTTATTCGCGCCAGCCGTTTAGGGCGCTCCGGGCATTCCGACGATAGAGGTCGGCAGTGGCTGCGTCGCAGCCCATGATCCCGGCGGCGTCTTCCGGCGCAAGGCCCAGGACATCGGTCAAGATGATCGCCTCGCGGTCCTTTCCTGACAGATGTCGCAGCGCCCGGACCAACGGACCGCCGGGGCCCGCTGGCATCGAATCGTGGCGTGTCCCTGCTTCGCGCGAAAATTGGCAGATCAGGCGCAAGAGCCAGTCGCGGCGCAGCGGCCGTTCCAACCCATTCCCGGCCAGCCGGATTGCCTCAGTCAGGGTACGTTCCAGCAATTGCTCGGCGCTGTGATCGTCGGGGCGTACCAAACGAGCAAAAGTGCGCAGGGCGGTCAGGTCTTCCTGCGAATTCGGGGAATTTTGGTCCAACGGGTCCACTCGCTTTCGGGGAAGAGGCAAGGGTGCCCGAATGTGTCGAATTCCGCGCCAACATATGTAAGGCCGGGCGGAAACAAATCGTGGTGTCGCAGGTTAGAGCCGTTCCGGAACATCACTGACGCATCCTCAATGATGCCTGTGAGCCGAGCGAAAGGAACTCATGATGAATGATACCACTGGAGCACTGGTTTCGTCGGCCAATGTGAGTGGCACCGCGGTTTACGGCCGCGATGGCAGCCATATCGGCACCATCGACCACCTGATGATCGACAAGGTTTCCGGCAAGGTTGCCTATGCGGTGATGGGCTTTGGCGGTTTTCTGGGCCTTGGAGAAGAGCATTTGCCCGTGCCCTGGCACGCGCTCAGCTACGATCTCGCCATGGGCGGCTTCGTCACTGACCTGACCGAGGCGCAGGTGACCGGCGCACCCGCCCGAAGCGAAAACTGGGACCGGGACCGCGAATGGGAGACCCGGACCTACGACTATTACGGCATTCCGCCGTACTGGGTCTGAATGCCCCGCAAACATCAGCCAAGAGGAATTGACAATGGACCATACTCTGCATCAGCGGCTGAACGAGGCCGAGCTGACCGATGCCGCGCTTTCGGGCGCGACCATCTACGGACCCGAGGATGAGCGCGTAGGTACCGTCTCGCATCTGCACGGATCGGGGCCGGGCGCGCAGGCCGTCATCGATGTCGGTGGTTTTCTGGGCCTTGGGGTGAAGCCCGTCGCGATCGGGATCACGGAAATTGATTTCATGCGCGACGAGGACGGTGCTGTCCATGGCGTGACGCGCTATGGCAAGGAGGATCTCAAGGCTCTCCCGGAACATCGCCATTGACCTTTTCCGGCGGCACCGACCGGTGCCGCCACCACCTTGAGCAGGGGTTGAAAATGCCAGGCAAATCAAAAGCCCAGCAAAAGGCAGCGGGTGCCGCTCTGTCCGCAAAGCGCGACGAGACGCCGAAAGGCGAATTGCGCGGTGCATCCAAAGAGATGGCAGAGTCGATGACCGAAGCCCAGCTGGAAGAAATGGCCAGCACCAAACGCAAGGGCAAGCCCGAGCATGTGAAACAGTGATGAATGCGAGGCCTAGCGAAGGCAAACAACTCCTCGTCAGGGTCACGTTTGCCCGAAAGAGGTGCCGCGATGATCTGGGCGGCGATCATGGAAAACGTGATGCCATTGCCGCCAAAGCCCATAACGGCATGGGCGCGGCTGAAGCCCGGAACCCTGTCGATGATCGGCAGGCCGTCGCTGGTATTGCCGAAGGGTGCAGCCCAGACATAGGCGGGCGAACCGATCTCGATTCCGCAAAGATTGCGCAATTTCAGCGCGATGCGC
>NZ_JACVAW010000046.1:0-9535 GCF_014851995.1 Paracoccus sp. PAR01
CCGAACAGGATCTCGGTCGCGCGCGAAACCGGGTCAAGGACGCGGGTCGTGTCGGTTGTCATTGCGCGGGCGGCAGGACGTAAAGCGTCAGGCCGAAGATCGCATAGACCATCAGCACCAGCACCCCAAGAAACCAGGTCGAATGTCCGCCATTGGTCAGCATCGCCGCCGAAAGCGCCGCGATCAGCATCATCACGATGGCACCCGGCCAGAAATCCAGCCCCATCGGCATGGGCCCGATGACATAGCTTAGCAGCACCAGCAGCGGCCCGACAAACAGCGCGATCTGCGCGGCGCTGCCAAGCGCGATGCTGACGCTGAGATCCAGCCGATTCTTGCGCGCCGCCGAGAAGGCCGAGGCGAATTCGGCGGCCCCGCCCACCAGCGACACGACGATGAAACCGACAAAGGCCGGTGAAAGCCCCAGCGCGGCACCCGCCACCTCGACCGAGGCCACAAAGATATGGCTGACCATCGCGACCAGAACGGTGATCACGGCCAGCGTCACCAGCGCAATGCCGATCGGCATGGCATCGCCATGCGCTTCATGTTCGGAGCTGGCAAAGGCCTCCTTATGCGTCCCCAGCGAGAAGAACAGCCCCAGCACATAGCCGCCGATCAGCAGAACGGCCAACATCAGGCTAAGGTGCTGGAGCGCCACGGGATCGGCGACATGATCCGCCGTCGCCACCGCCGAGGGCACCAGCAGCGCCACGGTGGCGATGAACAGCATGCTGGCCTGAAACCTAGCGCCGACGCGGTTGAAATCCTGCACATGGTGACGCAAGCCCCCCAGCAGAAAGGACGCGCCCAGCATGAACAAGGCGTTGGTGACAATGGCCCCGGCGATCGAGGCCTTGACCAGCGCATATTGCCCAGCCGCCAGCGCGGTCAGGGCGATCACCAGTTCGGTCAGGTTGCCCAAGGTGGCGTTGATCAGCCCGCCCGCCGCATCGCCGGTTTTTTCGGCGACGGATTCGGTGGCAAGGCTCAGCATGGCGGCCAGCGGCACGATGGCCAGAACCGACAGCAGGAACAGAGCCACATGCGCCTCGGGGCGGGCATGTTCGGTGAACAGGACCACGGGCACAAAGACCAAGAGCCACAGCAGCGGCGTAGACCGGATCTTGCCAAGAAGCTGGGTCATGGCGCGCGTTCCTTGTCAGACGGTGAGGACCAGAATGGGGCCAAGCAGCGTAAGCGTGACGTTCGAGATCGCATAGGGCACCGTATAGCCAAGGACGGGTGTCTCGTTCTCGGCGGCCTGTACGGCGGCGTTCAGCCCGGCGGTGCAGGTAAAGCACCCGGCCAGCGCGCCGCAAATGATGGCCGGGTTCATCTTCAGCACGTAGCGTGCGTAAAACAGCGACAGGACGATCGGCACGATCACCGCGACAATGGCAAGGACGGGCAGCAGGATGCCCTGTTGTTTCAGCAGGGTCAGCGCCTGCGGTCCGGTCCCCAGCCCGACACAGGCGATGAAGATGGCCAGCCCGAAATCCCGCAGATGAAGCGCGGTGGCGGGCGGCAGCCCTCCGAATTTGGGATGGCGCGAGCGCAGCCAGCCGAACAGCAACCCTGACAGCAGGCAACCGCCGCCGGTATGCAGCGCGACCGGAGAGCCGGCGATGGGTACGGTGATCATGCCGATCAGAATGCCGACGATGATGCCCAGACCCAGATAGACGTAATCCACCGCGAGACCCTGATCGACGGCATAGCCGATCACCGGAACCGCGCCGTCCAGCGCCTCGGGCATGCCATACAGGCTGACCAGATCCCCGGCCTCCAGCCGCATTCTGGGCCGTGGGACAAGGTTCTGCCCCGAACGCGAGATCTTGACGACGTGGACGCCCCGGCGCTGCTGTGGGTCGATCTTCGCCCGCACCGCCATGATGGTTTCGCCGATGAAATCCTTGTTCGTCAGGACGACCGTCCTCGTTTCACCGACCAGATCCAACCCGCGGGTATCGGTGGTCTCAAGACCTAGGAAGGTCTCGGCTTTGAGTACCTCGTCCAACCGGCCCAGCAGGGCGACCCGATCGCCCATGGCCAGTTTGCGGCTTTTTTCCGGTTCCAGCGTCCGGCCCCGGCGGACGATACGCTGGACCGTGACAAAGCCGTTGAACCTGTCTTCGAACGCGCCGACATCGATCAGCGCCTCGGGGCGGGTGATCTGAAAGGCCCGCGCGACAATGCCGCGCAGGGCGGTTTCCTGCCCCGGTTCCAGATCATCATCCCCGCCGATCCCCAGATCCGCCGTGTACTTCGCGGCCTCGACCTGAAGCGAGATCCCCATCAGCTTTGGCGCGATCAGGCTGACGAAGAACACCACAAGCGTGAAGCCGAACAGATAGGTGATGGCATAGGCCACGCCGATATTGGCCTGCATCGCGCTGATCTGATCGGCGGGCAGGTCCATGCTGCCCAAGGCCTCGCTGGCGGTGCCGACCGCCGCCGATTCCGTGATCCCGCCCGCCAGCAGTCCGGCGGCCGTGCCCTTGTCGAGGCCGAAGAACTGCGCCAGCCCCCAGATCGTCACGAAGATCAGCAGGCTTGAGACCAGCGACAGGTTGACAAGGTTCAGCGTGCTGCGCCCAAGGCTTTGAAAGAAGCTGGGGCCGCTGACATAGCCCAGCGAATAGATGAACAGCGCGAATGCCATGGTCTTGATGTTCTCATCGACCTCAACCCCCACCTGTCCGACGACGATGGCGGCAAACAGAGTGCCGGGGATGCCGCCCAGCGGTATCCCCGCCACCCTGATGCGACCGATGGCAAAGCCGATCGCGACGCAGACGAACAGCACGGCGATCGGGGACGCGTCAAAGAACGATCGGATCAGTTCCATTTCCCCGCCTCCTGCCACTCACCGGACGGCCCCGCAGGGCCGCCCCCGCTCACATGACCAGCAGCACGATGACCAGACCCCACAGGGTCAGCAGCGTGTTGCTGACGGCATAGGGCACCGTGTAGCCCAGCATCGGCACGTCGCTTTGCGCGACCTCGCCCACCATCGCCACCGAGGCGGTCGAGGTCCGCGCACCGCCGCAGCAGCCCAGATTGATCGCGTCATCGAATTTGAAGATGTATTTGCCGATATAGGGCGCGATCAGCATGGGAACGGCAGTGGCAAACAGACCCCAGAAGAACAGGCCGAACCCGGCCTCTTTCAGTCCGGCGATGAAGGTCGGACCCGAGGTGATGCCGACAATGGCGATGAACACGTTCAAGCCAACCGAGTTCATGAACCACAGCGTCGGCTGCGGAATATTGCCGATCTGCGGCTTGATGGTGCGCAGCCAGCCGACAATGATCCCGGCGATCAGCGCCCCACCCGAGGTTGACAGCGTGATCGGGATGCCACCGACGGGCAGCACCAGCGCCCCGAAGAGCCCGCCGAAAAAGATCGACAGCCCGACCAGCACCATGTTGGTGACGGTCTGCGGGCGGTCGGCGAAACCGGTCGATTTGACGAAGGCCTCGACATGGGCGGTCGAACCGGCGACCCGCAGGATATCGCCGCGGTTCAGCTTGGTTCCCGGCAGCACCGGGATGTTCACCGCCATCGAGCCGCGCCGGATCGAGTTCAGATAGACGCCGCGCGTATAGGGTTCCTTGGCCAGTTCGATCAACTCGCGCCCGTCCAGCGCCTTGTTGGTCAGGACCACGTCAAGGGCCTCGACCGGGATGTCCAGCAGCCCGCGATCCTCGACCTCATCCGCATCCTCGAACAGTTCCACCAGCGCTTCGCGCCGCCCCGAGATGGCGACGATGTCGCCCGCCTGCAGGACGGTGTCGGGGGTGGGGCTGACCAGCTCGCCACCACGACGCAGGCGTTCGATGAAAAGGCGTTCACCCTTGGCCAGGGCCTCGGCGGCGATGGCGGATTTGCCGACCGCGATACCGCCCTCGCGGACGCGATAGGCGCGCAGCTCGCGGGCATGCCAAGCGCTCAGATGGCCCGCATCTTTTGATCCGCCCTTCAGCACCTCGCGCTCATAACGGGCGCAGGCTTCGCGCAGGTCGACGCCCAGCAGCTTCGGCCCAAGAAAGGCCAGAATCCAGCCGGTGCCGATGGTCCCGAACAGGTAGGTGATGGCATAGGCGACCGGGATCAGGTCGGTCTGCGCCTTGGCCTGATCGGGCGGCATGCCGGAATTGTTGATCGCATCCGTCGCGAGGCCAATCGAGGCAGAGATCGTCTGCGCCCCGGCCAGCAACCCCGCCGACAGCCCCGGCCCATAGCCCGAGACCTTGGCCGCGATCCAGACGACGATCAGGCACAGGACCGAGATGACCACCGCGAACAGCGCCTGCGGCAGCCCGTCGGTGGCGATGCCGCGGACGAATTGCGGCCCGACCCCGAAGCCCACGGCAAACAGGAACATGATGAAGAAGATCGATTTCACCTGACCCGAGATATCGATGCCGATCTGGCCGATGATCACCCCGGCCAGCAGTGTGCCGGTGACCGCGCCAAGGCTGAAGCTGCCAAAGCGCTTGGCGCCGACCCAGTAGCCGATGGCCAGCGTCAGAAAGATCGCCAGCTGCGGATTGGCGCGAAGCGTATCGAAGACGTAACTGAACATGGTTCTGCCTCCTGTCGGGCGCTATTTGCGGATGTGATCCTTGGCATGGTCGGGCCGGATCAGCTTCAGCCCCTTGGCGCGCTCAAATCCGTGGATTTCCTTGACATCAAGCTTGCGCATGAAGTCGATCGTTTCCTTGCTGATGACCTGACCGGGCACCATGATCGGAAAGCCCGGTGGGTAGGGGATGACGAAATTGGCCGAGATCATCTCGGGGCCGGATTTCAGTCGCTTGTCGACATCGGGACTGTCCAGCGGCAGATATTCGCAGCCCTCGGCGTAATAGGCGCTGTAGAAGGCCGAGCGCATGTCGCCCTCGGGCGTGGTCTTGCCGGCGTCCCACCGATAGGCCTCGTGGAAATGGCTGAAATTCGGCAGGTCCGGTACATCGGTCATCAGCGATTTCACGCGGGCGGCAAAGGTTGCGGCAGCGTTTTCGCCGCCCTTTGCCAGATCCGTCTCGATCTTGCGGCTGATCTCCAGCAGCACCCGGATCAGGTTGGCCACGTCGCTGCGGGTGTTGTTGATGTTCGATTGCAGCAGGACCGAGTTGCGCGAGGTCTTGTTGAACTGGATGTCGTAATCATCGGCCATCAGTTTCTTGAACTGGGTGCCGTCAAAACCCGCCGTGCCGCAGACCAGCGTCATCCGGGTCGGGTCCAGACAGAACTCGTCCTCATGCATGGACCGCACCTGATCCTCCCAATCCGCGCCGGGGGTCAGGAAGTCGACGAAACCGGCACTGCGATATTTGGCGGGGATCATCTCGGGGACGCCCAGCACCCGGAAGTATTTCGAGATGATGGGATGGGCGTTGACCTCTTTGCGGATATCCAGCGCGATCTCGATGGCATTGGCGACCAGACCGTAGCCCTCCAGTTCCATCTGGCGGCGGGCGACATCAAGGCTGGCGATCAGCTGCTGGTTCGGGCTGGTCGAGGCATGGGTAAAGACCGCCTCATGGAACTGCGCTTCGACGGATGCGAAATCCACATCGCGCACCAGCAGCATCGAGCCCTGACGCAGCGCCGACATCGACTTGTGCGTCGAGTTGGTCTGATAGACCCGCAGCCGAATCTGGCGCGGATCGGGGATCAGCCGGGTTTCCAGCAGTTTCTCGATGCTGGGCTTCTTGCCCAGTTCCTTTTGCTGGGCCTCATAGGCTTCGACCGATGCCGGGTCGCGCATCCATGCGGAAATGGCATCGGCGGCGCCCATGGCGGTGCGCGGGCGCAGGAAGGGCGACCAGCGGGCAAAGCCGAACCATGCCTCGTCCCACAGGAAGATCAGGTCGGGCTTGATCGCCAGACATTCCTCCATCACCCGGCGGGTGTTGTAGATATGGCCGTCAAAGGTGCAATTGGTCAGGTCGACCATCTTGGCGCGGTCCAGCCGCCCCTCGGCCTTGAGTTCCAGCAGCGCCTGCTTGATCGCGGACAGCGGAACCGCGCCATACATCGAATATTCCGTCATCGGGAAGGCGTCGATATACAGCGGCTGGCCCCCCGCCAGCACCAGCCCATAGTGATGCGACTTGTGGCAATTGCGGTCCAGCAGCACGATATCGCCCGGCGCGACCAGCGCCTGATGCACCATCTTGTTCGAGGTGCTGGTGCCGTTGGTGACAAAGAACACGTGATCCGCGCCAAAGGCCCGCGCCGCCATTTCCTGCGCCAGCTTGATATTGCCCGTCGGCTCCAACAGGCTGTCGAGGCCGCCGGTCGTGGCGCTGGATTCCGCCAGAAAGATGTTCAGCCCATAGAATTCGCCCATGTCGCGGATCCAGTCGGACTTGAACACCGACTTGCCCCGCGCGATGGGCAACGCGTGAAAGGTGCTGATCGGCCGCATCGCGTATTTCTTGAGATTGTCGAAGAACGGCGTGCGGAAGCGGTCGTCGATCCCTTCCAGAACGCACAGATGCAGCTCCAGCAGCTCCTCGACCGAATAAAGCACCCGGCGGACGCTGGAGGCGCGCAGATCGCCCGCCAGCCGTTCGACATGCCGGTCCGACAGCAGATAGATGTCCAGTTCCGGGCGGATGCGTTTGAGCGCATCGGCCAGCGACAGCGGCAAGTCATCGCCCGCGATATGCGCGGCGTCCAGCTTGGCCGAGGCAAGGAAATCGCGCAGCACCGGCACGGGTGCGGTGCTGTCATGGGCAAAGCCTTCGTAAATCGTCACCGCCGCGATGGCGGGGTTCAGAATTATCGCGATGATCGCGTCCTCGAAGCTGCTGACGGGCACGGCTTCATAGGTGAAGGCATCCTCGGAGCGGCGCAGGCGGCGCATCTGCTCGATGATGTTGCGGCCCCGGCTGACCGCACCGGGGGCGACCACCAGCATCTCGAAATAGGGGCGGTGATGCTGGTCGCGCGACAGGGTCGGGGTGTTCAGGCCGGGAGGGGGGTCGGAAAGAATCTCGCCCGAATCCCAATCCTCTGCATCGGATTTGTAGGAGCGCGTCAGGATCGATTCCGACAGACGCTGCGCCAGCGTCGCCGCCGCCCCAGCCTGCCCGGCATCGATGCGCTGGCGCAGGCTGGCCAGCAATTGCCCGCCCGGATAGGCGAAGAAGCCCTCATAGGCGTCGATCCCTTCCAACAAGGCGCGCATCTGGGTGGCATCGCCGCGGCCCTGTTCCCATTCGCGCGCGGCGGCGTGAAGTTCGCGCCACCTGTCGGCGCGCGCTCCCGGAAATGAAAAGAAATGGTCGATGCGGCGTTCTTGTGGCTCCGCAGCTTGCTTGTCCATTGCATCCCCCTACGGCAATGCCGGACCCCTTTCAGGCAACGCCCGGGATCCTGCTGTCACAAGAATCATAGGGTGGGGGATGAGGTTGGCGCGATCCGGCCTATGTAGCTTACTGTTAACTACTGCACCGGATGGTTTGGCCTGTCTCAACCGTCGTCATGGTTGCGGCCATGATGGGACAGGTAGTCGCGCAGCTCTTCCTCAAGCTCGACCAGCACATGGCGATATTCATCGACTTCGGGACGTAAGACCGCATCGGGACGGGCTTCGAAACGTTTGAGCGAGGCGACCGCCAGTTCCATATCCTCACAGATTGCCCGGAAACGCTCATCACGCAGGTAAAGCCGGCGGATGATTTTGGCCCGGTCGGGAAATCGTTGGATGACATGCTCGATCAAGTGCATGGCACGAAACCCTCCACTGTGGCAGAATGGCGCTACGATCGATCAATCTCTGGCAAGTTTCCAAAGTTTCCAGATTATCCGAAGCGTCACGAGTACGTTACCGTAACAAGCCGCTTCCTTCGCCTTTGCTTCAGTCTTTGTCCATAACAGGAAAACTGGAATGTCAGACGGGTTGTCGAGTTCGATCCCTGAGCCAGAAATCCGCGCGGAGCTTGAACGCATCCTTGCGTCCTCGGATTTTCAGGCTTCGGCAAGGAACCGCCGCTTTCTGCGCCACGTCGTCGAGGAAACCCTGCTTGGCCGCGGGGGGCGGATCAAGGCCTATAGCATCGCGACCAGTGTCTTTGACCGCCCGGATGATTTCGATCCCCTGCAGGATTCCATCGTCCGCATCGAGGCCGCCCGCCTGCGCCGCGCCATCGAGCGTTTCTACCTGCTGGCAGGCGACCTGCTAGGGGCGCGGATCACCATCCCCAAGGGTACCTATGTGCCCGAATTCTCGCGGCCTCAGTCGCCGGCGGAAGCATCGCCTTTGATCGAGCAGAAAGCACCGCCCGCCATTGAGCCGCTACAGGATTACGGTCCCCGCATTCTGGTCGAACTCTTCGAGCAGGAAGGCGATCTTGCGAGCTGTCCGACCATCGGGCGCACGCTGACGCGGCAGGTGATTTCGGCACTGACCCGTTTTACCGATCTCTTTGTCTATGGACCTGCCACGGCAGAAGTCGGTGGGGCGGAGCATGATCTGCCGATCGATTATCGCCTGTCGGGCACGCTGACCCTGTCCAGGGACCGCCTGCATGCCGATCTGCTGATGAGTCGGCAAATGGATGGCCGCTATGTCTGGGCGCAGACGTTGGATCACCCCTTGGGGGTTGAACGTGACCCTCAGCAGATCGTCAGCCTGTGTTCCGAGATCGCCGGCCATGTCGTTCGCGTGGTGGCGCTGCGCGACGGTATCCTTGACAGTCAGGCGCGCGAATCCGGTGGTGCCGCGCCACGGCATTTCGCAGGTTACCAGAAGTTGCTGGATTTCCATGATTACTGGCGCACCCTCGATCCGGCGCGCTTTGAGCCATTGCGCCTTGACCTCGAGGCGACGATTGCCGCCGATTCAGGCTTTGCCGCAGGTCGTGCCTGCCTGTCGTTGCTTTACAGCAATGCGGCCCGCTTTGGGTATCAGGCCGGTCCGGCGCCGCTGGATCGCGCTTTGTCGCTGGCGCGAGAGGCGATCAGGCTCGCACCGAATTCCAGCAAGGCCTATCATGCAAGGGCGGTGGCGGAATGGTTTCTTGGCCAGCCCGAGTCCGCGCTGGCGACCCTGCAGATGGCCCGCGCGCTCAACCCCAATGACCCCGAGTTGATGGCCGAACTGGGCTTTCGCCATGCCAAGCGGATGGTTTGGGAAATCGCCGTGCCGCTGTTGGAGGAAGCCTATCTGCGCAATCCGTTGCAAAGTGGTCAATATCGGATGGGGTTGTTCTTTTTCCATTTTTCGCATGACCGGCCCGCCGAGGCATTGCGCGAGGCATTGGCGATCAACGCCCCCGGCATTGGCCATTTCCACCTGGCCAGTTGCGCGGCGCTGTCCGAAATGGGGCGCCTCGATGAGGCGCGCGCCTATCTGGCCGAGACGGACAGGCTGGTTCCCGGTCTGCGCGATCGTCTGGTCGAGGACCTGACCTTTCGTCAGATCCATCCCGATCTGATCGCCGCCATCGCCCGCGCCATCGGCCGGGTCGATCCCGGGCCGGGACGTGTCAGGCATCTGCGCCGCCCCCCGGC
>NZ_JACVAW010000047.1:0-8631 GCF_014851995.1 Paracoccus sp. PAR01
GCCACGCGCGCCTTGAAGCCCGCGTCATGGTTCCTGCGTTTCCGCATTCCTGGTCTCCTCGTTCTGGGAGATCAGCAAACGTCAGATCGTAGCTTCCGTCACTGTCCGAGTTCCGGGGAGTAGCTCAGCTCGCCATGAGCGGCGCGGGGCCGCTGGTGATTGTAGAGTGAGTCTACGAACGCCATCGGTTCGAGAGAGTGGCCGAAAAATCCAGCCACTGATGGCGCACGTGGCCTGAGATCCGGTCTCCCAGGCGTGCAGACGGACGCTTCATATTTCAGCGACCGCCACAGGTGCTCGATGCAGACGTTGTCGATCCAACGCCGCTGGCCACCCCTCAAGATCTGGGTGCCGATCCGCTTCAGCCGATCCATGCGAAGGATGTGAACTGTGAACCTTGGTCGGTATTCATGATCTCGGGCGGACCATAGCGGTGGATGGCCTCGTGCAGCGCCTCGGCGCGAGACAGTCGGCCTCCAGCGTGTTCGATATGCGCCAGGCCAGCACCTTGCGGGTGAACCAGTCCATGATGGCCCCCGGATACAGAAATGAGCCATCGCGGTGCCATCGGTTCGAGCCCGGCGAATGCGCTGCATCGGCAGAGAGGTGACGTCGGCCCACCAGACCTGGCCGGGGCGATCCACCCGAAGCCCGCCCGAGCCAGAGGGACAGGTGTTGCGCCCCTTTCTCGGCTTGCTGGTGTTGGGCTTGTGGTAGATCGGCAGTGAGGAGGTTCAGAAAACAGTCCGAGGGGCTGTTTTCCCGACGAACGCGCATGAGCCGCATCCGCCGTCGGATGCGCTTCTGGTTCACGCCATGACCGTCTGCAGGCTGACGCGGCACCACCGGGACTTCCGCAGATGCCAGGTCAGATGCCGGACGCCGGAGAAGGGCGTGTTCAGGAACTGCCGATCGATCAGCCGCATCAGCCCGAGGGTCCGCTCCGTTTCGCCCGCCGGCGTGGTCAAACGACAAGCACTGCGCCTCGATCGACAGCGCCGGATGGTCCCGCTCAATCCTCCCGTTCGGCATTGTCTCTCGGACCAATGACGTCCCAATGCCTCATCACTTGCCGGTCCACGGCTTGCGCTGTCGCGACAAAAAATCATCGGCACCGGCATTCGCCCGCTCTCTCGGACCAATGGCGCTCACGGGCTCATTCCCCCGATCCTTGCATGCCGCGCCCGAACCGCTTCCTCATCCACTTCCGCCGCGGGCTTCTTGTTGCCCCGCTCTCCGCAGCCCAGTCGAGCAAGGCGCACGCCATTCTCCTCGGACCAATGGCGGACTATGGCTCGCTCCCCTGGTGGATCATCGCCGGATGCACGCCTTATTCGGCCGCCGGCTCCGACACCCTGCGCGCGCCTTCATGGCTTCCAGCGCCATGCGCGCCGTGAAGCCCGCGCCATGGTTCCGACGTTTCCGCATTCCTGATCTCCTCGTCCTTGGCGACCAGAAAACGTCAGATCGGAGCTGCCGTTACCGCCCGATCCGGGGAGGGACTCACAATTGTAGCCGGACGGCTTAATTCCTGAAGCGCTTTCCTGCTCAATCCTACGCAGCCAATAGCTGCTTGCGAGCCGTTTGGGCGGCTAGGCGGAGGTCGTTAGAATATCCTCGTGCAAGCAGAGGATGTTTCCCTCGGAATCGTTAAACCACGCGGCCTTTTCAGAGCCCAGTACACAGATGTGGTCGACCGTTTTTAGCCCCGGCAGGTCGTATTCAGAGAACACCACGCCGCGGCCCTTGAGCTGCTCAATTACTGAGCGGATGTCATCGACACGAAAGCTCAATGCGGTGTGTTCGGCCTTGGTGCCTTCGGTCTTGGGAAACAAGGCGATCTCGGTGCCGCCGCAGTGATAAATCACCTTTCCATCTAAACGTTCCTCACCTGCTGGCAGCGACAGCGCCCGCTCGTAGAAATCGCGCGCCCGAGCAAGATCGCGGACCGGCAGCATTACCGTAATCTGACTACGACTGAATTGCATGGCATCCTCCCGTCGGGGACCCTAAGGCAGCATCCTACGCCCGCATTCAACTGCTGGCCAGCGGCGTCAAAGACCACGGCGCTTGCCTGCAAGGGCTGAGTTGCTGCGACCGGCAGCCCTGGACCTGATCCAAACCCATTTCCCCGAGCCGCTCACCAAGACTTGCCCGATCAAAGGTACTCCGTTGAATGCAAGTCCCTCAACTACGGTATCGACGATCATCAAATTTCCCGGGACATGGCCGCGCCCCGCGACGTCACATCTAGCTTTCCGCTAGCTGTTGTTTTCTGTATGACATCATATCACAAACAATGGGTGGAAGCATGAGAAAACGTCGGGACAGCCTGTCCTCCATCGTCGCCAAGGATCTTGTCGAGCGCATCGAGGCGGGGGAATACGCGATTGGTGACAAGCTGCCGATCGAGGCGCAACTGGGTGAGACCTACAATGTCAGCCGCACCGTCGTCCGCGAGGCGATTGCGCATCTGCGTTCAGAAGGACTGGTTGAATCCCGACAAGGCGTCGGCGTTTTTGTCTCGGGTCGGGGTGGAGGGGTGCTGAAAATCAGCCCCGAAAAGACTGGAGAGCTGGCCGAAATCCTGGAAATCCTGGAGCTGCGTCTGGGTGTCGAAGTCGAGGCGGCAGGATTGGCGGCACAACGCCGGGACGAAGAAAGTCTTGGCAAGATTATGAAAAACCTTGACCAGACCGCAGATCTGGACGCGTTCTCTCAGAATGCCCGTGAATGGGACTTTGCCTTTCACATGGCCATCGCCGAAGCGACCGGCAACAGCTACATGCCGCGCTTCATGGCCTTCATTGGGCCGGTGATCATCCCGCGCAGTCAGCTGATCCATGCCTCGGTTCCCAATCTGACACGCGACTATCTGGCCAAGATGAATGACGAACATCGCCGCATCGCCGAAGCCATCCAGCGTCAGGATGTGCTGGATGCGCGCGAAGCAATGCGCTTCCACCTGGTCGGCAGCCTTGAGCGTTACAGAAAGCTGACGGTCGCATGATTCATATGTTGACAGTCATCATACAATTAAAATACCACCAAGGCCGACAGGGAGAACGCGGAGCATAAAGACCCGAAAAGGGCGGTGCGCTCGGAACAGTGCGGTTTGGGCTGATGGCAAGTTCGCGTCCTCTGTCAGGAATGAGGGGAAACACCCCTTCCTTTTGACAGCGGAGAGAACATGACCGCCTTCAGGAATATCTATCTTGGGATCTTACGCTGGGTCGTGATCCTCTGCATGGCGGGGATGCTCTGCCTGATCTTTGCCAATGTCGTGCTGCGCTATGCGTTCAACAGCGGCATCTACCTGTCCGAGGGCGTCTCGGGCCTGCTTTATGTCTGGATGACCTTTGTCGGCGCGCTGCTGGTGCTTTACGACCGCGGCCATATCGGCGTCGACATGCTGTTCCGCCGCCTGCCCGCCGCGATGCGCCGGACGGCATTCGCGCTGACCCATGCGGTGATGCTGTACGTCACCTGGCTGCTGCTGGCCGGAAGCTGGCAGCAGATGGTCATCAACCTGCATGTCATTTCTCCGGCCACGCATCTGCCGATCGGGACGATGTATCTGGCGGGCGTGTTTTTCGCCGCGATGAGCGGGCTTTTCCTGCTGACCCAGCTTGTCCTGCTGTTCACCGGCCGACTGGCCGATGACGAGCTGACCGTTTCGGTGTCCGAGGACGAAGACGAGGCCGAGCGCCTGATGGCCCAAGGAGCGCTGAAATGACCGTTGCCCTTTTCACCGGGTCGCTGCTGCTGGTCATCGCTATCGGCGCCCCCATCGCCTATGCGCTGATCATCACCGGCGCCGCACTGATGTGGCAGATGGGTCTGTTCGACGGACAGATCATCGCCCAGAACCTGCTGAACGCCGTCGACAGCTTTCCGATGATCGCCATTCCGCTGTTCATTCTGGCGGGCGAGGTCATGAACACGGGCGGCCTGTCGCGTCGCATCATCGCTCTGGCGCAATCGCTGCTGGGCCATCGCCGCGGCGGGCTGGGCTATGTCGTGATTTTTGCGGGCGTGCTTCTGTCCAGCCTGTCTGGCTCGGCGCTGGCCGATGCGGCTTCGCTTTCGGCGCTGCTGCTGCCCATGATGGTCGCCGCCGGGCACAGCAAGGAGCGCGCTGGCGGGCTGATCGCCTCGGCCTCGATCATCGGGCCGATCATTCCGCCCAGCATCGGCTTTATCGTCTTTGGTGTCGCGACCAACCTGTCGATCAGCAAGCTGTTCATGGCCGGGATCGCGCCAGGCCTGATGATCGCGCTGGCACTGGCGATCACCTGGTTCTTTGTTTCGCGTTCCGAAAACGTCACCCCCACGCCGCGCGCCAGTTGGGCCGAACGGGGCCGTGCGCTGATCGACAGCTTCTGGGCACTGATGCTGCCGGTCATCATCATCGTCGGGCTGCGCTTTGGCATCGTGACGCCGACCGAGGCCGCCGCCGTCGCCGCCGCCTATTCGCTGTTCGTCGCCATGTTCATCTATCGCGAGCTGTCGCTGGACGACCTGAAAGAGGTCACCTTCCGCGCCGGTAAGACTGCGGCGGGCGTGATGTTCCTGGTGGCCGCCGCCGCAATTCCGGCATGGATGATCACCATCGCCGATATTCCCGGCCAGGTCATCGGCATGGTCCAGCCGTTCATGGACAATCCCAAGCTGCTGGTCTTTGTCCTGATGGCGCTGATCATCGTCGTCGGCACGGCCATGGACCTGACGCCGACGATCCTGCTGTTGGGCCCGATCCTCGTGCCCGTCGTCACCGCCGCAGGGATCGATCCGATCTATTTCGGTGTGCTGTTCATGATCAACTGCGCCATCGGCCTGATCACTCCTCCGGTCGGGACCGTGCTGAACGTGGTCTGCGCCGTCGGCAAGATGGAATACGAGGCGCTGTTCAGGGGCACACTTCCCTTCTTTCTTGCGCAGGTCGCGGTGCTGTTCCTGCTGGTCCTGTTCCCCGAACTGGTGACCGTCCCCGCCGCATGGATCTCTCATTAAAGGGCGCCAAGACCCTAACCCTTACCCTCCTCCCAACAAGGATATCGACATGAAAGCCATCCTCGGTCTTTTGACCGCAGCCCTTCTTGCGACCGGCGTACAGGCGCAGGACTACAATTCCCGCATGATCAAGTTCGCCGCCACCGGTCAGGCGGGCACCCCGCCGGTGCTGGGCATGCAGATCTTTGCCGACAAGCTGGCCGAACGCAGCGGCGGCAAGCTGAACACCAAGGTCTTCGCCAATGGCGTGCTGGGAGGTGACGTGCAGGTCCTGTCCTCGCTGCAAGGCGGCGTGGTCGAGATGATGGTCTGGAACGCTGGCAACATGATCACGCAGGAACAGGATTTCGGCATTCTCGACCTGCCGTTCATCTATCAGGATGTCACGGTCATGGACGGGTTGCTGGATGGCGAGGTCGGCAAGAAGCTGACCGACCAGCTGCCCGAACATGGCGTGGTCGGTCTGGCCTTCTGGGAACAGGGCTTCCGCCTGCTGACCAACAACAAGCACGAGATCAACAAGCTTGAGGACATTTCCGGGCTGAAAATCCGCGTGCAGCAGAACCAGCTGCTGGTCGATATGTGGGCGGCGCTTGGCGCGAACCCGACGCCACTGGCGGTGACCGAGCTTTACACCGCGCTGGAAACCGGTGCCGTGGATGGGCAGGAAACCACTGCGCCCTTCATCCTCGGCTCGAAGTATCACGAGGTGCAGAAGTACGTCTCGGTCACGCGGCACAATTACAACCCGCAGATCGTCCTGATCGGCAAGCCCTTCTGGGACAAGCTGACCGAAGATGAACAGAAGCTGATCATCGAGGTCGCCCGCGAAACCGCGATCGAGCAGCGCCAGATCTCGCGCGATGCACAGGTCTCGGCGCTGCAGTCGATCCGCGATGCGGGCAATACCGTGACCGAGATCGACCCGGCGGAATTGCAGCGCATGAAAGACGCGGTGCGTCCGGTCATCGCGAAATATGCCGCGACCTTCGACCCCGAGTTGACCCAGACCGTGTTCGACGCGGTGGGCTTCAAGCTGGACTGACCCTTGCGGGGGGCGGATCGCACGCCCCTCTTCACCCTCTACCGGAAGACATCCATGAAGATCTCATTCGCCCAGTTCTCGCCCGTCCATGGCGACACCGCAGCCACCACGGCGCTTGTCGCGGAAAAAGCGCGCGAGGCCGCCGCCTCGGGCAGCCGCCTGATCGCATTCCCGGAATGCTTCCTGACCGGGGGCGCGTTCGACGACCGCGAAAGCCTTGTCGCGGCGGCGGTCGATATCGAGCGGGGCGATCTGGAGCCGATCCTTACCGCCGCGCGCGACACCGGCATTCATGTCGTGGTGGGTTTCTATCAGCGACGCGGCGATCAGGCGCTGAACACCGCCGCCCTGATCGGACCGCAGGGCATCATCGGGTTGCATCACAAGATGCACCTGCCCTTCATGATCGGCGACCGCTTCGTCGATATTCCCCCGATCGACGGCCCCTCGGTCTTCGACACCGAAATCGGCCGCATTGGCATCGCCATCTGCTACGAAATTCGCTTCCCCGAGGTCGCCCGCACCCTGGCGCTGGAAGGAGCCGAGCTGATCGTCCTGCCCGCCGCCTGGCCCGAGGCCGCACGCATCCTGCCCGACCTGTTCAGCCGCGTCCGTGCCGCCGAGAATTTCGTCTACTTCTTGTCCGCGAACCGCAATGACATCGATGACGGCATGCAGTTCATGGGCTCCAGCCACGTGATCGGCCCGGACGGGCGCGAGATCATCAATGCCGGTATGGATGACGGAATCTTCTCGGTCGAAATCGAGCTGGAGCAGGCCCGCGTCAAGTCGATCATCCGCGATCCGGGCATCTACGAGGTTCATCCCTGGCGCGACCGCCGCCCGCAGGATTACGCCATCTGCACCAAGGCGGCCGTGCTATGAGCCTGCGCGACAGGTTGGATCGCCCGACCTTCGGGATGAACGTCTATTCCGGCGCGCCCGCAGCAGTCGAGATCGCCGGGAACTGGGGGCTGGATTTCGTTTTCATCGATGCCGAGCACACCGCGCTTGGCCTTGATCTGCCGATGGAGCGGATGATCCTCGCGGCAAGGCTGGCCGGGGTCGCCCCCCTTGTGCGCGTCCCGGACAGCACGCCGACCGGCTTGCGCAAGGCGTTGGAACTGGGGGCCGAAGGGGTCATCATCCCACAGGTCCATACCGCCGCCCAGATGCGCGAGATCGTCGCCGCAACCAAGTTCCCGCCACTGGGTCGTCGCGGCGGCGACAGCTCGGTCCGGTCGGCGAACTATGGCGGTCCGGGCTTTGACTGGGCCGAATATGCCGCACGCGCCAACCACGAGACGTTGCTGCTGCCGATGGCCGAAAGCCCGGAATTCTTTGCCGAAATCGACGCCATCCTTGACGTTCCCGGCATCGACGCCGTGCATTTCGGCCCGGCCGATTACTCGCTCTCCTGCGGAATCCCGGTCGATTACGCCATGCGCCATCCTCAGGTGCGCGAGGCCATGCGCGAGCTGATCGCCAAATGCCACGCTCGCGGCATCAAGATCATGCTGCCCTGCTTCCCCTATGAGGCGGCGCAGGTCTCCGAATTGCTGGACGAGGGCGCGGACATGCTTCTGGTCGGAAATGACATGGCCTTCCTGAACGCGGGCTGCCGCAATGCCACGGCGCTGGCCAAGGGGGCGCGGGCATGATCCGCCATCCCCGGCCCGACCCGGTGGCGCTGGACGCGGAACTGCTTGCCGCGATGCGCGGCATTCAGCCAGCCTCGTTGGGCCATTACCTGACGACGGGCATCCTCTCTCCCGACATTCGGCCTCTGACGGGTGGCAAGCTGCTGGGCCGCGCCGTCACGGTGCGCCAACCGCTGCCCGATGCCATTCCGGTGCATGTCGTGCTGGACGAATTGCAGGCGGGCGATGTGCTGGTGATCGACCGGGCTGGAGATCACCATGTCGCCTGCGTGGGCGAGATGGTCGCCCGCGCCGCCCATGCTGCCGGTGCCGCAGGCATCGTTGTCGACGGGATCGTCACCGATATCGAGGAACTGCGCGAGATCGGCCTGCCGGTCTATGCCCGCGGGCTGAACGTCGTCACCACGCGCGTTTTGAACGTGCCGGGTGCCGAACTGTTCGGGCCGGTCATCATCGGCGGCGTGATCATCCGCAGCGGCGATCTGCTGTTCGGGGACGCGAACGGGCTGTTGCGGCTTGATCCGACCGACGAGGCACTTCCAACCCTCGTCAAGCGCGCCTTGGCTGATGAGGCACGAGAGATCGAATGGCGGCAGCGCCTTACAGCGGGGGAATCGCTGGCCCGGCTGAACGGCTCGGACGCCTATCGAGCAACGCATTAGCCCGACCTGACGAGCATAGCAAAGGCCCGGAGGTAAAAGCCGGGCCGTCCAATCTCATTCTGCGCAAAGGCAAATCTGGCATCAGCTGCCGTTGTGCTGAACCGGGCGCTCTGCAGAAGTTCCGTAAGCGCTGCCCCCATCCCACCTTCCAGCGCGGTTCTTGATGGGATCATTGGCTTCCATCGAGGTTGGATGATGGAGCTTCTCCATGGAGACTACATTGGAGGTTCTCTCGGTTGGCGGCTCCGGT
>NZ_JACVAW010000048.1:0-7711 GCF_014851995.1 Paracoccus sp. PAR01
AGCAGGTCTTCGGGCCGTTCCACGCCCTTCAGCAATTCGTCGAGAACTTCCTTCGAGATCGTCATACATGCTTCCTTTCGGTGAAGCATGGACCCGATCAGTCATACACAAAAGATCGGACACTCCCCTGTCCGCGTTGAACTCTGATCAGAGCCCAGTATCATCTCGTTCTGCCCGTCGACAACCAGGGCGTTTTGCGAACACCCGCTAGCCACATGACCGAACCGCAGTGCGACATTCCCGCAGATACACCGTCCGAGCCGCCTGAGGCTATTTCTGGACCTGGCTTTCGCGAAATCGCATTGCCCTTCTGGACTGGAGCCGCGCGCCGCATCGCCTGGGCGCTAACCTCGGGCGTCGTCGTGGTCGTCATCGCAAATGTCGGCATCCTGTTTTCGATCAATCGCTGGAGCAAGGGCTTCTTCGACACGCTGGAAAATCGCGCCATCGAAGCGATTCCGCGGATGGTCATGATCTTTCTTCTTCTGCTTGTGCTCAGTGCGTTGATCAATTTCTGCCTTGTCCGGTTGCGCATGGGGCTTCAAGCCGAATGGCGGCGCTGGCTGACGGCTAGTCTGATCGACCGCTGGCTGGGCGACCGCACCTATTACAAGCTCGAGGTTTCCTCGACCGGAGTGAATGTCCCCGAGGCGCGCCTGTCGGATGACCTGAAACAGGCGCTGACCCCGGTTGTCGACCTGTCGGTCGGGCTTTTCAATGCGGTCCTGGCGACGATGACCTTCATCGGCGTATTGGCGCTGGTCGGGCGTGAGGTCCAGTTTCCCTCTGCCGCAGGGACGATCATCGTCCCATATGGTTTTGTCCTTGCGGCGATCCTTTACGCTCTGGTTATGACCGGTCTGACATGGCTCATCGGTCGCCCCCTGATCGCCGCCGTCGAAACCCATAACGCCGCCGAGGCCGATCTGCGCTTTGAATTGACCCGCGTCCGGGAAAGCGCAGAATCCATCGCCCTGATCCAGGGCGAGGATGAGGAAAAGCGCCGCCTCAAGCACTCCCTCGACCGCGTCGCCGCTGCCATCTGGGCCGTCGGCGCCAATCACGGACGCATCACCATTCTGACCAACATGAGCGCCGTCATGTTGCCGGTGATCGCGCTGCTGATTGGCGCGCCAAAATACATGCAGGGGGGCATGAGCCTAGGCGAGTTGATGCAGGTCTCGGCGGCTTTCGTGCAGGTGCAACTGGCTTTCAGTTGGGTGATGGACAATTTCATCGTGCTGGCCGGATGGAGGGCAGCGGCGAACCGGCTGTCTGTCCTAATCGGCGGCATGGACGAGCACGAGCGGGCTATCCATGGCGCCGACGGCTCGCTGATCCGACTGCGGCAGGACGAGGGCGACGAATTGCGCCTGAACGCGCTGATCGTGCGCCGTGACAATGGGATCGTCGTGATCGACGAGGCTGATGGGGTGATCGCGCGCGGCGAGCGCGTGTTGGTCGGCGGCGAATCCGGCAGCGGAAAAAGCACGCTGGTCCGGGCGATTGCGGGCCTATGGCCTTGGGGCAGCGGCGAGATCGTCCTGCCCGGCGCATGGCGGACAATGTTCCTGCCGCAGACGCCCTATCTGCCGCTGGGCAGCATGCGCGCATGTCTCAGCTATCCCCATGCCCCCGAAACCCTGACTGATGCCGAGGCCGCACGGGTGCTGGAGCGCGTCGGGATGGCCGGGTTCGTGCCGCGTCTGGATGACGAAGACCGATGGAGCCACATCCTGTCGGGCGGCGAACGGCAGCGCATCGCTTTTGCCCGGGTCCTGATCGAACGGCCCGATCTGGTGGTTATGGACGAGGCGACCTCGGCCTTGGATGATGACAGTCAGACGCGGGTGATGGGGGCGCTGATAGAGGAATTACCCGATGCCGCGCTGATCAGCGTCGCGCATCGGCCGGGATTGGCCGAGTACCATTCGCGCCGATTGGAGCTGAAGCGGCTGCACGGTAATGTCCGGTTGGTGCGTGGCGATAGCATCGGGCGACGGCTCGATACCTTTTGGGGTCGTCTCATCCATACTTACGGGCGGATCAAGCGCGTTGATGACGAGGTAAAAGGGGCGCCGCCTGCCATCCCCGATCCGCGTCATCCTCCACCGCATCTATAATAGGGCTCAGTTGGCAGGTGGGCTACCGGCTGCTGGCGTGCCGAGCGGGGGTGGTGGATCTGCGGGTGCAGGTAACGCTCCCCCCTCGGGGGCCTCGGGTGACCCGATACGGTTGATGTCGTTTTGCGCGACCGGATCGGCCGCCATCCACCACAGCAATGCCAATCCCGCGACTGTCAGGGCCAAAACAATGGCGATGATCGCGGCGGGATGGTTACGGGCGGCGCGACCGGGTTCGTTATTATAGGACATTGGCGCTTCCTTCGATCGATTGCCGACCGACCGGATGATCAATCCTCAGAAGACCCCGGTCAGATAAAGCAGGATGATAACGATAACGGGGACGCCGAGCAGCCAGGCAACGATGCCTTTCATAGTATTCTCCTCTCTGTCGCGACCTCTTGGAGGTCGCGCTGCTCGCGCCGCGAACGGGCGCGGTGCACATGCCTTGTGGGTGTTCAACTCGCTGCCTGCGGCAATGTTCGCGATGGACTGCACACGCTTTCGCGATCAGCACAGACTGGAACATGCGCGATTGCGGGGCGTTTCTTTGCGCAGGGAGCAGCAGGAAGGAAGATGATCATTCACTATGTCCGTTTGGTGCTAAACCATCTTTGGGTCGCCTGCCTTGCCGGAGCCGCGGTGATTGCTTTGCTGGCCATAGGGTTTGTGTCATCCGAGACTTTTATCTGGGCGGGGGTCTTGGGTCTGGGTTTGGGCGTGCCCGCAGCACTTTTGAACTGGGCCTATCTCCGGACCAATCGTTCGCGCCAGATCGGCTGGAACTTGAAGATTGCTGATTGGGCGCGTCACGGCTGAACGGGCGAAGCCGCGCCAAGAAACCCCAGCAGACCCCGCTCGGACGCGCGCAACTCGGGGAGTTCCGGGCGGGGCAAGGCCGAGAGCAACGCGGCCCGTTCCACGCCGGGAAGCTGTGCCAGATCCATTACCGCGGGATGGATATATGAGGTGCGGCAGATGGCCGGCGTGTTGAAGAGCCGCTCGGCGGCGGCCTCGGCCATCATCCGAACGCTTAGCCGGGCGTCCGGCGCAAGACTTGTCGCCAATTCAAATGCTGCCAACGTGCCGCCCCAAGTCCGAAAGGTCTTTGCAGTCATACCCGCGCCTGCAAGCTCGCAGAGGTAGGCATTGACATCCTGCGAGGACAGGCTGTGGACCTCTCCCGCCGCGTCCAGATAGGTGAAGAGTTTGCGCCCCGGCAGATCGCCGATCTGCTGAAGGATGCGATTGAGGCGCTTGTCACGCAGGACATGGTGGCAAAGTTTGCCGCCCTTGGCGCGGAACTTCAGTTGGATAAGACCGTCGGCGTTAAGGCTCAGATGGCGAGTGAGCAGGGTCGAGGCCCCGAAGCTGCGATTTGTCGCGGCGTAGGCGGGGTTGCCGATGCGCAGGCAGGTGCGATCCAGTAGCAGGACCAGCGCCGCAAGGCTAAAGTCCCGATCACCCGCATCGCCTTGCAGGTCACGGCGCATCCGTATGCGCACACCCGGCAATGCAGAGCCAAAGGCGACAAGCTGGGCATATTTCGTCCCTGCCCGTGTCGCCTGCCATTGCGGGTGGTAGCGATATTGCTTGCGCCCCCGGTCGTCACGGCCCGTCGCCTGCAGATGGCCATCGTGACGCGGGCAGATCCAGACGTCCCGATAGGCCGGAGGGACGGCCAGCGCCCTGATCCTGGCAAGCTCGTCGCGGCTCAAGGCCTCGCCCGAGGGCCCGCGATAGCTGAAGCCCTTACCCGCCTTGCGCCGCGTGATGCCGGGCTCACTGTCGGAAACGTAGACCAGTACCGCCGTCATGTCTCAGTAATTGCCCGGGGGATCGCTAGCGGGAAATGATTGATCGGCCTGTTCGTCCACAACGTCCCAGTTGCGGGGTGGCGCGGCCATTGCCTTGGGTCCGGCATCGCGGATGCTTTCCAGACGCGGCGCGGATCGGTCGCGCCGTGCGTCCAAAGCGGATTTCAACAGGAAGCCTGCGGCAATGCCGAAGCCGAGGCGCAGAAGTGGGTGTGGCATCAGGAAATCCTTTCTCAGATCATCGGCATGCCGCCGGTCACGGCAATCGTCGCGCCCGAGACAAAGCTGGACATCGGCTCGGCCAGCATCACATAGCTCGATGCCAGTTCGACCGGTTGGGCAGGGCGCTTCATTGGATAGTTCTCACCGAACTTCGCCACCTCCTCGGGTGGAAAGCTTGCCGGAATCAGAGGCGTCCACACCGGGCCGGGGGCGACGGCATTCACCCGAATTCCCTTCTTGGCCAACATTTGTGCCAGTCCTGCGGTGAAGTTCTGGATCGCCCCCTTGGTCGTGGCATAGGCCAGAAGTGTCGGGTTCGGCTTGTCGGCATTGATCGAGGCGGTGTTGATGATTGAGGCGCCGGGGGCCATATGCGGAATCGCGGCCTTTGCCAGATGGAACATCGCATCGATGTTGACAGCGAAGGTACGCCGCCATTCCTCGTCGGAAATCTCGCTAATCTCGTCGAATTTCATCTGATGGGCGGCATTGTTCACGAGAATATCGATGCGGCCAAACTGCTCTACCGTCCGGGCCACGACATCGCGGCAATGTGCCGGATCGCCCAGATCGCCGGGTAGCAGCAGACAGTCGCGTCCGGCCTCTTGGACGATCTGCGCCGTGTCTTTGGCGTCATCTGTTTCGTTCAGATAGGCGATGGCCAAATCCGCGCCTTCGCGGGCATAGGCAATGGCGACTGCGCGCCCGATGCCGCTGTCGCCACCGGTGATCAGCGCGACCATACCGTCAAGCCGACCCGCGCCGCGCCAAGAGGTCTCGCCATGATCCGGGCGCGGACTCATCTTCTTGAAGCTGCCGGGAAGCTTCTGGCTTTGTTCGGGAAAGGGTGGTTTGGGATAGTCCTTCATGCGCGTGACCTCATGGCGAGGCCCACCTCCTGAAAGCCAAGGTTCACGACCGGTGGTGAGCTTTGGTGTATAGGGGATGAACCCATCCGCCGCCGCATTGTTCCAACCTTAATCCCCGCGCTTGGGGATAATGCTGATGCCGCCGCTGATCTCCAGCAATGCGGCCTCGATGTCATCGAGGCGCTTCAGACCCTGCTGCTGACGCGCCGCCTCCAACACGTCGCCGATGCCGATTCTGGCCCGACGCATAGCGCGTTCGTCGATATTGCCGCCGCTGATTAATACGGTTGGCGCCCCGTCGAGCCAGAGCGCCACCCGGCGCGAGTTACGCTTGACGTAAGACAGCAGGATATCGACCGAGAATAGGGTGAGGATCAGGATCAGCGCATTGATCAGCGAAAAATCGTCGCCCAGCAATGCCTGCTGAGTGGTCTCGGCGATGATCAGCAGCAGAACGAAATCGAAGGGTGTGGACTGGGCAAGCGTCCGGCGTCCCGAAAGCCGCGTGATGAGCAGCAGGATCGCATAGATGGTGATGCCCCTGACGACGGAATCCATTTCTCACCTATGGTAGAACAAGGATGCGGACGCTTCGATTTTCACCATCAAGGCCAAGCTCGAAGCGCGTCCAGCCGAAATGCATCGGTCGGGTCGAGATACGGACTTCATGCGGGGTGGTCCCTTCTGCGGTAAAGCTCATCACATGCGAGTGGGAGCCGAGGCTGCTTTCCACAGGGTCCGGCTGAATGCGGCCGATCTCGAAGAGGTCGAAAAAATCGGTTCCGATGCGAAGCCTGTGTTCGTCCCCCGGGCCGGTGAATGTCATCCGGATCTCGTCCCATGCCTCCCAGCGCGCGACACGGGGTATTTCGGCCACGGCCCCGGGAAAGCGGATCTCCTGCATATGTAAAGCACCGCCGCTGCCAGTCAGTCCAAGAAGCGCAAAGATCATGGCGAGGCCATAGCCAAGCCACGCCAGACGCTGGACACGCCAGTAGCGTTCCTGAAAGTCGCGGTGTTCCTCCAATTGCAGCCCATCTGCGCGGATTGCAGGAATTCGAAGGTTTCCGGTCATGGTCGCAACCTCCTCACAGCTGAAAATCAGCCGTAAAGCCCCGGTGTAAACAGCTGAACGAGGGGATTGTTCCGGCATCGCGAAGATTCGGCACCATGGAACCCCGCTCCCCTGAGGGGGTTGTGGCCCGACCCCGGGCGCACCCGCCTTACGGTTTCTTCGGCAGGGTCGCCCCTTTCTGACAGCGATGGGAAGGAAAGTGCGATGGCGAATGAGCAGCAGACTTTCTGGAAGCGTCTGGACGGTATCAATGCCGGAATGCTTGGAACGCGCGAGCGGATGAAGCTGGTCCCGATGTCACATTATGCCGATCCCGGCGAGCAAGCCCTGTGGTTCATCACTGCGGAAGGCACGGATCTGGTCAGCGAACTCGAAGATGGCTCCAGGCCCGCGATCCATGTCATCGGCGATGCGGCGGGCAAGCTTTGGGCCCAGATCGAAGGACAGCTTGAACTCTCGCCCGATCGCGCGAAGCTTGACGAAATCTGGAACAAAGTCGCCGCGGCCTGGTTCGAGGGAGGTAAGGAGGATCCCGACCTGCGCCTCCTCAGATTCAATCTGTCAGAAGCCGATATCTGGTCCACGACGGGCGGGATCGGCTTCCTCTATCAGATCGCCAAGGCGAACCTGACCGGGGACGAGCCCGATATTGGTGACCATTTCCACCTGAAATTCTAAGCGGGCAGGCCAGAACGGATGGGCACGTCAGCCATGGCGCGCCCCTTACCCACCCACATCGGAAGGCAAGGAAGATGGCAAAATCCTATGATCAAACCACTGGCACAGGCGGCGAGACCCAGCAGATCGGCACCGGTAAAACCCCGATCCTGACCACCAATCACGGTATGCCGATTTCCGACAATCAGAACAGCCTGCGGATTGGCGCGCGCGGTCCGACGCTGCTGGAAGATTTCATCCTGCGCGAGAAGATCTTCCATTTCGACCATGAGCGCATCCCCGAGCGCATCGTCCATGCCCGCGGCTCGGTCGCGCATGGCTATTTCGAATGTACTGATCCGATCTCCGACCTCACCTGCGCCAGTCTGTTTGCCGAGAAAGGCAAGCGGACCGAGGTGATCGTGCGCTTTTCGACCGTGGCGGGCGGCGCAGGCTCGGTCGACACGCCACGCGACGTACGTGGCTTTGCGACCAAATTCTATACCGACCAAGGCAATTGGGATCTGGTCGGCAACAATATCCCGGTCTTCTTCATTCAGGACGCCCTGAAATTCCCGGACCTCGTGCACTCGGTCAAGATGGAGGCTGATCGCGGCTTTCCGCAGGCGGCCTCGGCCCATGACACGTTCTGGGATTTCGTCTCGCTGATGCCCGAGACGCTGCATACCGTCATCTGGGCCATGTCCGATCGCGGCATCCCGCGCAGCTATCGGATGATGCAGGGCTTTGGCGTCCACACCTTCAAGCTGGTCACTGCCGAAGGAGCTGAAAGCTTCGTCAAATTCCATTGGCGACCGAAGCTGGGCATCCAGTCGCTGGTCTGGGACGAGAGCGCCAAGATTCAGGGCGCGGATAATGACTATCACCGCCGCGACCTGTGGGAGGCGATCGCCTCGGGTGATTTCCCGGAATACGAGTTGGCGATCC
>NZ_JACVAW010000049.1:0-6013 GCF_014851995.1 Paracoccus sp. PAR01
ACCAGCTCCGGCTCAAAGCTGCTGTCGCGGTCACGGGGCACAGCCACCGGCAGTTCGCCGTCCTGGCCCTTCAAGACCTTGGTCGACGAGCCGTTGCGCCGGTTCGCTTGGCCCGGAGGTGCTTCCTCGCCTTCCTCATAGCCCAGATGCGCGGTCAGCTCCGCGCCCAGCATCCGCTCCATGAGCAGGATCTTCAGCTCCTTCATCAGCCCGGCATCGCCGAGCAGATCCTCAGGGCGCTCAACACCCTTCAGCAGTTCATCCAGAAGTTACTTGGAGATCGTCATGCATGCTTCCTTTCGGTGAAGCATGGACCGGATCAATCATACACAGAAGATCGGACACTCTCTCGGCGGAATGGAACGCCTTGAAGCCCATCATCGGCTTGGTGATCCGCTTGATGAAGCGATGATCCTGCTCAAGGATATTGTTCAGATATTTCACCTGGCGGATATTGATTTGTGTGCCCTGGCCTGTGAATTTCAGGATCACGTTGATCGCCTGAAGTCCCGCGAGGTTGGCGCCGCTCTTGTCGATGACGACCCGTTCCGGCACGCCGTTGCTGTTGATGACCTTCTTGAAGAACCGCCGTGCGGCGGGCAAATTTCGCCGCTCGGACAGCATGAAGTCCAGCGTCTGCCCATCTCGATCAACAGCGCGGTAAAGATAGGTCCATTGGCCCTTCACCTTGATATAGGTCTCGTCGGCCCGCCATGACTTGGCCGTCGTTTGCTTGCGGGCCTGAGCTTGATTGGCAAGGAGCGGCGCGTACCGAACGATCCATCGATTCAGCGTCGAATGATCAACCTCGACGCCACGTTCGGCCATGATCTCTTCAAGGTCCCGATAGGAGACGGGGTAACGCAGATAGAAAAACACCGCGAAGAGGATGACACTCTTCGGATACTGCGCCCACTTGAACGATATCGACACGACCCGCCGCCTCTCAGTTTTCCAGAAGCGTTGATAACGGCACACAACGCCCTGCAAAAGTCGCGACAGAACCAGATTTAGGGCGGGTGGCACTCGGTACTATGCCGCGACCCTTCCGCAGATGCGTGAAGGTGCGACCTGTCCCGCCTGTTGTCGTGGCGCGGCACCTAGCCACCACGGTGAGCCCGGCTAACCCCTAAATACAGCGCAGGCATACCGCTTGCATTTTTTGCTAGCACTCACCATCTTGGCGCAATGACCAGCACTCACCGAATGACACTCGCCGCCGTCTTTACGGAACCGACCTCGGGCACCATCGAATTGGTGGCTATCGAAAACTTGCTGGCCGCGGCTGGCGCAGCGGTGATCGAAGGCAATGGGTCTAGGGTGAAGTTTGCATGTAACGGCCTAATCGCCTCATTCCATCGCCCCCATCCTGCCATGGAGGCAAAACGCTATCAGGTTCGAGACGCCCGCGACTTTCTAGAACGCATTGGAATCACGCCATGAACAGCATGACCTTCAAGGGCTACAGAGCTCGCATCGATTACGACGACGAGGATGCCATCTTCGTCGGCCACATCGCTGGTATCGGTGACCGCATTGGCTTCCACGCAGATACGGTCGAGGATCTCCGCGCGGCCTTCCATGAGGCCGTGGACGATTATCTCGAAACCTGCGCCAAGATCGGCAAGGAACCGCTAAAGCCCTATTCCGGCAAGGTCATGTTCAGGCTCCGCCCAGAAACCCACTGCAATATTGCTAGGGCTGCCGAACTGGCGGGCAAGAGCTTGAACCAATGGGCAGACGAAGCACTGGAACGTGCAGCCGCGCTTGCCGAGAATCCACCCCCTCGCAAACAAGGCGATGGCGATGGCGATGGCGATGGCGATGCAGGCATGCTCTTCTATTAACCAACCACCTATCGATTAATAACTTACGAGGTTGGCGGATTATTAACCGATAGGGTGAAATATGGGGCGCGGCCTAAGCGATCTACAATGGAAAATCCTGACGGCTCTGGAACCTTACCATTTTCCAGCCCTCACGACTGCCCGATCTTGGCGAAGTCCAGAGACATCTTCACCGCCATAGGTCGCCCCCAGGCTCCGGCCAATTACGTTGCAACGCCAGATGGTGGATTGCTTCGTGCACGGATATCGGTGCCAAGGCATGGGCTACAGCTATACGCTAAAGGGCCGCCACACCCCGCCGACCCATGGTGAATCTGTCGCAGGAACCTGAAGCGGCGGCCCCGCAAAGGCCGCCGTCCCTTGCCACAGCATCTTCCAGTATCCAGCCTGATCTAAGCAGTGGCCATCATGTTACTCACACATTCGGCATTCGGTCCAGAGCTTGACCTCCTGTCGCGCGGCCTGTCACTATCATTCCAAGTCCACGGACTCAGAAGTGTGCACTATGTCCGACCGACTCGCCATGGCATCGCTGATCATTGCAGTTATTTCACTGAGCATGATCATGGTGAATTTTGCCGTGCAGGGCTGATTGATCTGACTCCCGACACTCCCTCAACTGAAGAACGCCTGTGGGCGACAACTGTCCGCTTGGGCGGATTGCATTTTCAGGCGGCAGCCCGAGTGCCAAGGAGTTGATTCAACAGAAGATCAGAGACGATGATAGCGAACGCGATCCCCGGCCCTTCGAGATGACTCGACGTGGCTCATCTGCTCTGCTCCCTCGAAACTGGACCGTTTGAAGCTGGAGTTTTCAGCTAACCTTCCCCGGCTGGGACAGGAGCTGAAAACGATGAAGGCATCGAAGTTCACGGAAGCGCAGAAGGCGTTCATTCTGAAGCAGGGCGAGGAAGGCACATCAGTTGCCGAGATTTGTCGGAAGGTCGGGATCGGCCATGATCTCTTCAAGGTCCCGATAGGAGACGGGGTAACGCAGATAGAAAAGCACCGCGAAGAGGATGACACTCTTCGGATACTGCGCCCACTTGAACGATATCGACACGACCCGCCGCCTCTCAGTTTTCCAGAGGCGTTGATAACGGCACACAACGCCCTGCAAAAGTCGCGACAGAACCAACTTGGTTTCCAAGGAAAAAATTGATGCCGTCGCCATACTGCGGTCGCAAAGGCAGCTCCGTTCGCATGGCGCGAATATACCCGCGTATATTGCGACGACAGTCGCCAATGGCCGGTTTAAAGAAAGCTGCGCCGCAGCATCGTAGGCGAGGCGAGTGGCCGCAAAGGGCCGACTTTGCCGTTTTGGTCGATGTTTTATGGCGAGAGACTGGGCTGCTGCATGGCCATTCTCTCTCGGCACAACAGCAAAGTCGTGAAAACATTGTCCGATGCTATTGCCGCATTTCATAGCGGCGGGCGATCCAAGACGGCAGCACGGCCCGTAGTGCCGAGCCATCGTTGCCCTTGGCAACCGCCCCGATCTCACGCAACACTCGTTTGTCATCGGCCGCCAGAGATTTCGTGGGCCAAGCGCGCGGGCAAGCCGCCACAAAGTTTTCGAATCCGGCTGCCCAATCCTGAAGATTCGCAGCACCGAAGGCGGCAATCCATCCGCTCACGAGCTTTGGATCCCCTGCCTCGTCATTGGCGCGCTCGGCTTCAATCGTCACAAACGCAAGCAGCTGATCGATTGCCCCGTGTCCCGGAAACTCGACCCCGCCGAGCAGAGCACCCAGCCAGACCTCTGGTGAGGGTTCGCGTGGCGATATGGCAAGCGCCGCGAGATAACCCTGCACATAGGTTTCATTCAATCCGGCATGGGCAAGGAGTGGGCCGATGGTCCCAGCTTCCGGCACGTGGGGAGCGTGTCCCTCGCGCGCGTCAAAGGCGTCCAAGGTCATATCCACGATCTCTGCCATGACGGGAATACGTTTCAGGGCCGCGCCGCCAAGGAGTTCTTGTGCCACTGCGGCGAAGGACAACCAATATTGCTGCTCTTCCGCCGCCTTCAGCGTGGCCGCCGAAACAGCGAAAAGCCGCGCCCACCAGTCGCGGCGGGTCTCAAGATGCTTCCAGACCGCCGCTTCCTGTCCCTTTTCGGTCCGGGCGCGGGATATGGCGGCACGCAAATCCGTGGTGTCTTCGAACCAGGCGTCGCCCTGCGCGAAGCGTTCCGTCCAATCTGCGCTGGTTTTGATTAGCGCGGCGCGTTGGCTGGCTGAAAGCTCCCCAAGGGCCCCGAGGCCGCCGATTGCCTCGAGAATGTCGCTGGCCTCGCCGGTGACCGGGGAAAGGCCCTCCGAACCGATGAGCTCCGCCCAATCGACCAAACCGGCGGCTGGAAGGAGCCCAAGAAGCTGGCCCTCGCCGAGACCGCACGCCAGGGCTTCGGTCAATGCGCCCGGGGAAACATCGAAGGCCTCGATCTCCTCCAGAATTCTGGCCAACATGCGTTTTTGCTCGGTGGCGCTGGCGCAGGGAAGGATGAAGGCATCTTTCACACCATGGCCCTGTTTGAGCATGGCCATAGCGATGCCACGGTGGCTACCATTTTGAAATGCCGCGATCAGACTTTGCGCGCCGGCCCCGTCGGGCAGACTGGCGGCGGCCCGGTGGATGGTCGCAGCAGGGGTATTGCGGTTCAGCCCGCCCTTGCGCATCTGCCGCCGGATTACTGCGTCGAGGGCCACGCGCGCCGGGTCATCAGGCATCCATTTGCGGATTGCGGGCAAGAGAACAGCCAGATCAGGTGAAAGGCTCCCTGTCTCGGCGCGAGAGAGCAGCGCCGTTGCTGCGGCAAGACGGATCTCGAGCTGAGGGCTCAGGAGCCAATAAAGGCCGACCCGGGCTTCCACTGCCCCAGGCCGCTCAAGTGTCATCGAAACCAGCATTGCGGCGGGCTCAAGGGGCAGCCCTGCGAGGAGCTCGGCGAGGGCGGCATGGACCTGAAGCGGTTCGTCACCGATCTCACGCAACAGCGGGTCAAGCAGTTCGCCGAGATCAGGCAGTGCCTGCCCGTCGGGTAAATCCCCTGTCATGTTCTCCGGGGTCAGCATGGCGAAGGCGGGCGGCGCTAGACCGGCACGAGCATAGGCTTGCGCGAGGCGCAGGCGGGTCACAGGCGCAAATGGGCAGGCAGCGTCCTGCTCGCCCAGGATCGCAGCGAGGGTGTCCAGAAGCGCGCTGCCTTCCGGGGTGCCGTTTTCTGCGGCCATACGGGCTTCGTCGAGCGCGCCCGCGAGAAGCAACAGGGCTGCTTGTGTCGAAGACCCGTCCTCGGGATCGATCGCGGCGACGGCGATTTCCGCGATGGCCGCTGGCGCAAGCAGCAGGGATTTTCCGGACTGTCGCAACAGATGGGCGCGCTCCTGATCATCGGAGGCGTTGGCGATTGCGGCGATCAGGGCAATGGGATTTACATTCATGCAGGCAGGGTTAGGGCAGACCGTGTTGCCGGTCAATCTCGCGCCCTCGGTTCCTGAAGATAGGTTACATCGTAACAAGCTCGCGAATGCAATTGCGCCGCAGTCATTTCCAGCGCCGCGGGCGCGACAGTGGCTATTGCTTCGGTTCGAAGAACAGAAAACCGCGTTGTTCTGGATGGAATTTCTCTTGAGATCTCGGGTGGATATGATCCATTCGCGGTCATGGTGAAACTGGTTCTTCGTATGCGACGTCTGCGTCCCATTGCCTTTTGACTTGCTCAGGGTGGTTGCCCAAGTTGCGCAAGTATTTATGAGCTCGTCAGGGAGTCCCGAACGAGCTCATTGTGAGGCTGCGTTTCGCTGGGTGTAAGCCCATGGCATCAGGTCATCGATGTCTTTTTTCAGATGGCCATTGGCCAGCTTGGTGAAGAGGTCGGTGAGATAAGCGCAGGGGTCGATACCGTTCATTTTGCAACTGCCGATCAGGCTGGCGTATCGGGCCCAATTCGCACCGCCCTCGTCATGTCCGGCGAATAACGCATTGCGGCGGTTCATGGCCGGACTCCGGATCGCATTTTCGACCAGGTTGGAGTCGATGTCGACATGGCCGTTCTCGAGGAATAACCGGAAGCCTTCCTGACGCCTCAGCATATAGGCCATGGCCACCCCGAGGTCTGACTTGCGCGAGATGCGCGCGGCCTGGGCCGTCAGCCAGGTGAAGAA
>NZ_JACVAW010000004.1:0-304388 GCF_014851995.1 Paracoccus sp. PAR01
TTTGCCGCCGACCAGATCGCGCTGGCGATCGCGGAAATCGGGGCGATTTCCCAGCGCCGCATCGCGCTGATGGTGGACCCGGCCCTGTCCCATGACCTGCCGCCCTTCCTGACCCCCGATCCGGGCCTGAACTCGGGCCTGATGATCGCCGAAGTCACCAGCGCCGCGCTGATGAGCGAGAACAAGCATCTGGCCAATCCCTGCTCGACCGACTCGACGCCGACCAGCGCCAACCAAGAGGACCACGTGTCCATGGCCGCCCATGGCGCGCGCAGGCTGAAGCGGATGAACGCGAACCTGGCCCATATCATCGGGATCGAGGCGATGTGCGCCGCCGCTGGCGTCGAATTCCGCGCGCCGCTGACCACCTCGGCCCCGCTGCAATCGGTGATCGCCACCCTGCGTGCGACCGTCCCGGCGCTGGATCAGGACCGTTACATGGCCCCCGATCTGGCGGAAGCCGCGCGTCTGGTCCGCGAAGGCGCGCTGGTCGCCGCCGTCGCCCCCGAACTGCTGGCCGAGGTGACGGCGTGACCCCGGTCGAAGTCACCCAAGGCGACAGCCCGGTCATCCTTGGCCTGCCCCATACCGGGACATGGCTGCCCGAGGAAATCCGCGCGCAACTGAACCCGAGCGGGCAGGTTCTGGCCGATACCGACTGGCATATCGAACGGCTTTACGACGGGCTGCTGCCCGGTGCGACCACGGTGCGGGCGACCTTCCACCGCTATGTCATCGACGCCAACCGCGGCGCCGATGATGCAAGCCTGTATCCCGGCCAGAACACCACCGGCCTTGTTCCCGTCACCGATTTCGACGGCGAGCCGATCTGGATCTCTGAGCCCACGGCCGAGGACATCGCCGACCGCAAGGCCCGCTTCCACGCGCCCTATCACGCCGCACTGGCGGCCGAGATCGAGCGGGTCCGGGCCAAACACGGCGTGGCGATCCTGTTTGATTGCCACTCGATCCGCAGCCACATCCCCTTCCTGTTCGAAGGCACGCTTCCGGATTTCAACATCGGCACGAATAGCGGTGCTGCTTGCGCCCCGCGCATCGAAAAGGCCGTGTTCGACATCTGCGCCGCCACCGGCCAGACCCATGTGCTGAACGGCCGCTTCAAGGGCGGCTGGACCACCCGCCATTACGGCCAGCCGGGCACCGGCGTCCACGCGATCCAGATGGAGCTGGCGCAATCCACCCATCTGGCCACGGAAACCCCACCCTTTGCCTATGACGACGCCAAGGCCGCCGGCCTGCGCGTGATCCTTTCCCATATCCTGCACCAACTCGCGGCGCTTGCCGCCGAACTGAAGGCATGACCCAGATGGACAACCCCCGTCACAATACCCGCGACGTCTATCCCGCCACCGGAACCGAGATCACCGCGAAAAGCTGGCTGACCGAGGCTCCCTTGCGGATGCTGATGAACAACCTGCATCCCGACGTGGCCGAGAACCCGCATGAGCTGGTCGTCTATGGCGGCATCGGCCGCGCCGCCCGGACGTGGAAGGATTTCGACCTGATCGTCGATAGCCTGCGCGCTCTGGAAGAGGACGAGACCCTGCTGGTGCAATCGGGCAAGCCGGTCGGCGTCTTCAAGACCCACAAGGACGCGCCGCGCGTGCTGATCGCCAACTCGAACCTGGTGCCGCATTGGGCGAACTGGGACCATTTCAACGAATTGGACAAGCGCGGACTGGCCATGTACGGCCAGATGACCGCCGGTTCGTGGATCTATATCGGCACGCAGGGCATCGTTCAGGGCACCTATGAAACCTTTGTCGAGGCCGGTCGCCAGCATTACGACGGCAATCTCAAGGGCAAATGGGTGCTGACCGGTGGCCTTGGCGGCATGGGCGGCGCGCAACCGCTGGCCGCCGTGATGGCCGGAGCCTGCTGTCTGGCCGTCGAATGCGACGAGACCCGCGCCGATTTCCGCCTGCGCACTCGCTATGTCGATGAAAAGACCCACGACCTTGACGAAGCTCTGGCGATGATCGACCGCTGGACCAAGGCCGGAGAGGCGAAATCCGTGGCGCTGATCGGCAACGCCGCCGATGTCTTCCCGGAACTGGTCAAGCGCGGCGTCCGCCCCGATCTGGTCACCGACCAGACCAGCGCCCATGACCCGGTGCATGGCTACCTGCCGATCGGCTGGACCGTCGCCGAATGGCGCGCCAAACAGGAATCCGATCCGAAAGCGGTCGAAAAAGCCGCCCGTGCCTCGATGCGCGTGCAGGTCGAGGCGATGGTGGCCTTTGCCGATGCCGGCATCCCGACCGTCGATTACGGCAACAACATCCGCCAGATGGCGCTGGAAGAAGGCTTCACCCGCGCCTTTGCCTTCCCGGGTTTTGTCCCCGCCTATATCCGCCCGCTGTTCTGCCGCGGCATTGGTCCCTTCCGCTGGGCGGCGCTTTCGGGCGACCCCGAGGACATCCGCAAGACCGACGCCAAGGTCAAGGAACTGGTCGACGACGCGCATCTGCACAACTGGCTGGACATGGCGCAGGAACGCATCGCGTTCCAGGGCCTGCCCGCGCGGATCTGCTGGGTCGGGCTTGGCATTCGTCACAAGCTGGGCCTTGCCTTCAACGAAATGGTCCGCAATGGCGAGCTGAAGGCCCCGATCGTCATTGGCCGCGACCATCTGGACTCGGGCTCGGTCGCCTCGCCCAACCGGGAAACCGAGGCGATGCAGGACGGCTCGGATGCCGTGTCCGACTGGCCGCTGCTGAACGCGCTGCTGAACACCGCATCCGGCGCGACCTGGGTGTCGCTGCATCACGGTGGCGGCGTCGGCATGGGCTTCAGCCAGCATTCGGGGATGGTCATCTGCTGCGACGGCAGCGAGGATGCCGACCGCCGCATCGCGCGCGTGCTGTGGAATGACCCGGCAACCGGCGTGATGCGTCATGCGGATGCAGGCTATGACATTGCCATCGAATGCGCCAAAGAGCATGGGTTGAACTTGCCGGGCATTCTCTGATTCAAGGGGGCGACGACGCAACGAAACGACGTCGCCCCGTCACCTGTCCAACTAGGAGAAAGACATGAGTTTCCACATGAGCCTGAAGGCCGCATTTGTCAGCCTGATCGCGCTTGGCGCGGGCACGGCCGCCTCGGCCGACCAGCTGGCCGATGTCAAGGCCGCGGGCAAGATCGTCACCGCGACCGACATGCACTATGCTCCCTTCGACATGCTGACCAACGGCACCTATGAAGGGCTGACCAAGGACCTGTTCGACGAAGTGTCGAAGGAAATCGGCGTCGAGCCGCTGTATCAGGACATTCCCTGGACCGCCGAACTGCCGGGCCTTGAGGTCAAGAAATTCGACATCGTCATCGCTCCGGTGACCATCACCCCGGAACGGCTGGAGCGTTACACCTTCACCCTGCCGATCGCCGATGCCACCGTCGCGCTGGTCAAATCCGCCTCGAGCGACCTGAAAAAGCCCGAGGACATCAAGGGCAAGACCGTTGGCGTCCAGCAAGGCACCGCGCAGTTCAAGCAGCTTGAAGCCTATGGCGCCAGCCTTGGCGGCGTGACCATCAAGGAATACGGCACCACCGACGAGGCCTATGCCGATCTGGCCGCCGGTCGTCTGGACGCGGTCGCCGGTTCGCTGCCGAACCTGACCTATCTGGTCAAGAACCGCCCCGAGACCTTTGCCCTGTTCGAACCCGCGAAATTCGGCGAGGCCAAGTATTTCGCCTGGGTCCTGCGCAAGGATGCCGACAGCGAGCCCTTTGCCAAGGCGATCAACGACGCCCTGCTGAAGATGACCGACGATGGCCGCGTCAAGGCGATCCAGGAAAAATGGCTGGGCACCTATACCGAGCTGCCGCGCGAAGTGCCTGCGAAATAAGCCTTTCTTCATAGGCGGGGATATGCAATCCCCGCCTTTTTTTTCGGCCAAGACGAGACCCGCATGTTTTCCCTCCCCGTCTTCCTCGAAAGCTTCGGGCCGCTGATCTGGGCGGCGCGCTACACGCTGCTGATATCCTTTCTGGGCATTGGTCTGGGGCTGGTGATCGGCGCGCTGATCTGCGCCGCGCGCCTGTCGCCCTATATTGCCCTGCGCCGCTTTGCCGCCGTCTGGGTCAGCTTCCTGCGTGGCGTGCCGCTGCTGGTGCAGCTGCTGGTATTCTACTACACCCTGCCGGTCATCGGGATCGACGTTCCGGCCTTTGTCGCCGCCGTCGTCACCGTGGGCATCTGCGCCAGCGCCTATATTTCGGAAATCTGGCGCGGTGCCATCGCCGCCCTGCCGAAAGGCCAGGCCGAGGCCGCCACCGCCATCGGCATGGGCCCGCGCGACATCTGGACCCGCGTGATCCTGCCGCAGGCGGTGACCATGTCCCTGCCCGCGCTGATCAACGAGTTGATCCTGCTGGTAAAGGCCAGCTCGCTGGTCTCGGTCGTCGGCATCCTTGAGATCACCCGCGCCAGTCAGGCACAGGCCGCGACGACCTTCCGCCCGCTGGAAGTCTATATCGCCGCCGCCTGCATCTATCTGGCGATCAACCTGTGCCTTGCGGTGCTGGGACGCTACCTTGAACACAGGACGGCCGTGTGATGGATTTCAGCATCTTTCAGCAATACGGCCCCGCCCTGCTCAAGGGCTTTGCCAATACCATCCTGTGCTGGGCACTGGGGACGGTGCTTGGCATGGCGCTGGGACTGGTCATCGCGCTGATCCAGCGCTACGCCCCGCGCCCCATCCGCTGGATCGTTCAGGCCTATATCGAGATCATCCGTGGCACGCCGTTTCTGGTGCAGCTTTTCGTCCTTTACTATGGCGGCCCGCTGATCGGGCTGCGGCTGGACGCGCTGCCTGCGGGCCTGCTGGGCCTGACCATCTATGGCAGCCCCTATTTCGCGGAAATCTTCCGTTCCGGCTTCCGCGCCGTGCCGCATGGCCAGATCGAGGCCGCCCGCGCCATCGGCATGACCGAAATGACCATCGTGCGCCGCATCCTGCTGCCGCTTGGACTGGTCTCGGCTTTGCCCGCGCTGATCAACTTCTCGATCATCCTGACCAAGGAAACGGTGATCCTGTCGATCATCACCGTCCCAGAACTGATGTATCAGGTGAACCGCATGTCCACGGAAACCTTCCGCTATCTGGAAGCGAACCTCGTGCTGGCGCTGTTCTTCTGGGTTCTGGTCGAAACCATCTCGCGCGTTGGCCGCCGGCTTGAGACGCGCATCACGAAACACCTGATCGAAAGGACCTGACGATGCAGGCTTCCTCCGTCGAGATCCGCAAGGTCAACAAGTTCTACGGCCCCTTTCACGCGCTGAAGGACGTGGATCTGAACATCCTGCCCGGCAAGGTCACCTGCCTGATCGGGCCCTCCGGCTCGGGCAAGTCGACGCTGCTGCGCTGCGTCAACTTCCTTGAGGAATACGATTCCGGCGAGGTCCGCATCGACGGCCAGCTGATCGGCTATGACGCGCCCGGCAAGAAGATGTCGGGCCGCAAGCTGCGCGAGATGCGCCGTTCGATCGGCATGGTCTTCCAGCAGTTCAACCTGTGGCCGCATATGACCGCGCTGGAAAACGTGGCCGAAGGGCTGATCCGCGTGCGCGGGTTGCCAAAGGCCGAGGCGCAGGAGCGCGCGAGCGCCGCCCTGACCAAGGTGGGTTTGGCGGACAAGATGCAGAACCACCCCTCGCGCCTGTCGGGCGGCCAGCAGCAGCGCGTGGCCATTGCCCGCGCCATCGCCATGGAACCGCGGCTGATGCTGTTTGATGAGCCGACCTCGGCGCTGGACCCCGAACTGGTCGGCGAGGTGCTGAACGTGATGAAGACCTTGGCCAGCGAAGGCATGACCATGGTCGTCGTGACCCATGAAATGGGCTTTGCCGCCCATGTCGCCGATCAGGTGGCCTTCATGGAAAAGGGCGAGCTGGTGGGCTGCGACACCCCCTCGCGTATCCTGCACCAGCCCGACGATCCGCGCATCCAGTCCTTCCTGCGCACCTATCATGAGCGCAACAGCTTCTGAGACATGACGACGACGCCCGTGGCTGCGGGCGTCGTCGAACCTGATATGGTGGCGGTCAGCCTGCGGCCTGCACCTCGCGCAGCCCCACCAGCCGGTCGCCGGTCGCAACCAGCGCCCGCACCGCATCCGACAGGTCGGTATCGGTGGTGCGGTGATTGCAGATCGCCGCGCGCAGCCCGTGTTCGCCATGCACCACCGTATCCGAGAAGGCCGCGATGCCGTCCTCCTGCAGGCGCATCATGATCTCGGTGTTCAGCGCCACCAGCGCATCCGCGTCCATGTCGCCGGGATCGTAGCGGAAGCAGACGATATCCAGCGTCACCGGGGCCAGCCGGGTCAGCCGAGGCTCGGCGTCGATCCTTGCCGCCATCCGCTGCGCCTGCGCGATATTGCGACCGATGATCCGGCCAAAGCGCTCCGCGCCATGTTCCTTCAGCATCATCCACACCTTCAGCGCCCGGAACCCGCGCGAGGTCTGCAGGCCGTAATCGAACAGCCAGCCCCCGGCGGCGATGCCGCGCTCCATCGGGTCCAGATAATCGGCATGCAGCGCGAAACTGGACAGATGCAGGCTTTCGTCGCGGACCAGCACGCAACCGACATCGAAGGGCGCGTGCAGACTTTTATGCGGGTCCAGCGCCACGCTGTCGGCGCGCTCGATGCCCTCCAGCAGCCCGGCATGGCGGGGCGACAGCCGGGTCAGCGCGCCGATGCAGCCATCGACATGGAACCACAGCCGCTCATCGCGGCAGATCGCGGCCAGCGTTGCCAGATCGTCGACGGCGCCGGTATTGACCGTGCCGGCATTGCCGATCACGCAGATCGGCCGGAGCCCCGCCGCGCGATCCTCGGCAATGGCGCGACGCAGCGCGGCAAGGTCGATCCGGCAATCCTCGCCGCTGGGGATGCGGCGCAGGGCATTATTGCCCAGACCCAGCAGCTCGACCGCCTTCTGGTGGCAGCCATGCACCTGATCCGAGGCATAGATCCGCAAGGGCTGCGGCAGCGCCGCCACGCCGTCCTGCCGGATATCCGCGCCCGCCAGATTGTTGCGCGCCACCGCAAGGCCAATCAGGTTCGCGACCGAGCCGCCGCTGGTCAGCGTCCCGCTGGCGGTTTCGGGGAATCCCATAACCTGCTTCAGCCAGTCGATCACCTGCCGCTCGACCAGCACGGCAGCATGATTGCCCCCGCCCAGATTCGAGCCATCGACCGCGGCCAGAAAGTCCGCCAGCGCCCCGGTCATGTCCGAGGCCCCCATGTACCACATCCAGAACCGCGGATGGGTATTGCCCATGGGATAGGCCAGCACGGTTTCCCATGTCTCATCAACCACCTGGGCCAAGGGCGTCGGGCCTTGCGGCAGGGGCTGGCGCAAGCGCGCCCGCACCTGATCGGTCATCGGTCGCCAGACGGGACGGTCGCGCAGCCCGGCGGTCGCCGCAATGGCGCGATCGACCGCCTGATGCATCACCCGGCCGTATTCCCCCCAGTCGCCCGGATCGAGCGTTTCGAAATCCTCACACATGGCATGCCCCCGTCAGCTCATCCGGAAGCCGGGGGTGGACATGGACAGCGCCGCTTCTTCTTCGTCCATGTCCTCGGGGATGTCCTGGAACAGCGGCGTCGACAGGTAGCGTTCGCCCGTGTCGGGCAGCATGGCCAGGATCGCGGTGCCCGGCGCGGCCTTCTCGGCCAGCCGCATCGCCACGGCGAATGTCGCCCCGCCCGAGATGCCGGTCAGGATCCCTTCACGCGCGGCCAGTTTTTTCGCCCAAGCCACGCCCTCGGGGCCGGGGACCGGGATCAGGTCGTCATAGCCGCCGTGGTCCAGGGCCTCTTGCAGGACCAGCGGGATGAAATCCGGGGTCCAGCCCTGAATCGGATGCGGCTCGAACGCCGGGTGGCTGACGGCGGGGCCGCCATCCGGCCCGCGTTCCTGCGCGACGCCACTGCTGACCAGCGCGGCATTGGCCGGTTCGGTCAGGATGATCTTGGTTTCCGGGCGCTCACGGCGCAGCACGCGCGACAGGCCGGTGACGGTGCCGCCCGTGCCGTAACCGGTGACCACGAAATCCAGCCGCCGCCCGGCGAAATCGCCGATGATTTCACGCGCGGTGGTGCTTTCGTGGATATCGGCATTGGCCGGGGTCTCGAATTGCCGGGCCAGAAACCAGCCATGGGTCTCGGCCAGCTCGACCGCCTTCATGTACATGCCGGTGCCCTTCTGGGTGCGCGGTGTCAGCACCACCTTGGCCCCCAGCATCCGCATCAGACGCCGCCTTTCCACGGAAAAGCTGTCGGCCATGGTCACCACCAGCGGGTAGCCCTTCTGCGCGCAGACCATGGCCAGACCGATCCCGGTATTGCCGCTGGTCGCCTCGACCACGGTCTGGCCGGGGGTCAAGGCGCCGGAGCGTTCGGCGGCCTCGATGATGTTCAGCGCCAGCCGGTCCTTGACCGAGGCGGCCGGGTTGAAGAACTCGGCCTTGACGAAGACCTCGACGCCATCTGGCGCAAGGTTGTTGACCCGGATCACCGGGGTATCGCCCACGGTGTCGAGGATGCTGCCGAAGATGCGGCCGCGTCCGTTGGTCGTCCGTATCGTTTGCATTGCGATGCCTCTTTTCAACGAAGTCGGGGAGTGTTCGCGCCCCGCCCACACCATCGCATGATTCCGCCCCTCGCGCTTGATCCCCTCATGAAGAAATCATGCAGAGGGCGTGGATTTCGGTTAGATTTGCGCATGATCTGGTGCTGCGGCGATCTTCGTCTGGACGATCAGCGCTTCGAGCTGCTGCGAGGCGGGCAACCGGTTGCGCTTGAACCACAGGTGTTTCTGGTCCTTTGCGCGCTGATGCGGGCGGCGGGACGGCTGGTCAGCAAGGATGAACTGATCGAGGCGGTCTGGCAGGGCCGCGCCGTGTCCGATGCCAGCATCGCCAGCCGCATCCGCGCCGCCCGCGCCGCCATTGGCGATGACGGCGACAGCCAGCGCATCATCTCCACCGTTCATGGCCGGGGCTTCCGCCTGCTGCCGCCGGTCACGCAGGCCACGGACGGCACGCCCGAGCCGGTGCAGATACCGCCGCGCGGGCGGCCATCCTTGGCGGTGCTGCCCTTTCGCCCCATCGCCCTGCCCCCCGGTCAGGCGCTGCTGGCCGAGGCGCTGGCCCATGAGGTGCTGCGCGCCCTGTCGCTGATGCGCTGGATGACGGTGATCGCGCGCGGGTCCTCCTTTCGTTTCGCGGGGGCGGGGCAGGATCTGAAGCGCATCGGGGAAATTCTGGCCGTGCGCTATATCCTGACCGGGACGCTGGCGGTCGAGGGCCGCTTGCTGGCCGTCTCGGTCGAGCTGGTCGAGGCGGCGACGGCCCGGCTGCTATGGACCGAGCGGCTGGCGCGCCCCTTGGACGAACTGGCCGGGCTGCAATACGCGATCGTCATGGCCGTCGCCTCGGCGCTGGAACTGCATGTGCCCCTGCACGAGGCCAAGCTGGCCGAGGGCAAGGATATCGAGCGTCTGGACGCCTGGGAAAACTACCATCTGGGCCTGCGCCAGATGTTTCGCTTTTCCGCCGAGGGCAACCAGCGCGCCGCCGGTCATTTCGCCGAGGCCGTCCGGCTGGACCCCAGTTTCGCCCGCGCCCATGCCGGCCTGTCCTTCACCAGCTTTCAGGAAGCCTTTCTGCGCTACGGTCCCGACCGTGACGCCGCCTGCGCGCGTGCGCGGGCACAGGCCGAGACCAGCTTTGATCTGGACCCGATGGACCCGTTTGCGGCCTTTACACTGGGCCGCTCATTCTGGCTGACGGATGAGATGGACAGCGCCTCGGGCTGGCTGGAACGCGCGACCGAGCTGAACCCGAATTACGCGCAGGGCTATTATTCGCGGGCGCTGACCTCGGTCCTGATGACCCAGACGCAGGCCGCCAGCGATGAGGTCGAACAGGCGCTGCGGCTTAGCCCGCTGGACCCGCTGCTTTACGGCATGTACGGGACGCGGGCGCTGTCGCTGATCCAGCAGGGGGCTTACGATCAGGCCGCCGACTGGGCCGACCGGGCGGCATCCTCGCCGCATGCGCATTTTCTGATCGGCATGGTGGCGGTCTCGGCCAATCATCTGGCTGGCCGAGAGGAACGCGCGCTGCACTGGCTGCGCCACACCCGCGCCATCCGCCCCGATGCCAGCGCAGGCCTGTTCTTTGCCGCCTTCCCGCTGCGCGACACCCGCACAAGGGCGCGGCTGGAACAGGTTCTGACGGGCTATGGGTTCGGCTGACGCCCCCGCCAGCGCAGCAGCGGACGCCGCAGGCGCAGGTCGAACAGCGTGAACAGGCTGGCGGCCAGCACGCCCACGCACAGCGCCCATTTCGACAGCGGCTCCATCGTGCCTTCGATCTGCAAGGCGTGGATGATGGTGGCCAGCACCGCGACCAGCGCCAGCGCGTTATGGGCCATGCACCAGACCGGCAGGGTCAGCCCCAGACGGCGGCGCAGCAGCACCAGCAGCCCGGTGGCAAGGATCGCCCACATCGCCGTCACGCCATAGACCGAAAACGGCGTCGGCGCGACCAGCAGCAGCGCATCCAGCGTGTCATCCGGGCTGGTCAGGAACAGCCCGCCCACATGCAACGCCGTGCCCAGAACGATCCCGGCACCCAACCAGCGATGCCAACGCCGCGCCCGCACCAGACCCGGCCCCGGCAGATAGCCCGCCGCCAGCAAGGGTTGCAGCAGCATCAGCGCCAGCGCGCCGATGCCTGCAAAGCTGGCGATGACATAGGCGGGATTGCGATAGGACAGCCACGGACTGGTCGCGGCCAGGGCCACCGGCAGCCCTAGCGCCAGCAGCACCGCGCCCCATGCGCAGATCGCGGCAAGGCGCGGGTTCCGCGGCATCAGTCGGCGTCAGGCCGGCGCGAGGACGAATTCGGTCTGCACCGAGCGGTCCTTGGCACTGCCCAGAACCGGGCGCAGAAACACCGTCTGGAAGCGGCCGTCATCATAGGCCAGATGGGCATGGGGCTGGCCGAAATTCGGCACGATCTGTTCCATCTCAAGGCGGAAGCTGCCATCGGCGGCGGTCAGCACGCTGCCGTGGTTGCGCGGCTCGCGCTCGCCTCCCAATGTGGTTGCGGCCCATATCTGGATGCGCACCCCCCTGAGCGGTGCGCCGTTGCCCGCCTGCCGGACCATGCCCGACACGATGAAACCCGATCCAAGGGCGCTGACCAAGGGCGCATTGGGCCGGTAATTGTTGCTGCCGCCGCGCATCGTCCGGGTCGGCGCAAATCCATTCGCGCGCGCCGGAACCAGCAGCCCCAGCGGGGCCTGCGTCATCGCAAGCCCCGCGACCGAGGCCGCGACCAGAAACGAGCGGCGGGCATAGGTGGCTGGGATCATCTCGGCTTCTCCCTGTTTTCCGCCGGGTCGTCGCCGCCCGCACGCTATAGCCCGGAGACAGGTCGACGCGGGTGACACCCGACGGATCGCCCCGATTATGCCGCAGAAGGGCGGGCGCGCGGACGCACAAATCCGTGACCTCGGACCGGCCTAGACCGTATCGAACAGCGGCTTGATCGCATTGTGGAAACGGACCGCGCGGCGGGCGATGCCCTCTCCGATCGTGGTGCCGTAGCGGTTCGAGAACAGGTCGCGATCGGCATTGATGATCGAGCGGGCGCGGTAGAAGTCATAGCCGCCCGAGCCCGCATATTTGCCCAAGACCCGGTTCGCCCCGCGAAAGCCAACCTTGGCCATGCCAAGAACAAGGATACGGGCGGCATGTTCGGGATGGGCGGCCAGATCGGGATCGTCCTCAAGCGGCAGCCGCAGCTGGCCGCCAAAGCTGCGGTAGTTCAGCCGCCCGGTCAGCTGGACATAGCCGCGCCCCAGATAGCGCTTGCCGTCGCCAGGACGCAGGTTGAGGCTCATCCGTTCATATTTCAACTGCTGGGCGGACGGGCCCCATTTCTCGATCATCGAGCGGCCCAGATTGGTCTCGTGCTGGGCGGTGGCAAGGACATAGGCGATCTGGGCCGGATCGCGGATGCCATGTTCGAACAGCGCCCGCACGATCAGCGGCACGGCACGGGCGGCCTCGGGGGCCAGCCCGGCATCGACATGAGGCGCGACCGCCTGCGCGATGCGTTCGGGCAGGTCGTCATCGCTGGGCTCGGGCGGGCCATCGGGGGCCAGCAGCACCTCGCCCACGCGCAGGGCGGCGGCGCGGATCTGGTCCAGCGCCGTCCCGTCGGGCAGGCGCAGTTCCGTCCAGCGCGAGGGATCGCCCAGTTCGCGCCGGGCAATGGCGATGGCCCCGTCGCCGCGCCGCACCACCACCGGGCGGAAACCGGCGACGCTGACCGAGGGGCGCTCGATCCTGCGGCCGTCGCCCGGATCGACGGCCAGCACCAGATCCAGCGCCTCGGCCAACTCGCTCAGATCCAGCACGATATTGGGATCGTCGGGGCGCAGCGGGACCGCGATCTCGCGCCCATCGACCAGCAATTCGATGTCGCGACCGGGGGCGGTATCGGTCCGGCCCCAGCCCAGCGTGGCGATCAGCGGCTGAACCGGGGCCCAGTCCTCGCCATTGCTGGAGAAGCCGCCACCGGGGATCACCTGCCCCAGCACGGTCAGCGGGAAGGGCTGGATTTCCGGGTCGGGCAGCGCCACCGGCGGGGCTGTGGGCTGGGTCGGGCGCAGGGCCTCGCCGACCATCTGGCGCAGGGAATCCCCCACCGCCAAGGTGCCAAGCGAGCGGTCCCAGGGCAGCACCAGCGGGTCCCATTTCCCGGCCTGCGGGCGGTTGCAGAAGCGCTCGACCTCGCCATGGGCCAGCACGGTCTGGCGGGTGACGGGGATGCCGTAACGGCGGCAGATCTGCGCCACCAGCCGCGCCAAGACCTGCACCTGTTCGCGGGTGATCGGGCTGGAGCCGGGAAAGAACGGCCGCTCGCGCGCATTGGCCATGCCGCACAGCGCCACCCCGACCGAGCCGGTGTTGAAGCCGCGGGTATGGGCGGCATAGCGCCCGTCCGAGGTATTGTCGTTATCCGCGATGCTGAAGCGCCCGCGCACCACCGTGCCGTCCTGTTCGACCATGAAATGGTAATGCTGGCGATCCAGCGCCGAGGCCCTTGCCCCGCCCGCCGTCCAATGCATCACCACCCTTTGCGCCCGCGCATCGGGCAGATCGGCGGGGTTGGCGGGTCCGGACAGCGGCGGCCCGGAAACCGGTGCCGCGCCACCCTGAACGGGGGCCGGGGCCACCGCGCCCTGTTGCAACCGCGTCAGGGTCACCGCATCGACCGTGCCGGTGGGGTTCAGCCTGGCCCGGATCTGGAACGCCTTGACCGCCCGCGCCGTCTGCGGCCCGAACAGCCCGTCCACGCCTTCGCGCGGCAGCAGGTTAAGGGCGGCCAGCGCCGCCTGCACCCGCGTCACATCGGACCCGCGCCGCATCGGCAGGCCGAAGAACCCAAGGACCGAGGGCGCGTTCATCGGCTGCATCCCTGTGCCGGGGCGGCCAGCCGCACCGCAAGGCTGCGCGCCGCGCCGCGCTGGTCGGCGGGGGCGCTGGCGGCAGTGGCCGCAGCATTGGCGCGCGACTGCGCCTCGACCAGTTCGGCGCAAGACGGCTTGTCGCTGCCGAATTGCCGCCGCCAATCCACCGCGCTGGCCCAGTAATAGCCCGCCGCCGGGTCAGCGACCGCGCCCGCGCGGGCCTGAAGCTGCCGGTTGAATCCTGCCGCCTCGGGGCTGCGGGCGGTTTCCCGCTGTAAACGCAGCGCCTCAAGGCCGCGCAACTGCACCGAAGTGCCGCTCAGGTCGCGGTAGCGGCTTTCGGCGCAGGCGGCGCGGCGCGCGGCCTCGGCGGTCTGGCGCGCGGCCATCGCCTGCTGGGCAAGGGCCAGACAGGCATCGGCGGTCATCTCATGGACCTGCGGGCAGCCCGGCTGGGCGATCCGGCAGGTGGGCGTGTGATCGGCGATGGCCTGTCGGTCCCCCGCCGCCGCGAGGGTCTGCAATTCCGACAGCTCGGCCACGCCCGGATCGGCGATCTGCGCCACCGGCGCGCAGCCCAGAAGGCCCGCCAGCAACAAGGAAATCAACGGATGACCACGCATACCCCTCTCTCCTATCCCGTCGGGCCGGGCGCCGGGGCGCTGGCGCGGGCCAAGGCCTGATCGAACAATTGCCGGATCTCGGGCGAGGCATCGCGGGTGGCCGAGGCCAGCAGCAGGATGCGCTCGATCTCGGCGCGGGGTTCGATCTGGGCCACCAGCCGGTCGAACAGCGCCAGCAGCGACTGGCCGTCGGGCCTGCCGGTATCGCGCAGCGCCTCGGGCGGGGTTTCCTCGGCGACCTGCGCGCCAAGCGCCGCCATCCGTACCGCTGCCAGCCCGTCGCGCAGCCGCGCCACCGCCTCCAGATAGACCTGTGCTTCGCCCGAGAATTCCGCGCCATAGCGGCTGAGGACCTCGTCCGCCTCCAGATCCAGCGCGGCGCGGCCGAATTCATTGAGCAGCCCCATATCCCCGGCATCGATGCCCAAGGCCTGCCGCGCATCGTCGCCCAGCCCGTTCATCACCTGCAGCACCGCCCCGGCATCGATCGGATCGACCGCCATCAGCTCGGGCGCGTAATCGGCCCCCAGCACCCGGATCTTCCAGCGGCGATAGGCGTCGGCGGCCTCTTGCGTGGCAATGACGACAATCGCCCCGGCCAGCCCGGCAGGGGTCACGCCCAGACCCGAAAGCGGCCCGGCCAGACGGCCAAGGCTTTTCGTCAGCGCTGCCCGCAACGGCCCGCCCACCCCCGAGCTGGCCGCCAGCCGCAGCGCCTCGGCCACGAAATCGCCGTCCTGCGTCAGCCCGTCCAGCCGCCCCAGCCCGTCCGAGATCCGCCCCAGTTCGGCCCGCAGCCCCGGCTGATCGCTTTCGGGCAGCAGATCGACGATCCGGGCAAGGAAATCGGCCCGCGCCCGCAACGTGGCGATAGCATCCTGCGCGCCCTCGATCTGCGCGCCGCTGGCAGGCACGGGCATCGCAGGCGCGGGCAGCCCCGCCATCCGCGCCGTCAATGAGGTCAGCACGACCTCTCGTGCTTCCGGGCTGCTTGCGTCGCGCAACTGTGCCAACAGCGCCACCTGATCGGCGGAACGCTCCTCGGCCAGACGGTTCAGGCGGGCGGCGGCGGCCTCTTCGGCCTCCTTGGCGGCGCGGGCGATGGCCTGATTGCGGTCCTCCTCAAAGATGCTTTCCAGCGCCGTCACCAGTTTCGACAGCACGTTATAGACCAGCTGACCGCTGAAGCCGCCGACCACGGCCAGAACCGGCCGCCCGATCGCCGTCCATTCGCCGCCATCCTTGGCGGGCAGCACCTGCGACAGCAGGATGCCCGCCATCAGGCCCAGCCCGATGCGGATGCCGTAATTCTGCCCCAGCCGCGGATCGTAGCTGCCCTTGGCGATGTAGCCATGCGCATCGAACAGGACATAGAAACACGCCCCTATTCCGGCCAGCGAGGCGAACAGCGCCAGCAGCGCCGCGATGGTCCCGCGATCCTCGGGGGCGACCGGCGCGACAGCGCCCGTGACCTCACTGACAGCATTGAAGGCGGGCAAGCCCCCGGCCACATTGTCCATGGTCAGCCCGGCAAAGATCACCACGGCAAAGAAGACGCAAAAGAAGAACAGCGCCATCCAGATCACCTTGCGGATCGCACCGACCGGGGCGACCCAATGGCTGAGGCCCAGCATATTCGGCAGGCGCGTGCCGCCATGGGTCAGGTAGCTGGTCTGGCGTCCCGCCTCCCATTGCAGCAGTTCCAGCGTCTCGGGCAAAGCGGGGCTGACGGCCTGGGCCAAGGCGGCGTGCAGGCGCAGGATCTCGGTCAGGCGGATATCCTCGATGCCTCCGGCCGTATCCAGCAGCGCGATGCGTCCGGACAGATCGTCGTTCAGCGCCAACCCGCGCGAGGCAAGGCTGGCGGTCATCGCTTCGCATTCCCGATAAAGCCGAGTCTTCAGATCGACCCGCGAAATTCGGGATGCGCGATCAAGTTGCATGACAGCACCGTGGGAAGGACGCGACAGGCACGATGCGGCGGCATAATTCGCGCCACCGCCTTGGATAACCATATGCGGAACTTACACCAATGCGCCAATTCCGACAAACGGAACCGCAGCGCTTGTGAATTCTTCACCAAAAGGACAGGCGCGATCTGGTGTTATTCCGGGCAGAATGGAACGCGTCGATTTATCGCCATGAATTGCGTCATATTCAGAGGCTTGGATGAATATGCCTGCTGAAGTCCTATTTTCAAATCGAAATCAATTTACCAAATCTGGCGGGACGATTCGCAAGAAACACCACATATGTGATTGAGTGAACGCAGCGCCGTCGACTCGCCTTATGGATTAACAGCGCCCCCGGTTCATGCTAGATTATTCAGACAGATACGGAGGCTCGAAATGAGAATCCTCGTACTTTGCCTGACCATCTTTCTTTCCGCAGGGGCAGCCACGATCCCGGCCGAAGCCGGACCCTGCGACCCTAATCTTCAACGCTGCTGATGGCAGCCGGGCCTGATCCCCAAGGTCGGGCCCGGAGGCATGATTGACGAGTATCGGAGGTTTCATGGAGGACCCATGGCCTGCGGGTGTTCCTTTATCGCTCTGGACCTATAATCAGCTTCGCGCCGAGGAACTGGTCCAGGTTCCGATGATGGGCATAAGATTTGCCCCGGGATTTCTATATACATTCGCATTCGGCTGCATTTTCATCGCGTTCTTCGCGTGGAAACGATTTTCCGTCCAGTCGGACGTAAAATCGGTGTCGCGCGCGCTTAGCGAACTCAGCCCCAGCGACATGGGCGGAAGCGGCGCGTTGATCCGGGCCTATTTCATCTATGCCGGTGCGATCCTACTGCTTTACGTGTCTTTCACCTTTTTCGGGCGACTGATCCTGCAATCCAGCCAAATGGTGCCGGTGGTCGGCATTCAGGTCGATCTGAACAAGCTGCAATTCGACAGCATGCAATGGCCATTGATGCTGGCATTCGCCTTTGCCGGGCTGGCCGAGATGCTGCCTCCGATCAAGATCACCGAAGGCTGGCTGCGCAACCGCGCCTATCGCGCCGTTGGCATTCCGGTGCGGCTGGAGCAGACCATGCGCAACCTGATCGTGACGCTGGACCGGGCCTGCCTTCCCGATCAGCCCGATCCCGGCCCGCTGGCGCAGAAGCTTGCGATCTATCGCGACCGCTGGACCGAGACCGTCGCCAATCACGCCTGGGCCACCGAAAGCGGCACCCAGCGCCGGTCCCGCCAGGACGAGGCCGTGTCGCTGCTGGCCCAGCTGGAATTGCTGGTCTATTGGGCCAAGGCCGCGCGCGGCAGCTGGCCCGGTCACGAGGTCTCGCAATCGGTCCGCCAGCAAGAGCGGAACTATGTCGATGACGCGGTCGCGCTTATGGACGACATCCACAAGCGCATGCTTGAGACCCCGCAAGAGGGTGGCGATGCCGGCTCGATCGCGCGCAAGGCCCGCTTCGGCGAATATCTGGGCGAAACCATCCGCAAGGCCGAGGCGCTGCGCTTTGATCTGGTCGGCATCCTCGCGATCTTTCTGGAACGCGATCTGGACATCCCGACCGAGGCCGTGGCCACCCGCCCCGATCCGCGCAGTCCCGCCACCCCCGCCCAGCCCGAGCGGATCGAACCGGCGCTGAACCAGCTTCTGGCCCTGACCGAGCGGCCCGATACCGCCGGGACCGGGCCCGAGGCCGGGATGTTCCTTGCCCTGATCGCGGTGTTCCTGATCTATGCGGCGGCGGCATGGCGCGGGCTTCAGGAACCGATCGGCCAGTTCATCGAGACCTCGAACATCTACGGCGTTTTCGTCACCGCGCTGGTCGAGACCTTGCGCATCGCCGCCCTGACATGGCTGCCGCTGCTGGCGGCCTTTTCGCTGCGCCAATATCTGTGGGACAATGGCGACTGGGCCAAGGCCACCAAGACGCAGCGCCGTTCGGGCTATGCGATGCAGATCTTCGGCTGCCTGTGCCTTGGGGTGACGGTCTCGATTCTGGCGCTGCTGGGGGTGGCAGCGCTGCGGGCCTTCTTTGTCGCGCCCAATGCCGCCTATTTCTTCAACCTCTATGTCGGGAATGTCGCGCCCTTCGTGATCTATTACCCGACGCAGGCGATCATCCTGCTGGTGCTGATCCCGGTCTCGATCATGTCGGCGGACCTGCGCAAAAGCCCGGCAACGCGGATGTGGTACGGCGTGCTTTGCGCCCTTGGCGTGGCGTTTCTGTCGATCCAGCACCTGAACTACTGGAACGCGTCACTGGCGCGCGACTGCCCCGGACTGGTGGTGATTTCCTCGCTGGACTGCGCGCGGCGCTTCGATCTGGTTGGCCATGTCGTGCTGGCGGTGCTGGCCTTTCTGGCCGCAGGGGTGCTGGGCGAGTTGCCCGAACGGACGCGCATGGCCAAGCCCCGCTGGGCCCAGCCGCAGACCGCGGCGAGCGCGATCCTGCTGCTGCTGTTGCTGCTGCCCAGCCCGGCAGCCGCGCAGATGGTATCCCAGCCCGCCCCATCCCAGAAGCGCATGGTCTATGTCGGGTTCCGCGCCGACACCCCGCCGTTTTCCTCGGCCGTCTATGGTGCCGAGAACAAGCAGGCGCGCTCCTATAAAGGCTATCTGGCCGATATGTGCTTCGACATCTTTGCCGGAGACGCCAATTACGAAATCGTCCCGGTACCGATCACCGCCGACAACCGTTTCCGGTTGCTGCGCAAGGGCAGCAGCCCGTCAAGCCCGACCAGTCTGGACATGCTGTGCGATGCGGTGACGATGCGTTTTTCGGATCTGGAGCGCGCTTTACCCAGCATCTTTTCGCCGGTGGTCTTTGCCTCGGGCGTGTCGTTTCTGGAGCGGACCGGCAACAACCTGCATACCGAGATCGGCTATATCGGCAACAGCACCGCCCGCGACATTGCCCGCAAGGCCTGCGAAATCGACTATTTCAAGGCGCTGCTGCCATCCGAACGCAAGGCGCTTTACCAGCGCTGCCGCATGCTGTGGAGCGCCGCCGTCACGAACCATCTGATCCGACGACGAAACACGGAACCGCAATTCATCCTGTCCGCCGCAGAAGATAAACCGACCGCGATCAAGCAAAGCCTCGTCGATCTCAAGGAGGCCGCGGACAGGCTGAACCAGATCGTCGGGGAAAGCGGGATCACCCGGCTTTTCCCCGAGACCCAGAAGCTGATGGATATCATCGTCGCCAAGCAGCCTGCCCCGCCAGCCCCCGCATTGCCTGCCCTGACCTGCGATGAAAACAACCCGACCGACGATTGCAAAGCGGTTCTGAACATTCTCGAAGACCCGTTCTGCGCGGGGAAACTGCCCCAGCAAAGCAACCTCCCGGTCGAGGACCGGCCTTGGCTGGACTACCATTTCTGCCCTCAGCAATCGCATGACGATCTGGTCGAATGGTTCTGCACCGCGCCGCCCGGCCATCGCCGCATCTATATGGGCGACCGTGAACTGATCCTTGGCAAGCTGGCGGTCTGGACCCGCGCCAATGGCCCCTGCAACATCGAGCGGCCGCAGGGCTCGGAATACCTGTCCTACGAACCCTATGCCTTTCCGATCTCGATGAGCGATGCCGAACTGATCCAGTTCGTCCAGCGCCGGATCTATGAGATCTTCTCGCATCGGGTCGAGATGATGAGCCGGTTTCAGGCCAGCTTCGGCGGCCACAAGATGTCCCCGGCGCTGGCCTATCTGTTCCTGCTGAACGCGGTGGAAAATGAGGAAAACCTTGGACCACGCCCGCCCTCGCCTGCAGACAAGCCCGAAGCAATATCCGCAACCCAATCCGGCCGGTAAGTCCCCGGCGGGGGCGCGGCAATGAAGATCACGGTGCAGGGGGAAAAGCTGCCGCCCGGCGGCTCGGACTCGGCGGCGGTGGCCGGGGTCACGGTTCGCGACAGCGTCGGGCTGACCACGGCGCGGGCGGGAACCGGTCCGGTCGGGCTGGACCTTGCCCCCGGCGAGCTGCTGGAAATCGAGACCGCCGACGGCGCGCTTCTGTGGCTGCGCGAGGATGAGCTGGCCGAACAGCTTGGCCCCAGCGGCGCGATGGAACGCGGCGTGGCCGGGGCCGAGGACAGCCTGTATCTGCGCGGTCTGGTCCTGCCCGCATCAGCCGATGGCGACGGCCCGGCGCGGGGCCTGCTGGACTGGCCGCTGAAGCGCCTGTCGGTGCTGAAGGTCGATGGCGACCTCAAGGCCGTCGCGCGCGACTTCGAGGGGCCCGAGGCAAGGATGGGCCTGCGCCGCTGGGGCATGGATGGCGCGCTGACCCCGATCACCTTGCAGGAAATCACCGCCGGGCGCCCGTGGCTGCTGTTCCTGCATGGCACGGCATCGACGACACAGCGGTCATTCGGGCGGCTGATGCAGGACCGCCCCGAGATCTGGGCCCAGCTTCACGCGATCTATCCCGGCCGGATCATCGCCTATGAACATCGCACCCTGTCGCTGGACCCGGTCCAGAACGCGCAGGACCTGCTGGACCTGCTGCCCGAGCGGGCGCAGCTGCATCTGGTCAGCCACAGCCGTGGCGGCCTTGTCGGAGAGCTGATCGCGCTGTCGCAACTGGCCGAGCGGCAGGGCGGCTCGGTCCTTGACCGCGACGATCTGGCGATCTTTGCCCCCGCCGATCAGCCCCGGATCGAGGCGCTCGGCCAAGCGCTGGCCCAGAAGGATTTGTCGATCGCCCGCTTTGTCCGGGTGGCTTGTCCGGCGCGCGGCACCAGCCTTGCCGGGGGGCGGCTGGACCGCTGGCTGAACCTGCTGTTCAACGCCGCCCGCTTCGGTGCGGTGGCAGCGGGCGACGAGGCCCGCGACCTGGTCGACGGGCTGCATCGGTTGGCGCTGGCGGCCTCGGCCAATCGCGACAACCCCGAGGCGCTGCCCGGCATCGCCGCAATGGCGCCCGAATATTCGCCGCTGCTGTCGGTGCTGAACCGCCCGCGCAAGCTGCGCGCCAGCGACGGGCTGGTGGTGATCGCCGGCGATATCGAGCCCTCGGGCGTGACGCAGCGGCTGGGGATCTGGTTCGCGGATGCGTTTTTCGGCAGCGACCACGATCTGGTGGTCAATACCGGCTCGATGACCGGCGGCGTCAACGATCCTGCGATGACGCGCGGCGCGGCGCTGGTCATGGACCGGGGCCAGAATGTCAGTCATTTCCGCTATTTCACCAATGGCCTGACCGCGGGGCGGCTGCTGGCGGGGCTGCGCGATCCGGCCAGCGCCGGGCAATGGCAAAGCCCGGAACTGCGCCTGCGCAGCGCCGAGGAACCGGTGATCCAGCGCTCTCGCGCGGCCCAGCCCGCCGGTGAGACCGCCAATGACGGCGTCGTCGCCATGCCCGGTCCCGCCGTCCAGCGCGGGCGCGGCGCGCCGCTGGCGGTGATCCTGCCCGGCATTTCCGGCAGTCATCTGGGCACGCAGGACCGGCTGATCTGGTGCAATCCGCTGGGCATCTGCACCGGCGGCATCGGTGAGCTGGCGATGGGCAAGCCCATCCGCCCCTATGGCGTGATCGAGACCTATTACGGGGGCCTGCGCGACTATCTGGGCACGACGCACCAGACCCTGACGCTGGCCTATGACTGGCGGCTGCCGATCCAGACCACCGGGGCCGCGGTCGCACGCCTGCTGCTGGACCGGCTGGCCGAGGATGAAAGCCGCCCGATCCATATCGTCGGCCATTCCATGGGCGGGTTGCTGGCGCGCGTGGCGCTGACCAATACGCGCCTGATGCAGGGTTTCCTTGCCCGGCCCGGCTCAAGGTTCCTGATGCTGGGGACGCCGAATGGCGGATCACTGGCGATGGCGTTGGCGCTGCTGGGGCATGGCACCACCGTGCGGGCGCTGGCCGCGCTGAGCCTGTCGCAAGACCGGTCCCAGATCGCCGCCATCCTGCGCGCCTGGCCGGGCGCGGTGCAGTTGCTGCCGCCGAACCTGCTGGAGCCCTCGGAATGGGCGGCGCTGGCCGGGGATCAGCCGCTGGATTCGGCGGCGCTGACGCAGGCGCGCGAGTTCTGGCGGCTGATGGCCGACCGGGCCGGGCTGCCCGCCGGGCGCTGCCTGTATCTGGCCGGGATGGGATCGACCTGCGATCAGCTTTTCGCGGCGGGACAAAGGCCGGACGGGCCGGACCTGCGCATGACCAGCACGCCGCGCGGCGATGGCACGGTGCTTTACAGCACCGGCATCCCCACCGATGTCCCGGTCTGGTTCGCCCCTGCCGCGCATGGCGATCTGCCCAAGGACCGCCGCCTGCACCCCGCCATCGCCGAATTGCTGCTGGAGGGGCGGACCGACCGGCTGGCCCGCCAGCCCGCGACCCGCGATGCGGCGGGCGAGCCGACCGATGCCGCCGCCCCCACGCGCAAGGCCACCGCCCCCGAGACACTGGCGATGATCCCCTCGCCCCCGGAACTGCTGGCCATGGTCATGGGCGGTCGCCCCCCCGCCGCCATCGAGGAGGACCGCCCCAGCGCCGTGGTCGTGCGTATGGTCCATGGCGACCTGCGCCATGCCCGCCACCCGATCCTTGTCGGGCATACGCTGGGCGACGGCATCAACGGCGCCGAAAGGACGCTGGACGGGCGGCTGAACGAACGCCTGACCCGGCGCAACCGGCTGGGACTGCATCCCGGCCTGATCGGCAACAATGACGTGCATCTGCGCTTCATGCCGGGCGGGCCGGTGGCGGGGGCGGATGTGGTCGGGGCCTTTACTGGCGGGATCGTCGTCGGTCTGGGCGTCGCCTCGGGGCTGACCACCGGCGGGCTGACCAGCACCATCCGCAACGGGCTGCTGGCCTATGCCGATGCCGTGGACGACCGCCGCCGCCGCGAGGAAGCCGCCCGCCTTGAGGCTCCGGACGCGACCCCGCCCGACACGCCCAGCCAGACCGCGCTGGCCGCGCCGCTGGGGGTCTCGGCGGTGCTGGTGGGCAGCGGCAACGGCGTCGTCTCGGTCGCGGACAGCGTCTGGGCGCTGCTCAACGCGGTCGAACAGGCCAACCGGCTGCTGGACCCCAGCCTGCAACTGCGCGAGGTCGAGGTCATCGAGGCGGTCGAGCAGGTCGCCGTGACCGCATGGCACGCCGTCCGGAACCGGGTCGACCGCATGCAGGGCACCTTCCAGCTGGCCGGGCGGCTTGAGGAACGCGAGGGCCGCTATCGCCGCACCGGCCCCGAGGCCAATCCCGACAGCTGGATGGAAATCACCATCACCGCCCCCGACCCGTCCGGCCAGCCCGGCGCGCCGCCCTCGGCCATTGGGCCGCTGCATTACCTGCTGGTCGATGGCCGCGCCCGCGTCGAGGCCGAGACCGTCGCCACCAACCGCCGTCTGGTGCGCCATTTCGCCGCCCAGATCCCCAGCCAGCCGGGCAGCGGCGATGCCAGCGGCATGTCGGCGGGGCGCACCCTGTTCGAACTGCTGTGGCCGGCGCGGCTGAAACAGCACAGCCTTGAGGATCGCAACCTGCGGCTGGTGCTGGACCGCCAAAGCGCCGCCATCCCATGGGAGATGCTGGACGACCGCCGCGCGGACGAGGACGGGCTGGTATCGGGGCTGCTGCGCCCGCCCTCGGTCCGTTACGGGGTGCTGCGGCAGCTGGTCTCGCAGATGGGTCGCCCCGCGCCGCCGCGCCGGCATGGCCAGCGCCGCGCGCTGGTCATCGGCGATCCGCGCGGCGGCGGCAGCCCGCTGCCCATGCTGCCCGGTGCGCGGCGCGAGGCCGAGACCGTCGCCTCGCAGCTGGAGGCCAATGGCTATACCGTCCAGCGCTTGATCGGCGAGGCCGCCCAGCCGCAGGACGTGGTCGCGGCACTGTTCTCGCGCAGCTGGAGCGTGATCCATGTCGCCGGGCACGGCGTCGTCGACTGGCAGCCCCGGACCGATGAGCCGCCGATGACCGGCATCGTACTGGGCGCGCCGCCGCTGGACGTGCTGGAGGCCCCGCTGCTGGCACAACTGCCCGAGCCGCCCGACCTGTTCTTTCTCAACTGCTGCCATCTGGGCGCGATATCGGAGGCCGATCAGATCTCGGCCGCGCTTAGCCGCGACCGGCCCGGCTTTGCGTCCAGCCTTGCGGTGGGGCTGATCGAGCGTGGCTGCCCGGCGGTCATCGCCTGCGGCTGGCAGGTCGATGACAGCGCCGCCCTGCGCTTTGCCGCGACCTTCTACAGCCTGATCGGCGCGGGGGCGGATCTGGGCGCGGCGCTGAAGGACGCGCGGCAGGCCACCTTCCAGTCCAGCATCGATGCCGGTGGCCGCGACAATACCTGGGGGGCCTACCAATGCTACGGCCATCCCGGCTTTACCCTGACCGACGACCGCCGCGACCCCGACAAGCGCAAGCCCGACCCGGCCTCGGCCAATGAGGCCTTGGCGCTGTTGCAGGCCGAAACCGCCCGCAGCACGCCGATGCTGGACCGGGTGGACGATATCGCCGCCCGCATTCGCGAATATGGCTGGCAGGGCCGCTCGGACCTGATCAGCGCGCTTGGCGATGCCTATGCCGCCAGCGGACGTCTGGACCTTGCCATCGACAGCTATCGTCAGGCCGCCATGGCCGAGACCCCCTCGATGCCGGTCAGCGCCTTGCAGGAATCGCTGTGGCTGCCCTTGCGGCTGGGCGAGGACGGTCCCGATCTGGGTCCGGCCATCGCCGTGCTTGAGGCCCTCAACCGCAGCAGCGGGGCCAGCCTGCGCCGCCTGATCCTGCTGGCGGACCTGCATCAGCGGCAGGCCAGCCTTGCCACCGCCGCGCCCGAACGCAGAAAGGCGCTCGAGGCGATGCTAATGGTGCTGGATCAGGCCATCGCGCAGGACGCTGGGCGCGACGATGCGGCGCTGGACCAGTTGCGGCTGCGCGCCCTGCTGGGCCGCCTGCTGCTGGCCCGAGCGCCCAATGCCGAACTGTCCGAGGCCGCCATGCGTCAGGCCATGGCGGCAGCATCGCATCCGCTATGGCCGCTGATCCGCGCCCTGTCCGAGGCCGATCCCGCCCTGCTGCCCGGCCCGGCGCAGGTCGCGGGGCTTGACCCCGTCGCCCGGCGCGACCTGCTGGCGGCCATGCGGCTGGCCCATGCCACCTTGCGGGCGAATGCACCGCTGGCCCAGCCGCTGAAAGCCTTGCTGGAAACGATGCGCGGGGTGGGGCCATGACACCGCAGGGTTGACTCAAATCCCGGATGTCATATCCTGATTGCGTATCAGGACGATCCACTTTTCCGCCCCTCTGGCCCGGCCCTTGTCGGCCCCGCCCGATCCGGGTCATGGCGGGCGTCTTTGCCCGTCGCTTCTAGGACTTTCCTGCCGCAAGGGCCGCTTTGGCCCCCAGGCCATGCATGTCTGCCCCGGCCACGCGGCCGGACCGGAAGGCCGGACCACCCAAGTTCTTACATCGTCGCAGCCAGCGCGGGCGGGACGGGGCATTCGGCCTCGGCCCCGGCTTCTGTCCCCCGCGATCCGTTGCCGACAGCAGCAAGGATCATGGATCATGACCACCCCCCTGACTCCGGGCGTCTATGTCCGAGAGGCCCCCGGCGGATCGCGTGCCATCGAGGCCGTGCCCACCGCCGTCACGATCTTTGTCGGCGAAACCGAGCGTGGCCCGGCGACGCCCACCGCGATCTCGTCCGAGATCCAGTTCCAGCGCATCTTCGGCGGCTATTTCCGCAATGACGGCGCAAACGGGACGGCGCGGCTGTTCATGCCCTATGCGGTGCGGGGATTCTTCGAAAACGGCGGCCCGCGCGCCTATGTGCTGCGGCTGGTGCCCGGAGTGGGCAATGCCGCCGCGACCGTGGCGCAGCTGGCGCTGGACGCCGAGCGCGCGATCAACCTGACCGCCGCCGGGGGGGCAAGGGCGCGGATCGTGCAGGCCCGCGCGCCCGCCGCCAATGAACAGATCCGCATCATCATCGCCAATGCGACCGATGCCGATCCGCAGCATTTCAACCTGACGGTGCGCGTTTCCACCGACAATGGCGCGACCTTTGCCGACCGCGCCGCCAATCCCACCTTCACCAACCTGACCACGGTGGCGGGGGATGCCAACAACGTCCTGACCCGGCTGGCGGCGGACCCGGACATCCGCTGGGCCGGACCCGCGATCCGCCCGACCAATATCGCCGCCGGTCCCGCCGGCACCTTGCTGCCGCCCGCAGGCGCGGCTGGGGGCTCGTCCCTGCGGGCGCGCGGGCCGGGGATCTGGGGCAACGGGTTGCGCGCGGCGCTGACCGACAGCACCGATGGCGACCCGGCGCGCTTCAACCTGACCGTCTATTACCGCCCCGTGGGCGAGACGAACTTCACCGAGGTCGAGCGTTTCGAGGGCCTGTCCCCCGACCCCGCCGATGAGAAATACCTGATCGACCAGATTGCCCGCTCGGCCTATCTGGCCTGGGGCAATGTCGATCCGCCGCTGGCCTTCCGCCCGCGCAATCTGGGCCTGACCACCGGTACCACGCCGGGGGTGGAACTGGCGGGCGCGACCGGCGGCAATGCCGCATTCGGTGCCGCCAATTACCCCGCCGCGCTGTCGCGTCTGGACGGAATCGACGATGCGGCGCTGATCGTCTGCGCTTCGGACGGTTTGCTGAACGCGGCCACCGACGCCGAATATAACGGGCTGGTCAACGCGGTCTTGACCTATGTCGAGGCCCGGCCCCAGCGCGATCTGTTCCTTGTCGCCGACGCGCCGCGATCAAATGCCAGCGCCGACCCGGTCGGCACGGCGGTCGATCACGCAAGGAACGGCATCACCGGTTCGGATTTCCGGGCGCTTTACTGGCCGCGCATCGTGGTGCCCGACCCGGCGGGACTGGGCCGCAATCCGGTTCGCGCCATCCCCTCGGCGGGCCATGTCGCCGGGCTTTACGGGCGCACCGACGGGCGGCGCGGGGTCTGGAAGGTCGCGGCCGGGATCGAGGCCGCCATTTCCGGGACCGTGGGGCTGGATATTCAGGTGCTGGACCGCGATCAGGACCGGATGAACCCGCATGGGCTGAACGCGCTGCGCACCGTGCCGGGCGCGGGCCGCGTGGTCTGGGGCGGGCGCACCGGGCGGCCCTCGACCGAATGGCGCTACATCAACGTGCGCCGCACCGCGATGTTCTTGCGCAAGTCGATCTTCAACGGCATCCAATGGGCCGTGTTCGAGGGCAATGACGAAAGGCTGTGGGCGGCGCTGCGGGCCTCGATCGGGGCCTTCATGGAGGCGCAGTTCCGCAACGGCGCCTTTGCCGGCGAAACCTCGCGCGAGGCCTATTTCGTCAAATGCGACGCCGACACCACCACGCCCGACGATCAGGCGGCGGGGGTCGTGAACGTGCAGGTGGGCTTTGCGCCCCTGCGCCCGGCGGAATTCGTCATCGTCACCCTCAGCCAGATCACCCGCCGATAGGAGGCAAGCATGCCGACCTTCAACGTCAACGCGCATCGCATCGACCCCTACAAGAACTTCCGCTTCCGGGTCAGCTGGGACGGGCGCATCGTCGCGGCACTCTCCAAGATGTCGGCGGTCAAGAAGGCGACCGAGGCCATCGAATGGCGCGCCGCCGCCGATGCCGGGATCGTGCGCAAGATGCCCGGCCGCACCAAGTTCGAGCCGGTCACATTCGAGGCCGGTCTGACCCATGACCGCCAGTTCCTCGAATGGGCCAATCAGGTCAACAACCCGCAGGGCGAGGCCGCAAACAGCCTGCTGAACTACCGCAAATCGGTCCGGGTCGAGGTGCTGAACATGCAGGGCACCCCGGTCATGGCCTTCAACCTGATCCGCGCCTGGGCCAGCGAGTTTCAGGCCCTGCCGGAATTGGACGCCAATGCCAATGCCGTGGCGATCCAGACGCTGAAAGTCGAATATGAGACCTTCGCGCTGGACGAATCCGTCGTCGAGCCGGCCGAAAGCTAGGGCGCGGGGCCCTGCCATGCGCAGCCTTTGCGGACAGGACGAGATCGCCTTTCACGCCCCCGCGCCGGGGATGGGTCCGCATGGGCGGCTGGCCCGGCTGGCGGCGGATCTGAACCAAGGGCCGCCGGATCTGGCGGCGCTGGACCTTGCGGCATGGGAGGCGCTGCTGCTGGATCTGCGCGCCGCGCTGATCGGCCCGCGCATCGACGCCGAGGCCCATTGCGAGGCCTGCGGCACCGGCAATGCGCTGATCTTTCCGGCCGCCGATCTGCCGCGCGCGCCCGGTGATCCACCCGTGCTGGATGGCCGCGCCCTGTCCCTGACCCTTGGCGACCTGCTGGCGCATGAGGCGCGCGGGCTGACCGGCGAAACCGCCCTGACCGCGCTTCTGGCCTCCGCCATGGGCCTGACGCCCGATGCCGCCGCCCGGCGGCTGGCCCGGCCCGACCGCGGCAGCGTGGTGGCGGCGCTGGAAAGCGCGGCCTCGGGGCTGGGGCTGGAGATTGCCAGCACCTGCACCGCCTGCGGCGCGGCGCTGGTCCTGCCCTTGGATGTCGCGACCTATCTGGACGCCGAGCTGCAATCCCGCGCCGCGCGCCTGCTGGACGAAGTGCATCTGATCGCCCTCACCTATCATTGGTCGCAGGCCGAGATCCTGTCCCTGCCGCTGGCCCGCCGTCAGGACTACCTGCGCCGGATCATGGCCAGCCGCACGCTGGGCGATGTGGCGACCGGCTGGCCCGGCATCGGAGGCATGTGATGCTGGGACCGCGCCTCTCGGCCCTGCTGGGGCCAGCACCTGCCGCGCCGATCGGCCTGTGCCCGGCCAGCGCCGCACCTGTCGCCGCCGTAGCCGCAGCCGGGGCTGCCGCAGATCCGGTCGAAAGCGCGCCGCCGTCCGAAACCACCCCAAGCGCCGCCCCTGACAGCGCGCCACGGCCCGCGCCCGATCCGGCCCCGAAACGCGCCCCCGCGCCGCCGCGTCCTGCGCCGCCACCCCCGCCCGAGCCCGACTACCAGCCGCCGCCGGTCGAAAAGCCGGTGCCAAGGCCGCCGCAGCGCCGCGAGACCTCTCGCCGCCTTGCCCCAGACCCAAAGCCGACGCCCCCGCCATCGGTCGACAGGACCCCGCCCGCCCGACCCAAGGCCCCGCCTTTGCCCCCCGCTCCGGTCGAAGCCGCGCCGCCCATCGCGCCACAGACCGTCGCGCTGCCGCCTGTCACCGCCAAGGCCGCTGTCGCGCCCAAGCCGCCCGCCGACCCCAAACCGCCCGCGCCGCAGGCTGCGCCCACCGCCACCCGGCCCCGGCCCGCGTTTGGCCTGCCCGACGATCCCGCCCGGCTTCAGGCCACCGCCGCGCGGCTGGGGCTGCGGGCGCCGGAACCTTCACCGCCCCCGCCGCAAGCCCGGATCAAGCCCGAACCCGCAGTGCCCGCGCCGCCGCCGCCTTCGCAGCCTCAGGCGCGCGCGACCCCTGCTGAGCCACCTGCACCCCCGGCCCTGCGCCCCGCCGCGCCGCCCGTTCCGCCCGCGCCGCCCATGCTGCGTCCTGCCCCCGCGCCCGGCCCGGCGCTGCCCGCGCAGCCGCCCCCCGCCCAGCCCCGGCTGCGGGTCAGCATCGGCGCGCTGACCATCGTCACCCGGCCTGAACCCAGCCGACCGGGTGCGCAGACTGCGCCCTCGCGGCTTGGCCCGGTGATGCGGCGCGGACCCCGCACCCATTCCATCCCTCGCCCGGACGGAGGCTAGGCGATGGCGCGCTTTACCAACCTGCATGACGCGGGCCGCGCGCTGGCCGCCCATCTGCGGGCCCGGATCGCCCCCGCCTTGGCCGATATCACCGCCGCCCCGCCGATCGAGAACCCCACGACGCAGGGCGAGGCGATCCGCATTTCCCTGCTGTGGGTGACCCCCCAGCCCACCCATCGCAACGACCCGTGGTATCTGGCCGAGGATGGCCAGCGCCGGGCACCGCCGCTGTCGCTCTCGGCCTATTTCGTGGTCACCGCCTATGGCAATTCCCCGGCGGGCGAGCCGGTGCAGGCGATCAACCGGCTGGGTCAGGCCCTGCAGGTGATCGAGACCGCCCCCGACATCGCCCTGCCGATCCCCGCCGCGCCGAATATCGACCCCGTCCCCGGCTCGGGCCGGATGAACGTGACGCTGGTTCCGGTCGCCGCCGACCTGATGGAGAAGATCTTTACCCCCCTCCAGATGCGCCACCGCCCTTGGGCCTTGGTCGAACTTGGCCCGGTGCAGCTGGAACGCCTGCACGCCCCCTTGCCCGCACCCGATCTGGTCGCGCCGGGCGGCGTCCGGCTGGCCGGGCCTGCGCCCCTTGCCCGCCCCGCGATCACCGCGCTGCACCCCGCGCCGCTGGGGGCGGGGCGGCGGCTGCGTCTTGACAGCGCGCAGGCGGCGAATGCCACCGCGCTGCGCATCGGGGCCGAGGTGTTGGTCTTTGCCGATGCCCCCGGACCGGGCCAGATCGCGCGGCCCGACAGTCTGGGGCGGATCTTTGCGACCTATCCGGCCGCCGGGGCGACCGGGGCCGTCGATGTGGCGCTGATCGGGCCGGATGGAGCCTCGGATCCGCATCCGGTCAGCATCACCGCCGGGCTGGCGGCGCTGGACGCGCCCACGGACCCGCTGGCCACCGGCGCGGATCTAGTCCTGACCGGCGCGGCCTTGGCGGCAACGCAGCGGGTGTTCCTGTGGCCCGCGCGGGGCATCCGCTCTCCGCTTGAGGTGATCGACCTGCCCCCTACTGCCGCGGTCGCGGGTCAGGTCACGCTGGCACGGGCGCTGCTGGATGCGGCGGGCCTGCGCGCGATCCCGCATCTGGTCGCGCTGCGGATCAGTCAGAACCGCTTCACTCCGGCGGTGCTGCTTGAGGTCGCGCCATGACCGAGGCCCGCGCCCTTTGCCCCGGCCCCGCCGCCGCCCCCGCCGCCGACTGGATGCATCAGGCGGCACTGCTGGCAGTCCGACATCACCTGCAGGATTCGCGCGATGACACCCTGCCCGACAGCCGCGACGGCTGGTCGAACCGGCGCGCGGATTGGCAGGACTTGGCCGCTCAAGCCGCGCAGATGCCGCTGTCGCCCGCCGCATGGGCCGAGGCGGCAGCGCTGGCGTCTGAGCGCTACCCCGATGCGGCGGCGGCGTTTTCGATCCTTGCCGACAACCCGGCGCTGCATCTGCCGACGCCCGCGACCTTCGCCCGGATCGCGGTGGCCGGTCTGGGTCTGGACTATGACGCGGCGCTGGCGACGGTGCTGGCCGCCGCCGAGGAGGGGGGCGCGCTGGAACTGGCCGCGCCGCCCGGCGCGACCCTGCCCGCCGCGCAATGGGGGCTGCGGCTGTCGGCGCTTGGCCGCGCCCGCGCCTTTCGCCATGCCCCCCCGCCGCGCGGGCGCTTTGTCACCGCGACCCATGCCCCGATCCTTGCGCGCGAGGCCCGCGCCGGGGCCCGCATCCTTGCCAGCGACGGCGTGCTGTGGCTGCGCAGCGCCTCGCGCCGGATGGCCCGGCAATTGGCCTGCGATCTGGCCGCCCTGACCCCCGCCAAAGGCCATGAGCTGATCGAGCTGCGCCCCGGCGAGGACATCCCCCTGCCCGAACCCGGCGCGGCCCTGCTGGTCGTCGATCTGTTCGCGCTGGATGCGGCCCCTCGGCTGCCCAGCGTCTCGGGCGGGGATCTGGTGTTGCTGGCCCCCGACCGTTTCGATGCGGGTCCGCTGCGGGCCGTCGACGCCCGCCCCTTTACCCCTGCCGAAAACCTTGCCGCATGGCAGGCCGCGGGCATCGACCCCGCCACCGCCGCCGAACTTGCCCCGCGTTTCCAACTGACCCTGTCGGAACTGATCGCCACCCGGCACGAGGCCGAGATGCTGGACACCCTGTCCGACGCAGCCCCCGACCGCTTTGCCGCCGCCATCTGCGCGGCGGGGGCGCGGCGGATGGGGCCTTTCGTCACCACGCTGCGCACCCGTGTCACGCTGACCGATCTGGTCGCGGGGCCGGAGCCGATGGGCCAGCTGCGCGACGCCATCGCGTGGCGGCGCAGCCAGAACCGCGTCTGGACCACGATGGGCCTGCCCCGCGACGCGGGCGAGGCGCAGGGGCTGGCCTTGCTGTTTTCCGGCCCGCCCGGCGGCGGCAAGACCTTTGCCGCCCGCTGTCTGGCCAATGAGCTGGGCCTGAACCTGTATCGGATCGACCTGTCGCAGGTGGTGTCCAAATATATCGGAGAGACGGAAAAGAACCTGTCGCGCATCTTCGACGATGCCGAAGCGGGCCACGGCATCCTGTTCTTCGATGAGGCCGACGCGGTCTTTGGCAAGCGCTCCGAGGTCAAGGACGCCCATGACCGCTACGCCAATATCGAGGTCGGCTTCCTGCTGCAAAGGCTGGAAACCTTTAACGGCATCACCGTTCTGGCCACCAACCTGCGCGCCAATCTGGATCCTGCCTTTACCCGGCGCATGCAGTTCATCGTCGATTTCCCGATGCCCCAGCAGGCCGAGCGCGAGGCCCTGTGGCGTCGCAACCTGCCCCTGCCCGACTGGCGCGACCCCGATCTGGACATCACCATGCTGGCTGAACGCTTCCGCTTTGCCGGTGGCAATATCCGCAATGCCGCCGTCGCCGCCACCCATCTGGCCGCTGCCGAGGGCGCACGACTGAGCCATCGCCATCTGGCCCGCGCCATCCTGCGCGAGCTGGAAAAATCCGGCCTGCCGCGCGGGGCCGAGGATCTGGGCCCGCTGGCCCATTGGCTGGAGCCCGCGCCATGACCCCGGATGTGTCCATCGACATCGCCACCCTGACGGTCGAGGGCGCCAGCCCCCGCGACGCCATCCGCCTGCGCGCCGTGATCGAGGCCGCTTTCGCGCAGGTGGCGCAGCAACTTGCCGCCCGGCCCGGCAGCGGCCCGGCGCAACTGGACCACCTACGGCTGGACCTCGGCGAAATCCGCGCGCTGCTGGCCCCCGGTGCCGAAACCGAACTGGCCCGCCGTCTGGAATCCGCGATCCGCGCCGCATGGGAGGACGCAAGATGAGTGACGCCATCAACTTCACCCGCGGCGCATTCGCCGTCTACAATCCCGATGACAGCGCCGTCATGTCGGGCTTTATCCCCTTCCGCTTCAACCCCGAAAGCCTGACCCGGCAATTGCAACTGGAACAGGCCAAGTCGGAAACCGGCGGCGCCGCCGCGCCCGCAAGCGGCGCGCAATCGGGCAGCGGCGAACAGGGGGCGGATGCCTCATCGGGGACGCTGAAGGAAAGCTTCAGCGTGCTGTTGCGCTTCGATCTGGCCGAGCGCGAAGAGGCCAAATCATCCCTGCCGGTCGAATTCGGGGTGCTGCCGGAAATCTCGGCGCTGGAGGAGTTGCTTTACCCCATCGAATCCGAATCCGAGGCCCCCTCGGACGGCAGCGAACCGGTGCGCGCCCGTGGCCGCCGCCCGATCGTCCTGTTCATCTGGGGCGAGCGCCGCGTGGTTCCGGTCAAGATCACCGGCATGTCGATCGCGGAAACCTTCTTCAACGGCATGCTTTACCCGGTCCGCGCCGAGGTCGAGGTCGGGCTGGAAGTGCTGGGCGATGCCGAGGCCCGCGACAATGCACGGGTGAAATCCTCGCTGGGTTTCACCGGTGCGAACCGCCGCAAGATGGCGCGGCTTTATCTGGATACGACCGCCGATCAGGGCACCTCGATCAACCTGCCGCAATAGAAAGGGCAACCGCATGGCCGTGGACCGAAAAAGCCGATACGCCACTGCCCCCCGCGTGCCATGGCAGCGCGCCGACGGATCGCTGGTGGAACTGATCGCGCCGATGCCGCGCCCGGCCCGCGCCGCCGTCTTTGCCGCCACCGCGACCGATATCGACCGGCTGGATACGCTGGCCGCGCGCTATTACCGCGACCCGCTGAAACTGTGGCGCATCGCCGATGCAGCGGCCGCGCTTGACCCGTTCGACGCGGTGGTGCCGGGCATGGCCATCGCCATCCCGCCGGACAAATAGCCATGGCCACACCGCGCTTTTCCATCCAGATCGACGGCAACCGGCTGAATGCGGCGCTGATGGGCCGCATCACCGGCTTTGATCTGACCGAGGCCGATGACGCGCCCGCCCGCCTTGCGCTGCGTCTTGGCCTGCGGCAGGGCGCGGATGGCACCTATGACCTGCTCGATTCCGGCCCGTTCGAGCCGGGGGCGGAAATCCGGCTGGTGCTGGCGGCGCCCGGCGGCTCGGATCAGGCGATGTTCACCGGGCATCTGTCGCATCTGCGCCCGCATTTCGAGGAACCCGAGGCGAATTCGTGGCTGGAGGTGCTGGCCAGCGACGCCGCCATGCTGCTGGCCGCCGAGGAGCGCGTCGCCAGCTACCCCGATGCCGGCGACAGCGACGCGGCCTCGGAAATCCTTGGGCGCTACGGGTTGCGGCTGGAATCCGAGGCCACCGATGCGAAACTGGCCGCCGATGACATGCTGCTGATCCAGCGCGCCGATGACTGGTCCTTCCTGCGCCATCTGGCGGGCCGCAACGGCTTTGTCACCTATTTTGAGCCCGACCCGCAAAGCGGCGATCCCATCTGCCATTTCCACCCCCGCCGCTTTGACGAACCGCCGCAGCCCGACCTGACCATCCTGCGCGAGAATGCCAATCTGGACTGGATCGACTTTTCCATCGCGCTGGACCGCCCTGAAAAGCGTCTGGCCCATGCCATTGACGGCCCGGCCAAGCGGCTGGTCCACGCCACGGGCGAGGCCGAGGATGAATTGCTGGGCGAAGCCCTGCTGGCGGGGGATGCCGCGCAGGGTCTGGCGCGGGCCGGGGCCACCGGGTCGATCCGTTTCCTGCGTGGCGCGCTGCCCCGCGACGCCGCGCTGACGGCGCATGCGCGCGGGCGCGGGCAGGCTGATCACCTCAGCATTGAGGCGCGCGGCCAACTGGACCCGGCGCGCTATCGCGGGCTTTTGCGCGCCCATCGCTGCGTGCTGATCAAGGGCGTCGGCGACCGGCTGGGCGGCAGCCATTACGTGCGCGAGGTCCAGACCGAACTGGCCGACGGGAACCTGCTGCAACGCTTCACCGCCGTCTCGAACGCGCTGGGACGGCGCGGGGCCGAGGAATTCGGCCAATCCGCCGAAGAGGAGCCGCCAACATGAGTAGCCCGGCATGAGCGGCCCCTCGAACCCCATCAATCCGGGCCGCGGGCTGTCGCCCGAGATCCTGCGCGCGCTCTCCGATCTGATCGGAGAGGCGGGGCGCGCGACCTTCTGGGGCAAATATGCCGGCATCGTCACCAATCGCGACGATCCGAAATCTATTGGCCGCCTGCGCGCCCGCGTCCCCGAGGTGTTCGGGATGGATCAGGAGGCCGGTTGGGCCTTGCCCTGCCTGCCTTGGGGCGGCGGCAAGAACCGTGGCTTCTATGCCCTGCCCGAGGTCGGCGACACCGTCTGGATCGAATTCGAGGCGGGCGATCCGATGCGCCCGATCTGGACCGGCACCTTTTGGGGCGCACCCGAAAGCAGCGGCGGGCAGGACGATCTGGGCACGGAAACCGGGGCCGAGACCCCCGAAGGCCCGGACGGTCCGGCCAAGCCCGGCCTGTATATCCTGCGCACCAAATCCGGCCATGTCGTCAGCCTTGACGATGATGGCGGGCTGATCGTCATCGCCGAGGCCTCGGGCGCGGAAATCCGCATCTCGGGTCAGGGCGAAATCACGCTGAAGGCCGACAAGATCACCCTGGGCGATGGCGGGTCCGAGGCGCTGATCCTTGGCAACAGCTTCATGCAGATGTTCAACAGCCACACCCATCCGACCGGGGTCGGGCCATCAGGCCCGCCCGCATCCCCGATGACCTCCAGCCATCTCAGCCAAGTGTCCAAGACGAAATGAGGGTTCCCATGCCGCTGATCCCCGCGCTTTTGTCGCAGTCGCTGCAGGCCGACTGGCTGCCGCGTGATCAGGACGGGCCGTTTGCCGATGACGCGCAGGCCTCGGCCCGCGCGCTTGGCGGGGCGATTGCGGATTGGTTCGGGCAGGCGATGGCGGCGGGTATTCCCTGCGCCACGGCAGCCGCCCGCAAGGGCCAGTTGCAATCGCAGCTGACCCCGGTGCTGCAATCGGGGGCGGCGGCGGCGATGGGTCAGGGGATCGCGCTGTCGTTCATGGCCTATGTCGCAGGCCAGTCCTTTGGCCCCGGCGTCGCCGCGCCCCCCGCCGCCACCGCCGCTGCAGGGGCGGCGATCACGGCGGCCCTGTCGGACCTGCAATCGCCGCAATCGACCCGTGCCGACCTGATCGCGCAGGCCCTGCAATTGCAGGCGCTGTCCGCCATCGTGACATTCCCGCCGCCCATGCCGCCCGCACCCGTGACCTGAAGGGACAGAACATGTCGCCGCGCTTCATCGCCGATCCCTTTTCCCTTGGCCCGCCGCTGGTTCGCGCCGGCACCGGCCTGCGGCGCGAGGGCCTGTCCGAGACCGGCGATTTCCGCACCCATGTCCGCGACCGGATCATGGCGGTGCTGTTCACCCGCCCGGCGGAACGGGTCATGCGCCCCCGCTTTGGCGCCGGGCTGGATGCGCAGGTGTTCCAGAACATCTCGCCTTTGGCGCTGTCGGCCATCGAATACCGCATCCGCGAAAGCCTTGAGGCGGTCTTTGGCGACGAGGTGCTGCTGGAGGACCTGACCGTATCCGAGGGCGAGGATCAGGGCAGCATCCTTGTCACCATCGACTATGCCCTGAAACGCGACCGTGCCCCCGAACGGCTTGAGGTGGTGCTATGACCGAACCCGGCGCCTATGGTCTGGAATGGTCCGAGGCCGAGATCACCCCCGGCTGGCAGGGCATTACCGCGCTTGGCTTTGCCGACCCCGCACCCGCCGGCTATGCCGTGGAACTGCTGGTGACGCTGGCCAAGGCGGCATCGGGGCTGACGGCGGCGGATCTGGCGGTCTTTGCCCCGGATGGCAGCCCCTATCCGGCCGAGGTGCTGCCGGTCTCGAACGGGGACGGGCTGATCGCGGTGCGCTTTGCCGCCCTTGGCCCGCGCGGCGCGATGCAGGTGCGGCTGCTGTCGGGGGGCAACGATCCGCTGAACCCGTTCTTTGCCCGCTCGGATTTCGATTTCTTCATCGCCTGCCCGGCGGGCGATTGTCATGAGCCCGACCCACCGCCGCCCCCGCCGGGGCCGCAACCTGCCATCGACCTTGCGACCAAGGATTACGCGGGCTTTCTGAAGGTGATGCAGGATTGGGCGCTGGCCTCGGACCCGAACTGGGCGGCGGCCAACCCGGCCTCGACCGAGGTGATGCTGTCGGAATTGCTGGCCTATGCCGGGGAATTCCTGTCGCTGCATCAGGACCGGGTCATGCAGGAAGCCTTTATCGACACCGCGCGGGAACGCGTCTCGATCAGTCGCCATGCCCGCGCCTTGGGGCTGGCGCTGGACGAGGGCGACAGCGCCCGCGCCGTGGTCGCCGTGGACCTGCCTGCGGGCCGCGCCGGGTATCTGCCCGCCGGCACCCGTTTCGTCCGCGAGGAGGCGATGGGCCGGATCACCGCCACCTTTGTCAGCGCCGAACCGGCGCTGCTGGATGCGGCGTGGAATCCGGGGCTGGCGCGGGACACGGATCGCGGGCAACTGGCGCTGGCGGCATGGCCGGGCGCGCCCGATGCCGTCCTGCCTGCGGGCACGGCGCGCATCCTGCTGTGGGGCTGGGGCGCGAACCTGCTGCCCGGCCAGCATATCGCGCTGACGCAGGGCCGCGCCGCCCATGTCGCCCGCATCACCGATCTGGCGGAAATCCTGCTGCCCGGCTGGGCGGCCAGTCCGGCTGACCCCGCCCATAGCGCCCCGCGCGAGGTGACCGAACTGCGGCTGGACCCGCCGCTGGCCCTGCCCTTCCGCCCGTGGTCCGACCCCGCGGGCGCGCCGATGATCCTGACCGCCAACCTGGTCGAGGCGCTGCATGGCGAACCGATCAGCGCCTCGAATGCCGAAGGCGCGGATCTGGGCTTTGGCACCGGACGCGCCGATCTGGTCACCGCCACCGACCCGCTGACCGGGACGGTGATGATCCGCGCCCTGCGCACGCCGCGACCGCAGGTGCTGTGCGACGCGGGCCAGCCCTCGGTCCGGCTGACGGTCGGTCCCGACATCTGGCAGGCCCAGCCCTCGCTGATGAATTCCGCGGGCTTTGACCGGCATTTCGCGGTCGAAACCGAAGAGGACGGCTCGGTCTGGCTGATGTTCGGGGACGGCACGCGTGGCCATGCTTTGCCCTTGCCGCCCGGTTCGGACGGGGTGGCGCTGGGGGTCCAGCCCGCCGACCGCCGCATCCGGCTGGACTGGCGGCAGGGCGAACCCGAGGCCGGAAATCTGGGGGCCTTTGCCCTGACCGGACTGCGCCCGCCGGTATCCGATGATGCGGGTGCGGCGGATGATTTCGCGACGCTGGCCCCCTTGGCCGCAACCAACCTGCTGCCCGCGACCGGCGGCCGGGGCCGCGTGCCGCTGGAGGTGGCGCGCGCCCTGATCCCGGAATCGATCCGCCATCCCGACCGCGCCCGCTGCGTCACCGCCAGCGATTACGCCCGCGCCGCCGAGGATGTGCCAGGCGTCGCCCGCGCCGCCGCGACCGCGCTGGGGGGCATCTTCAACACGGTGCTGGTGCTATGCGCCCCGGATCAGGGCGAGGCGCTGGACGGCGCCACCTCGGCCGCCGTTCATGCCCGGCTGGATCGGCTGCGCATGGCCGGGCGTGAACATGTGCTGGGCCAGCCCGATTACGTCGCGCTGGATATCCGCCTGCTGATCTGCCCGCATGGTCAGGCGGGCGCGGCCCTGATCCGCCGCGCGGTGCGCGAGGCGCTGGCACCGGGTTCGGCCGTTCGGCCCGGCTTCTTTCACCCCTCGCGCCGGGGCTTTGGCGATCCGATCCGCCTGTCGGAACTGCTGGCCCATGTCGCGCGACTGCCGCAGGTCGGCGCGGTCAAGGCCGAGATCTTTCGCCCGCTGGGCCGCGCCGGTGCGCCCGATGTCGCCCCGGTCATCGCCCTTGGCCCGACCGAGATCGCGCAGTTCCTTGGCGATGAGGCCCGCCCCGAAACCGGCCGCCTGTCCATAGCCGTGCTGGGCACCGACACCATTCCGACCGGCGAGGGCTTCGTCATCGCCGGTCCCGCCCCCGAAACCGCAGGGTGATCCCATGTCACGCCCGCCGATCCATCGCCCCGTCCCCTCGCCCCGCGATCCCGAACATTACTTCGGCCCGGATTTCACCGCCTTGGTCGCGCTGGCCGAAAGTGTCGCCCGCGATGCCCACGGGATCGAGATCCCCGCCAAGGGCCGCGGCCTTGCCCGCACCCTGATCGAACTGCCCGCCCTGCTGGCCCATATCCTGGGCGAGCATCAAAGCCTTTACGCGCGTGAGGCCAGCCCCGGCACCGCGCGACTGGCCGAACACCTGACCCGCCACGCCCGGAAGCTGGCCTATGCCCCCGATCCGGGGGTGGCGGCGGTGGGCCTTGCGGCATTCACCGTCAAGCCGGGCCTGTCGGGCAGCCTGCCCGCCGGTTTCGCGCTGATGACCTCGGCCTTGGGCGAAGAAAAGGCGCGGGTGATCGAGACCATCGAGGACACCCGCATCGACGCCGCGTGGAACGCCATGCGCCCCGCCGATGCGGCGCTGGTCAACCCGGTGCGGACCGATCGCGGCTATCTGCAATTGCCGCTGAAGAAGCGCCACGGGCTGGCCCGGGACGAGGTGGTGCTGCTGGTGAACATGAACCGTGCGGGCCTGTTTCGCGTCACCGATCCGATGGCGGATGCCCCCGCGCCGATGATCGGGCTGGCATGGCTGGGTGGCGATTTCTTCAACCGGACGGGAACGCAGCAGGATTGGGATGCCGGCTACCGCCTGCATGTCCGGCCCAAAAAGACCTCACGGCTGTTTGGCTGGAACGCCGCCGCCCTGTGGCCCGCCGCCGCGCTGGCCAATCCCGCGAGTTATGCCGCCCCCGCAACGACGGCGACGGTGGGAACCCGCACCTATGGCTATGAAAGCCCGGCCAGCCCCGGCTCAGCCTTGATGCTGGACGAGGCCATTCCCCCCCTGCCCAATGGCGCCTATGTCGCCGTGATCGGTCCCGCAGCCGCTACGCCCTATTGGGTCGAAATGAGTGGTGAAACCGTGGTCAGCTTCGTGCGTGGCGAGGTGACCGAACAGCCGCAGGTCTCGACCAATACGGCGGGCGTGGTCAGCGTCACCGCGATCCGCGTGGTGACGGAAACCCGGCTGTCGGCGCGGGTCAGCACGCTTGCGCTGAACACCATCCCCTTGGCCGCGTCGGCGCGGACATGGACGACATTCCCGCTGGACGCGCAGATCCTGTCCGGCTGGACCGAGGCGCTGGAGCTGTTCCCGACCGTGCCGAACCCGGGCCCGCTGCAACCCGACCTGACCATCGCCGCCGATCTGTCCGCGATGCGGCCGGGGCGGCCCGCGATCCTGCGCCGCATTTCCACGGGTGAGGCCCGCGCCGCCACCCTTGCCGCGCTGAAGGTGCCCACCAGCCCCCTCGCGCCGTGGCAGGTCAGGCTTGAGGTCGCGGGCGGCTTTCCGTCAGGCTGGGCGCTTGGCGATGTCGAGATCCTTGGCAATGTCACCCGCGTCAGCGATGGCGAAACCAAGACCGAGATCCTTGGCAGCTCCGACGGGGTGACGCCGCATCAGTCATTCGCGCTGAAGAACGCCCCCGTCACCCGGCTGGCCGGGGCCGAGGGCGCGCAGATCGCGCTGGATGTGCGCGTCGATGGCGTCGCATGGCAGGGGGTGCAGGATTTCCACGGACAGGGCGCGGATGCCCGCATCTATGTCACCCAGACCGATGCCGATGGCCATGTCACCATCCGTTTCGGCGGCGAGGGGCGCGGCGCGATCCCGCCCTCGGGGCGGCGCAACCTGACCGCCAGCTATCGGCAGGGTCTGGGGGGCTTGGGCAATGCCGGCAAGGGGCGGCTCAGCCGTATCCGCAAATCCTCGCCGCTGATCGAGGCGGTGACGAACCCGCTGCCGATCCTTGGCGGAACCGATCCCGCCGGGGCCACCGACATTGCCCGGCAGGCGGTGCGGCCGGTGCGGGTCTTTGACCGTGCCGTCTCGGTCGAGGATCACGCCGATCTGGCGCTGCTTTATCCCGGCATCACCCGCGCGCAGGCCCGCTGGCGCGACGGCACCGGGATCGAGCTGGTCGCCGCCGATGCCGAAGGCAACGGCCCCGCCGATCTGGCCGGGTTCATGGGGTTCATGGACACACGCCGCGACAGCAGCCTGCCCTTGCAGGTGGTTGCCCCCCAGCCTGTCGACATCACGCTGGCGCTGCGCATCGAACGCGACCCGGCATGGCTGTCCGAGGCCGCCCGCCGCAGCGCCGAGGAAGCCCTGCTGGGCGCGGCGGGGCTGTTCACATTCGCCGGGCGGGAACTATCCGCGCCGCAATCGCTGTCGGGGGTCTATGCGCTGTTGCTGTCGCGCCCCGGCATCGCGGCGGCCATGGCCACGCGCTACCGGCTGCAGGGTGACCCCAGCAGCGCGCCGCAGCGGGTCGACATGATCCATGCCTCGACCCGGCAATGGCTGCGCCTGCTGCCCGCCGCGCTGGAGATCCAGATGCTGGACCCCGGCGGGCTGGACCGCGCGGCACTTGGGGGTGCGCCATGACCTATCCCTATGACCGCGATCATCTGGACCGCATGGCCGGGCTGCTTTACGCGCTGATCCCGGAATTTCACAAGCGCCGCGACCGGACCGCCGCCGCCTCGGTCCCGCCCGAGGCGCAGGAGCTGCGCGCCATGGTCGAGGCGCTGGCCGCGCCCTTGGCCGCGATCCAGCAATCCATCGAGGAGCTTTACGCCGATTTCTTCGTCGAAACCGCCGGAGAGGCGATGCTGCCCGGCCTTGCCGCCGGCATCGGCCTTGACCCCGCCTTTCGCGACCCCGAGGCCAACCGCCGCGACCTTGCCGCCGCGATGGGCTGGCGCAGGCGCAAGGGCACGCCCGCCATGCTGGAGGAAATGGGCCGCGTGCTGCTGGACCGGCAGGTGGCGCTGGCCGAGGGCTGGAAATCGGTGATGCTGGTGCAGGATCTGAACCTGATCCGCACCGAACGGATCATCGCCGGTCTGCGTCCGGCCTCGGTCGCGGAACGGGCGCAGGGGCCGCTGTCGAACCTGATGCGGCTGATCGATCCGCGGCCCATCGGCCCGGATAGCGGCCATGTCCATCCGCTGCATCTGGTGCATTGGGCCTTTCCGACCCGGCTTTACCCGCTGACCCGCGCCGCCTGCCATGAACTGCCAGCGGGCGCGGGCGACCGGCGCTTTGCCTTTGACGCGGATGATGCGTGGCGGGCGCTGCGGGTGCGGGCGACGGGATTTGACGACCGCCCCGGCACCGACCGCGTGCCGGACGGGCTGTTTGCCGAAAGCCCTGGCGACTGGTTCGGGCGCGAGGGGCGCTTCAGCATCCGCCTGACCGGGGTTCCGGCAGCGGCCTCGCCCCCCGACGCGCCGATCCTGCGCAATGCCCGCCGCATCCCCGCCGACAACGCCCTTGGCCGCTCTCCGGCCGAGGTGACGCTGATTGCCGCCGATACCGCGCGCTATTCGGGTGAGGTCGCAGTGATGCTGGTTTCGGCCCCGCTGGCAGGCGCGCTGCCCGATCTGGCGCAGGCGGTGGATCGGGGCGGGCTGGGCATTGGCCCGGCCGGGGCAGGCGCGGCCCTGCCCGGCGCGGGAAATGTGGCATCAAGCCATGTCATGCTGTTGCGCCTGTCGCCCACGGGCGCGGCATCCAGCCGGATGGTGGGCGAAACCGTCATCAGCGTCGCGGGCTCTGCCGCCATTGCCCGGCGCGCCGCCACCCCTGCCGAACTGGCGCAATCGGGCTATGCCCGCGGCGCGCTGTATCTGCGCATCCCCGAACGGCGGGTGACCGGGGACGTATATTTCTGGATCGGCGCGGATGGCAGCCTGCATGAACTGCTGGCGCTGGAGGGCGGCGATCTGCCCGCGCGGGCGCTGGTCTCGGCCCCGGTCGGCCCGGTCTGGCCCGAGGCGGCGGAAACCGCCGAGCGCCCGCCCTTTGCGCCCTCGCTTGTCGCCCCCGGCGCAGCCCCCGCCTTGCTGCACGGGGCCGAGGTGCTGCGCGCCAATTCCGCCGGGCTGATCGGCGCGGGCGTGCGCAATGCGCTGGTGCTGGCGCTGGGATATTTCGCGGGCCAGCGCCGTTTCTCGCCGATGCTGCGGCTGCGCTGGAACGGCCCGGACCCGCGAACGGCGCAATGGCAGGCGGTGGGGGCGGACGGCGCACCGATTGCCGCAGCGGGCCTTGCCGCGCATCTGGCGGGGCTGGCGCGGCTGGCCGCATCGGGGCCGTCGGATCTGGCGCTGACGCTGCGGTTTGAATCCTCGGTCCCCGGCGCGATCATGGTGCCGGGCGAGCTGGCCTTTACCGCCCATGACGGCAGCGCCGTGCTGGTCCACCTGCCCGAGCTTGCCGCCACTCAGACGCTTGAGGCCGCGCCCGATGGCAGCGGCTTCTGGCCGCGCGGCCCGGCCCCCCTGACGCGGCACAGCGTGGCAGTGCAGCTGGGGGCGGATGGCTCGACCTGGCTGGCCGGGACAACGCGGCTGATGCGGCGGGGCCTGGGCAATGCCGCCCCCCTGCTGGACCCGCGACCGATGCGGCGACGGCAGGCGGGCTGGCGGCGGCTTTGTCCGTGGCAGAATGAAACCGCCGTGGACAAACTCGAACCCACCCGCCCGGCGCGGCTGGACATCGACCCGCGTTTTGGCCTGTTCGCGCTGAATGGGGGCGATCAGGTCGTGCCCCATCCCCCCGGCATGGGCGTGCCGCCCCCCGGCCCGGTCAGCGTGGACATGCAGATGGGCGCGACCATGCCCCTTGGCGCGCTGCCGCTTGACCATCGCCGCCATCTGGGCCTGCCGCTGCCGCCGACGCGGCTGGTGTCGAACATGGGGCATCTGGGTCCCGACGCCACGCCGGACCTGCTGGACCTGCCGCTGCACCGATCCCTTCACGCGGCGCTGCAGGCGGCCGGGGCCTCGGGGCTGGAGGACGAGATCATCGAGATCCGCGATTGCGGTTTCTACGGGGCCGAGGCGCTGGACTGGCCCGTAGGCCCCGCGCGGCTGGAAATCCGCGCCGCACCCTTGGTCTGTCCGGTGATCCAGATCGCCTCCAGCACGCCGGGGGCTGCGGGCTATGCGCGGCTGCGGCTGGCGGGTCTGGCCCTGACCCGCGAGGGTCTGGCCGAGGTCACGCTGGACCTGCCCCCCGCCCAGCAGGTCGAGATGGATTTCCTGACCGTCCTGCGCGTCGGCATCACCCTGCGCGCGCAACTGCTGGAAGCCGCCGGGGCCGAGCGCATGACTCTGCGCCGCTGCCTGCTGGGGCCGCTGCGCATCGACGATCCCGGCGAATTGCTGATCGAGGACAGCATCCTGTCGGCTGGAAATGACACCTCGCACGCGCTGGACGCCGCCCTGATCCGCACCGAGACCAGCCGCGTCACCATCGCCGGGCGACTGGAAGCGCGCGAGGTTGAGTTATCGGACACGATCGTCACCGGCACCGTGCTGGCGCATGAAAGGTTCCGCGGCTGCCTGCGATATTGCCTGATCGCGCCGGGCAGCCTGACCCCGCGCCGTCACCGGGTTCTGGACGCCGAACCGACCGGCCGCCCGATCCGCGCGCCATTCGAGTCCCGTGACCGCCGCGATCCGGCCTTTCTGCGGCTGGATGCGGGGGGCGATGCGCGGGTGCTGCACGGGGCCTCGGACGGCGGAGAGATCGGGGCCTTCAACGCCGCGACCTTGGGCGAATTGCAATCCGGGCTGGCAAGGCGGCTGGCCGAACATACGCCGGCGGGCCTTCGAGCGGGAATCGTGACGCGGCCCTGACCGCTGCACAACTGGGACAGAAGAAGGAAAAGGAGAAGCGCCATGGAAGGGGATTTCTCGCGCGGGCACCGGCCCGATGCCAAGCGGGGCCGCAGCTATCGCCGCGTGCTGGCGCGGCAGGGTGCGGCGCTTCTGGACAGCGACCTCAATGCGCTGATGGATCTGGGCGACCGCATCGACCGGCAGGGCATCACCCATCTGGCCTGCGCGGCGGGCTCGACCGATCTGGGCTTTCTGGTCACGCCGGGGCGGATGCTGGCGATTTTCGACCCAGAGCTGGGCCAGCCCTTTACCCCCACAGCGCCTGCGACGGCGGTGCGGGATTTCTCGCGCAAGTATCTGGACCGCTTTCCCGGCCTGCGGATCAATGGCGGCGGCGGCAGCGTCGCGGTGACCCTGCGCGCGCCCCTGACCGCTGCGACCGCCTGCCGGGTCTGGCTGCGCGCCGATCAGCCGGTCAGCGCCACGATCGCCGGCACGGTCATCGCCCTGCCCGGAGGCGGAAATTTCGCGCCCTATCCGGTCACGCTGAACGGCGCGACCGTGACCCTGCTGCCCGGCCCGCAGCCCTATGCGCTGGCCCTGATCGAGACCGCCGCCCCCGTCACCGGCCCCGCCGTCCTGAACTGGTGTGCGGGTGAATACCAGATCGGCGGGCTGATCGCGCCCGCCACCGACGCGGCATGGCCCGATCTGTCCGGCCCGGCGGGGGCGGCGATGCTGGCGGCATCGGGGGGCGCGGTGGGCGCACGGCTGGTCGCCTATCTGGAACTGTCCGAACGCGTCGTCACCGCCATCGAGGACCCCGGCCTGCGCGAACAGGCGCTGGGACCGGGACGCGAGACCACCAGCCGCAGCGCCCTGCTGGCGCAGGTCAAGCTGGCGACCGTCAGCGGGTTGACCGATGCGGCGGTGGCGGGCGCGTTTGCGCGGCAGGTCCAGCCCTCGGGGCGGGTGACCTTCGGGACCAGCGCCGGGGCGGATGCGGCGGATCCATGCGACCTGCCGGTGCCCGGCGGCTATAGCGGCACCGAAAATCGGCTGTATCGGCTGCAGGTGCATGAGGCCTCGGCCGCCATGACCCGGTTCAAATGGTCGCGCGACAATGCGGCGGGGCTGTGGCCCTGCACCCTGATGCCCGACCAGCCGCCCGGCGCGATGGTGACGCATGTGCGGGTCGCAGCCTCGGATCCGCTGCGCGCGGGCGATCTGGTCGAGCTGACCTCCGAGGCGATCGAGCGCGGCGATGCCACCCCGGCCAGCCTTGACGCCGCCGGTCTGCACCGCCCTGTCCGGGCGCAGGGGCGGCTGTTCCGGCTGGAGGGCGGGGAAATCGTCGCCGGGTCGCAGCGCGAATTCCAGCTGCTGGACCCAGCGACCGAATTGCCGGTGTCCCCCTTCGATCCCGCCCCCTTCGGCGCATTGGGGCTGAAGCTGCGGCAATGGTCGGGGCTGCTGGAGCGGCCCGGCAATGGCGCGGCCAGCCTGACGCTGGAATCGGGTCTGATCGCCGATGTCACCGGCGCGTTCGAGCCGGGCGACTGGTGGCAGGCCGAAGCCCGCGTGCTGGCCCCGCAGGCCAATGGCCCCGCCGTCACCACCGCCCACGGCCCCGAACGCCAATTCGCGCCGCTGGCTTTGCTGGAGCGTGGTGCTGCCAATACGCCGCTGATCCTGCTTGCATGGCTGGACACCCGCTCGCGCAAGCTGTGCCAGCAAGAGGCCGATTTCACCACCTATGACGGCGACCGCGTCGGCACGGATGCCGATACCGTGCAAGAGGCGCTGGATGAGCTGTTCCTGCGCCTGTCCGACGACTGCGGCGAAATCGCGGTGCCGCTTGGCGCGCCGGTTCAGGCGGTGATCGACACCATCCCGGCGGGCGGTTCCGCCCGGATCTGTCTGAACGCCGGGACCCGCACCCTGACCGAAACCATCGTCGTCGCCGACAAGGGCGATCTGATCGTTGGCGGCATCGGGCCAGGGACGCTGCTGACCGGCAACCTGCGTCGCCTGATCCGGTTTGAGCGCTGCGCCTCGGTCGATCTGCGCGATTTCGCGCTGGCGGCGCAGGGGACCGGCCCCGGCGCGGTCGTCGATTTCGTCGATTGCGGCGAGGTGCGGATGGACCAGATCCGCATCACCGCCGCCGGTCCGGTGCCTGCCGGGGCCTCGGCCGTGCGTCAGGTTTCCGGGACGGCGCGACCGACGCGGGGCTTTGCCATGCGGCGCTGCACGCTCAGCCTTGGCATGTTCGATACCGGCGTCACCGCCAGCGATCCCGGCCATGCCGAGATCGCGGATAATGACATCATCACCCGCCCCGAGGCGCTGAACTTCCCCGCCGCACTGCAGGCGGGCGGGCCGGTCCTGCAGGCGGCGGGGGCGGTGATGATGGACCGGCTGCATTTCTATGACGACGATGGCGGCTTTGACTTCGTCGGCGGGCCGTCCTTGGACATCACCCTGCCGGGCTTCACCATGGCCCGCCACGGCATTGCGCTGAGCAACGCGATGTGGGGCCGCGATACGCTGTCATTCGGCACGCATGTCACGCTGGACGCGCATCTGTGGGAACATATCAGCGAGTTGAACCAGCCGCCGGGCGGCAGTTCCGAGCCGCCCGAATCCATGGACGATTTCCTGCAAGGCTTCCGCCAGCGGCTGGTGCTGACCCTGTTCGGACTGGGCGGCGGCGCGCAGATCCCGGCCGATCTGCTGGGCAATTTCAACACAGTGCGCAGCGGTCTGACCGCCAGCAACCAGACCATCCATGGCAGCGCGGGCATTGTCGTCGCCGCCAGCCGTGGTCCAAAACGCGCCGAGCCGCGCAACCAGCCCATCGCGGAACTGCTGGCGACGCCCGGCCAAAGCGCGCGGATCAGCGGCAACCGTGTATCCGGCTTTGCCCAAGGGGTGCGGGTCGCGGCTTCGGGCAATGGCAGCGACCGCAGCAATTTCCTGTTCTTCGAAAGCGTCGAGGTCAGCGAAAACCGCATCTCGCTGCGGCTGCCGTGGCAGGCGCGCCAGCGCGGCGGCATCCGCATCGGCCATGCGCTGGGGCTGCGGGTCATCGGCAACCGGGTGGTCGATCCCTTCTATGTCGCCCGCTCGGATGGCGAGCCGCCGATCGGGCTGGACAGCGAGGGCATCCGCCTGTGGGGCTGGTATGGGCCGATGGTCGAAACCCGCGGCAATTTCAGCCACGGGGTCGCGGTCGGCATCCGCTGGCACCCGCTGGGCCGGACCGAGCCGCTATGGGGCCGCCCCGATGTGTTCATGCGCCGGTTTGACGCCAATGCCTATTCCGGCATGGGCCAGTCCAGCGAACCCGCAATCCTGCCGTGACGGAGAAAGGCTTTGGTCCCGCGCCCCGGAAATGATAGTCTAAAGGCGATGCGAAACCGGGCAACCGCAGACGCATCGACAACGATCATTGGTCGGCGAGTCGCCGTTGGGTTCAAGTCCCTGGGACAGGATCGGTCACAAGCCCGGTCCTGTCTCTATTTCGGCGCATCGGGTCGCAGGGGGGCGGGATGAAGACGGCGCAAGGCCCCGTTTCCAGCACCCAATCCAGTCCGCATAGCGCCGCACCGACACCTGCGCCCGCACCCGCTGTCACGACCGGGCTGACCGGATTGCGCGGCGGTCTGTCGGGCGGCTCGCCCCTGCCCGCCGATCTGCGCAGCCGGATGGAATCGGGCTTTGGCACCTCATTCGCCGATGTGCGCGTCCATACCGGGGCCGCCGCCGCGCAAGCCACCGGGCAGCTGCGGGCCGAGGCCTTTGCCACCGGCCCCGACATCGCCTTTGCGCCGGGACGCTACCGGCCCGGATCGCAGGCGGGTCAGGGGCTGATCGCGCATGAGCTGGCCCATGTCCTGCAACAGCGCCGCTCGGGCGGGGGCGGGGCGGTGCAGGCGAAATCCTTGGTCTCGACCCCCGGCGACGCAGCCGAGACCGCCGCCGACAGCGCCGCGGCAACGGTGATGGCGGGCGGGCGGGCGCAGGTCGGCGCGGTCGGCCAATCGCTGCGCGGCCGGATCATGCGCCGGGCCATGGTGGGCATGGGGGCCTTGTCGCTGTCACCTGCGGCATCACTGGCCCCCGCCCGACCCGGAGCCGCAGCGCCCGGCGCGGGTCCGGTGCTGACGCCGATGATGACGGCGCAGGTCTCGGCGGCGGGGGGCGGGGTCACCGGCCTTGCCAAGGGCGCGACCAAACCCGGCGATCCCGTCCCCACCGCCAAGGCCCCCGATGACGCCCAGACCGCGCGCGGCGAAAACCCCGCCGAGGCCGCCGCCGCGCCCTCGGTCGCCATTGCCGGGGCACCTGCCGGAGCAGCCGCCGAACCCGAGGCCGCGCAGGGCGGCAAGAAAAAGGACAAGAAACCCAAGGGCGAACGCGATGACAAGGAGAAGGGTGCCGCAGCCGAGGAAGCCGCCGCCCCCGCCCGCATGGGCGGCGGGGGTGGGGGTGGGGGCACCAAGCGCTTTGGCCAGAATCTGGGCGACCGGGGCGAGGCCGCCGCCGATGAGGCCCGCGAGCGCCTGACCCATCGCGCCCATGCTCTGGAAACCAATGAGGGCGCAGGGACCCGGATCGGGGCGGCCCGTGCCGCCGCCGAACCCGCCCCCACCGCCGCCGATGCCGATGGCCAGCGCCAGCAGGCGGGAACCTTGGCCGAAGCCCCCGTGGCCGCCCCCGACACCGCCACCGCCGGGCAGAATGCCAAGGCCGCGCTGAACGGCGTCGCCCCCACCACCATCGAGGAACTGGACGATTTTTCCGGCCCCGCAGGTGCCGCGACCCGCGACGGTCTGGCGCAATCGGTCGCCTCTGAGGCGGCGGGACAGGCCACCCCGGTGCAGACCGCGATGGCCGCGGTGCGCAACCCACCGCCGGGCGCGGCCCCGCCCGCTGCCCTGCCGCAGCCCGACCCGATCCCCGCCCCCGCCAGCGCCGCCCCCGATCTGGCCGCCGCCAGCCCCGCGCCGGTCCCCGAGGAATCGCTGGATGCCAGCGAATTCAAGGACTCGGCCGATACCGCCTTGGCCGAACATGACGTGGATGACGCGACTTTGGCCCGCGCCGATGAAGGCCCGCTGCGCGAGATCGGGACCGACAAGACCAAGCTGAACGAAAACGTCGACGGCGCCGCGTCCGATGCCCGCGCGACTGAGTCCGCCGCCACCGGCACCGCAACCGCCGAACTGGCCGCCAGCGATGCCCAATCCGGTGAGGCCATGCAGGGTGGCCGCCATGCCGGACAACAGGCCGTCAGCGCCGAACAGCAGGCCACCCGCGGCACCGAGGAAACCGGCAGCCGGACGCTGGCCGAACAAATCAACGCGCTTTATTCCACCGCCGAGGGCGCGGTGAACGAAAAGCTGGCCTCGCTGGAAAGCGACGCCGTGCAGGCGTTCCGCGAAAAGCAGGGCGTGCGGGTCGAGGCATTCGCCACCAATGTCCGGGCCGAGCTTTCCGCCTTCAAAAGCCGCCGTTACCGGGGGGCGCGGGGCCTGTATCGGCGCGGGCGTGACTGGCTGCTGTCGATCAACAGCCTGCCCGAGGTCAAGGCGCTGTATGAGCGCAACCGCCAAGCCTATATCGCCGATATCGACGCGATGCTGTCCCAGATCAAGGACAGCATCCAGACCACCATCGATGGCTGCAAGACCACCCTGTCCGAGGCGCGGACCGCCATCGACCAGCTGGTCGCCAGCAACAAGGGCCAGCTGGACACGGAAGCACAGGCGGCACTGACCCGCGCCCGCCAGCAATTCGGCACGATGGAGGCCCGCATCGAATCCACCCGCCGCTCGGCCCTTGCCGCGCTGGACCGCGAGCGCGAGCGCGCTATCCGCGAGATGGACGCGAAACTGGCCGAGATTCAGGCCGAGAATGCCGGTCTGGTCGACCGCATCGCCGCGGCGATCAAGGCACTCGCGCAGCTTCTGGGGCAGTTCATGGCGCTGCTGGCGCGGGTCACGCGCATGGGGATCGGCACCTTCCTTGGCGCGGCGGGCAGTCAGGCGCGCGAGGGGGTCAGGAACAACCTGTGGGACCAGTTGCAGGAAGCCTTCAAGCAATGGTTCTTCAACAAGGTCCCCGGCTTGCAACTGATGATGAACCTGCCGCCGAACTGGCTGGAGATGATGGCCGTGCTGGCCACCAGCCTGATCGGGTTGCTGACCGAGAACCTGCCCGCGATGCTGCCTGCCATCGGCATTGCCGCGATGACATGGCTGGCGACGCAGCTGGCGCTGAAGCTGATCCCCGGCGCGGGCGCGATCATGGCGGTGATCGACGCGATTCGCGCGGCATGGGGGCTTGTGCAGTCGCTGTTTTCCGCTGCGGGGGCGTTTCTGGAATTCGTCATGCAGGTGGCGGCGCGCGGCAATGGCGCGGTGGCTTTCGCGCGGGCCCTAGCCCATGGCATTGTCGCGGCGGTCGATATGGTGCTGACCTTCCTTGGCGTCGATGCGCTGATCAAGCGGGTGCTGGGCGCGATCCTGCGGCCCTTCCAGCGCATCATCGCGCGGCTTCAGCAGCGTTTCCGCCAGTTCATGCAGCGCCGCCGCAGCCGCAGCGAAAGGGGTGGGCGCGACCGCAAGCGGCGGCGCGACGATGGCGACGACCGCGGCGGCGACGCCCATGCCCGGCGTTCTGCCCGTGACCGCGCCGACCGCGACCGCCGCGAGGGGGACCGCCGCCAGCGCGACCGCGAGCGCGGGCAGGACCCCCGCCGCAACCGCCAGACCGAGGCCGAACGCCGCCGCCGCCGCGAAGAGGACGAGGCCCGCCGCCGCCGCGAACGCCGGGACGAGGCGGTGCGGAATATCGGCCCCAGCGTCGACAGCCTGCTGGGGCGCGGCGTCTCGCGTCTGCGGCTGCGGGCGCAGCTGGGGCTGTGGCGGCTGCGCTACCGGCTGCGCAAGCTCTCGCTTGAGGATACCCGCGTGGTCGCCGGGAACAGCGACGACGTGACCGTGCGTCAGGTGCTGCGCGACAACCCCGAGGGCGTCTATCGCATGGTCCATGACATTGGCCGCGACCGTTTCCGCCGGGCCGAGGCGCGCAATGCCGCCCGTCCCGCCGCCCGGCGCGGTGCGCTGGATGTGCAGCCCGGCGACGATCCGACCCAGCTGGGCGCGAACCTGCAGAACCGCCCCGCCAGCGCCATCCCCCGCACCGCTGAAAATCCCGAACGCGCCGGCGGCGGCGTGCCGCTGCAGGTCGGCGGCACCACGGTTCCGGCGCAGCAGGGCTTTGGCCCCGCCGCCTCGCCCGCCGTGCAGCGCAACCTGAAGATCCCCGGACTGGGCTCCTACCCCGAGATCACCGCGCAACTGGCCGCCGAGGGGCTGCAGGGTCCCGCCGTCACGCAGGCCATCCAGCAGGCGCTGCGCACCGGGCAGGGCTCACCCACGATCATGCGGCTGATCGCGCTGATGTTCGGGCGCGAGGTGCTGCAATCGCAAAGCTCGGCCGCGACCTCGGTGCTGGCGCTGCAGGCGATGGGCGGGGGCGCGCCGACCGGGACGATCTTTGGCCAGCCCGGCGCGGGGCCGGTGCAGGGCACGCTGTTCGGCACCGAAAAGGTCGATCCCGAGATCGGCAAGGGCGACAATCGCCGCCATGTCGGCGGCGGCGTCGCGCCGTTTTCGCCGGTCGGGGCGGCGGCGGATCAGCGCCGGGCCGAGGCCGCCTTTGACAGCGACAATCCCAGCGCGCTGAACACCGATACCGACCGCGGACGGCGCGCACAGGCCGAGATGCTGCGCACGGTCGAACTGGTCTATCACGCCGTGCTGCAGATGGAGTTTCGCGACACCACCGGGCTGCGGCGCGAAATCCTGCGGCTGTTCGACATGTTCGACCGCGCCTCGGGGGTGCGGGGATGACGAGATTCCTTGCCGCCATCGGCCCGATGGGCCAGCCGCCGACCACAGCATGGCTGCTGTTTCCGGGCGACCCGGAACAACCCGCCGTCATGGCCCCCAGCCTGACCTCGGCGCTGCCGGAACTGCACCGGATCGCGCGCGGCGGTGCCATCGTGGTCGAACCGGCACTGGCGGCACGCGGCGCGGCCTGCGGGCTGTCGGTGGGGACGTGGCATGAGGACGCGCGGGCCGATTTCACCGCCATCGCGCTGGACATCGCGGGCCGCGCCAGCTTCTCGCGCATCGACGATTCCGCGCTGATCCTGCGCTTCTGCCGGGCGGCGGCGGGCTTTGCCGCACGTCCCCCCGCGCGGGGGCAGCACGGCCCGGTCTTGGTCATCGACGGGCCGGGGCTGGTGCTGCCGGACCGGCCGGGCAAGATCGACGGACTGTCGGTGCAGTTCAGCCCCGGCGAAGCAGCGGTGATTGACGCGCTAAGGCGCTCTGTCGGGCTGGACCGCGTGCCCCAGCCCTTCCGCCTGCGTGACGATGACAAGCTGCCGGTGTCGGAGGCGGAACTGATCCTGCTGACCGATACGCTGCTGGCCGTGACGCAGGCCTAGCGATGCGCAACCTGCGGGAAGTCGGCGGGCGTCAGGGCGATATCGGCGATGGTGCAGGCCCCCAAGGCGGCCAGAAACCCCTCCAACGCCTGCTGAAGCGGCGCGATCAGGCGGCAACTGCCGGTGATGACGCATTGGTTGCCGGTGCGCATGCATTCGACCAGCCCGAAATCCCCCTCCAGATGGCGGACCACCGCGCCGACGCTGATCTGGCCTGCCTCGCGCGCCAGCCTGAGCCCGCCCGAGCGTCCACGCTGCGCGGTCAGGAACTGACCCCGCGTCAGCGCATTCACCACCTTCATCACCGTGCTGCGCGGCAGGCGGTAGACGGCAACGATCTCATCAATCGTGAACAGCCGGTTGCAGGTCGCCGCAAAGATCATGATCCGCAACGCGATGTCGGTGCTGTCGTTCAGCCTCATCTTCATGCCCCCGGGGCCGCGGGACAGAATGTCGCAGCCCAATAAGATACCTTTTAATGGAATCTTTTCTCGAATGCATTAGATTCCTGTCAAAGAACTAGCCGAACGTCAGGAGGACGTCATGCCGAAAGCCCTTTCCGAAGATACCCTGAAGCTGATCGAGGCCACCGCCCCGGTCGTCGCCGCGCATGTCGACCAGATCGTGCCTGCCATGTATCGCCGCCTGCTGGCCGATCCCGAAATCCGGGCGCTGTTCAACATGTCCCACCAGCAGGGCAATTCGCCCCAGCACAAGGCGCTGGCGGGCGCGCTGGTCGCCTATGCCACCCATATCCGCAACCCGGCCGTGCTGGGCACCGCGATCGAGCGCATCGCCCAGAAACATGTCGGCCTGCAGATCCTGCCCGAGCATTACCCGCATGTCGCGACCGCGCTGCTGGGCGCCGTGTCCGAGGTGCTGGGCGATGCCGCGACCCCCGATATCCTAGCCGCCTGGGGCGAGGCCTATTGGTTTTTGGCCGATGTGCTGATCGGGCGCGAGGAACAGATCTATTCCGCATCCGAGGCCACGCAAGGCGGCTGGCGCGGCTGGCGGCGCTTCAAGGTGGCCGCGAAAACCGTGGAAACGCCCGAAATCACCTCGTTCCGGTTGCAGCCGGTCGATGGCGGCCCGGTCGCCACCCATCGCCCCGGCCAATATCTGAGCTTTCGTTTCCAGCCCGAAGGCACCGATGAATTCCGCCGCAACTACTCGATTTCCTCGGCCCCGAACGGGCGCGACTACCGCATCACCGTCAAGCGCGAGCCGGGCGGGCGTATCTCGAACTGGCTGCATGATGATGTGGCCTTGGGCGCGGAATTCGATGTCTCGGCACCGGCAGGCGAGTTCTTCCTTGATCCGACCGGCAAGCGCGAGGTCGTGCTGCTGTCCGGCGGAGTCGGCCTGACGCCGATGATCTCGATGCTGGAAAGCCATGGCGGCGGCGATCTGCGGATGGTCTATGTCCATGCCACCCGCGACGCCCGCCACCACGCCATGCGCGAGCGCCATCATGAACTGGCCCATGAAAGCCATGTCTTCTATGAGACGCCCGATGGGGCGCTGACCGGGAATGCCCGCGCCGGGCGGGTCAACCCGGACTGGCTGGCCAGCGTCAGCGATCCGCGCATTGCCGATTACTTCATCTGCGGCCCGACCGGCTTCATGGAGGCGATGATCCGCGGGTTGCGCGCCGCCAACGTCCCCGATGACCGGATTCATTACGAATATTTCGGCCCGGCCTCGGCCCAGCTGGGCTGAACCGTCAAGGGCGGGCGGGGGTCACTTCCCCCGCTCGGCCAGCAGACCCAGAAACGTGCCGCCGACGATCAGCGCCGCGCCGCCAAGGCGTAGCGCCGTGACCGGCTCGGCCAGCAACAGGGCGGCCAGCACAAAGCCAAAGATCGGCTCGGTCCCCATCAGCAGCGCGACGCGGGTCGGGCTGGCGCGGCGCAGCGCGGCGTTCTGCACATAGAATGCCCCCAGCGTGCAGAACAGCACCAGAAAACCCAGCGCCGCCCAGAAACCGGCCCCGCCGCTGATGCCCAAACCGGTCCCACCCGCCAGCAGCACCATGCCCGACGCCAGCGTCACCGCGCCCGCCTGCAGCGCGGTCAGCGCCGCCGAACTCAGCGCCGTTCCGGCAATGACCCGCCGCGTCGCCACCACCATCACCGCGCGCAGCCCCGCCGCGGCCAGCACCAGCAGATCGCCCGTCCCCAGCGCGCCCGCGCCCCCGGCCAACACGCCCACCCCCGCGACCGCGATGCCCGCGCCAAGGATGACGCCCGCAGGCGGCAGCCGCCTTTGCTGCCCGAAATCCAGAAACGGCACCATCACCGTGCAAAGCGAGATGATCAGTGCCGCGTTCGAGGCCGACCCCAGCGCGATGCCCCATGTCTCGGCCAGAAATATCCCGAACAGCACCAGCCCGGTCGCAGCCCCGGCCAGCCGGTCGCGCCGCGGCGCCGCCGCCAGATCGCGCCATGCCACGCCCGCCATGACCAGTGCCGTCGCCAGAAACCGCAGAAAGATCAGCGTGATCACTGGCGCATGGGCCAGCGCGCCCTTGGCGACCGGGTAGCTGGCCCCCCAGACCAGCGCCACACCCAGCACCGCCAATTCCGCCCCCAAGGCCCCGCGCCGCGTGCCCGCCCCGATATCCGTCGCCGTCATTGCCGTCATTCCCCTGTCAGTCGCAGGGCCGGGATCGCATGGGCCGGCGCGGCCGGGATAGAACGAAAGCGCGGTCCTCAGCCGCGGGCGTAAACACCGGGCGTCACCCCAAGGATGGCGCGGAAATGCCGGGTCAGGTGGCTTTGATCGGCAAAGCCGGTGGCGACTGCGACCTCGGCCGGGGGCATGCCCTGCGCCAGCAACCGCCTTGCCCGCGCGATGCGCTGCTGGATCTGCCAGGCATGGGGCGGCAACCCGGTCTGGCGACGAAACGCCTCGATCGTCTGGCGGCGGCGCAGGCCCGCGATTTCCGCCAGACGCGCCAGCGGCACGTTGTCCTCGGCATGGGTGGCCAGATATTCGACCGCATCCGCAATCCGTCCGCTGGGACCGGGCCGCCGCGCGGGCAATGCCGCCGGGGCCAGCTGCGCCAGCACCGCGCGCAGCAGCGCGTCCAGCGCCTGATCGCGGGCCAACGCCTCGCCGCCATGCAGCACCCGGTGCAGCGCCGACAGCTGTCGTGCAAGATTTGGCCGGGCATGGAAGGCCGCCGCGAAATCCAGCACCGCAGGGCCCGACCCATCCGCCACATCCGCGAGCAGTTCCGCCAGCGCAGGCTCGGAGAGATACACCATGCGCTGGTGCCAGCCCCGATCATCCGCCGCGCCGCCGTGATGGATGTCGCCGGGCCGCATGGTGACCACGGTGCCGGCCGGGGCAAGATGCATCTCGCCGCGACACCAGACGGCATGGGTCCCGGCATCGATCACGCCAAGGATGTATTCATCATGCGCATGGGGCCGGAAATTCTGCCGCAGGTAGCGGGCCGACAGCGTCTCGATCCCCGGCAAGTCCTGATGCCGCGCCATGCTGGCGCGGTCGGTCATATCCGAAGCAGAGGGCGAATTCGCGGTCGTCATGCCTTGACATTATCGACCTGCGGCGGCTCTGCACACGCCAGAATTGGCGGAAGGGAAGAACCATTGATGAATCTGGATAATCTGGAAAATTTTCTGGGTCAGGTCGGCGGCATTGTCTGGGGCCCGTATCTGCTGATCCCGCTGCTGCTGGGGACCGGACTTTACCTGACCCTGCGGCTGGGCGGCATCCAGCTGCTGCAACTGGGCGCGGCTTTGCGCCTTGGCCTGCTCAAGCGCAAGGATGACGATGCCGAGGGCGACATCTCTCAGTTTCAGGCGCTGACCACCGCGATGGCCGCGACCGTCGGCACCGGCAATATCGTCGGCGTCGCCACCGCCATCGGCGTCGGCGGCCCCGGCGCGCTGTTCTGGATGTGGGTGACCGCGATCCTTGGCATGGCCTCGAAATATTCCGAGGCGTTTCTGGCCGTGCGCTTCCGCACCACCGACGAGGTCGGCGAAAAGAACGGCGGCCCGCAATATTACCTTGAGCGCGGCATTCCCGGCATCTTCGGCAAGGTGCTGGCCCTGTCCTTCGCCGTTTTCGCGGTCTGTGCCTGCTTCGGCATCGGCAACATGACCCAGGGCAACTCGATCGCCTCGAACCTGCAAAGCAGCTTCGCAATCCCGCATTGGATCACCGGCGCGGTGCTGGCGGCGCTGACGCTGGTCGTGCTGGTCGGCGGCATCAAGTCGATCGGCAAGGTGACGGCGGGCCTCGTGCCGGTGATGATCGTGTTCTACGTTCTGGGGGCGCTTTACATCCTGCTGGTGAACATCACCGCCGTCCCGACAGCCTTTGCCCAGATCTTTGCCCAGGCCTTTACCGGCACCTCGGCAGTGGGCGGCTTTCTTGGCTCGACCATCATGATCGCAGTGCGCTACGGCGTGGCGCGCGGCATCTTTTCCAATGAATCCGGCATGGGTTCGGCGGCGATCGCGGCGGCTTCGGCCCAGACCACCCATCCGGTGCGCCAGGGGCTGGTGTCGATGACCCAGACCTTTATCGACACGATCATCGTGGTGTCCTGCACCGGTCTGGTCATCATCACCACCGGCGTCTGGAACGAAGTCGATGCGACGGGGCAGCAGATCTCGGCCTCGATCATGACGGGTCAGGCCTTCAGCCACGGGCTGCCGGGGCATTGGGGCCATTGGATCGTGACCATCGGTCTGGTGATGTTCGCCTATTCGACCATCCTTGGCTGGGCCTATTACGGCGAACGCAACGTCGAGCGCCTGCTGGGCCACCGCGCCGTCATGCCCTTCCGCGTGCTGTTCTCGCTGGTGGTCTATTTCGGCTGCACGATGCAACTGGGCGTGGTCTGGAACTTCTCGGACGTGATGAACGGGCTGATGGCGATTCCGAACCTGATCGGTCTGCTGATCCTGTCCGGCCTGATCGCGCGCGAGACGCGGCACTACCTGAAGCATGACCCGAAACTGGAAGCCAACCGCGCCCAGATCGAAGCCTTCATGGCCGGTGAGCCCGGCTGGGAGGAATGGAAAGTCAGCGAGCGCGCCCGCTGATCCCCGTGGCCGGGGCGCGCGACTGCGACGCCCCGGCTATCCCTTGGTTTAGTCGCTCCAGCCGATCCGACAATTTTCCGCGCCCGCGCTTCGGTCCATCCTGCCCCTGTCCCGCGACAGGAGGATGCCATGAACGCGCCCACCGCCCTTGACTCTGCCGCCACCATGCCCACCCGCTTCATCGAGGCCAAGGGCCGCACCCTGGCCTACCGCGAGATCGGCTCGGGCCCGCCTTTGATCCTGTGCGTGCGCTTTCGTGGCATCCTCGACAGTTGGGACCCGGCCTTTCTTGACGCGCTGGCGCAAAGCTTCCGGGTCATCACCTTTGACTATTCCGGCCTCGGCCAGTCGACGGGCAGCGCCAGCTACCGGCCCGAAAGGCTGGCGGCGGATGCCATCGACCTTGCCGATGCGCTGGGGATTGCGGAATTCGTCATTGGCGGCTGGTCGCTGGGCGGGCTGGCCGCGCAGGTGGTGACGGTGCAGGTGCCCGACCGGGTGACGCATCTGGTGCTGATCGGCACCTGCCCCCCAGGTCCGCTCGATCCGCCTTCGGAACCGATCTTCCTGCAGACCGCGCTGAAGCCGATCAACGATCTTGCCGATGAGACCATCCTGTTCTTCGAACCCGAATCCGCCGCCAGCCGCGCGGCGGCGGCGCTGTCCCATGACCGGATCAATGCGCGTTCATCCGACCGCAGCCCGCCGATCCCGCCCGAGACCTATCTGGCCTTGCTGCAGGACCGCGCCGGGCAGGACATCTTTGCCGACACGGCCGGTTACGCGGATTTTCTGGCCACCTGCGGCATCCCGATCCTTGTCATCACCGGCGATCATGAAATCGTCTTTCCCGCGCCGAACTGGTTCCGGCTGAACCGGGTCTGGAAAAGCCTGCATCTGCTGGTCCTGCCGCAGATGGGTCATGGCCCCCAGCACGAGGTTCCCGACATGGCCGCCGACCTGATCGCCAGTTTCGTGAAGAACCGCGCCAAGCGCTAAGGAGACCCCATGTCCAACACCATCATGCTGATCCACGGCGCCTGGCTGAACTCGCAAAGCTGGGAGCATTTCAAGGCCCGCTATCAGGCGGCGGGCTTTACCGTCATCGCCCCGGACTGGCCCTATGACGACCGCCCGCCCGCGGAACTGCGCGCGCAGCCCAAGGCCGAACTGGCCAGTCTGAGCCAGCGCCAGATCGTCGATTCCTATGCCGCCAAGATCGCGGCTCTGGCCGAGGAGCCGATCCTGATCGGCCATTCGCTGGGCGGCGTCATCGTCCAGCACCTGCTGGATCGCGGGCTTGGCGTCGCGGGCGTGTCCATCGATCCGGCGCCGACGCCGGGCGTGCCGCTTTATCCCCAGGCCATCCGCTCGGCTTTGCCGGTGTTCATCGACCCGTTCAGCTGGCGCAAGGCCAAGGTGATGTCGCGCGGCTTCTTTGCCAGCCGCTTTGCCCAGACCGCGCCCCGCGATCAGGTCGATGCGCTTTACGCCCGCTACATCGTGCCGACACCGGGCCGGGTCTATTGGAACGGCGTGGTCAACCCGATGAAAATCCGCTGGGACAATCCCGCCCGCGCGCCCCTGCTGATGATCGGCGGCGAACTGGACCTGATTGCGGACGCCAAGATGACCGAGGCCATCTATCGCAAGCAAAGCGCCGCGCCATCCCGCACCGATCTGCGGATCTTTCCCGGCCGCTCGCACTGGACCTGCATGGATGAGGGCTGGGAAAAGGTCGCCGATGCGGCGCTGGACTGGGCCACGGCCAATGCCCGCCCCGCCCGTCAGCCCAAGGGCGCAAGGGTCGCCTGACCCCTACCCCGCCAGCGGCAGTTCGAAGTGAAAGACCGCGCCCCCGCCCGGCGCGGTTTCGGCCCAGATGCGGCCGCCATGCGCCTCGATGCAGCTTTTGCAGATGGCCAGACCCATGCCCATCCCGCCCTCGCGCGTGGAATAGAAGGGCTGGAATATCGTCTGCAACCGCTCGGGCGCGATGCCCGGTCCCTTGTCGCGGATCGCGACCCCGATGCCGCCCGGCACCGGGCGCAGGGCAATGGTCAGGTCGCGCTGGCCGGGCGCGTCCTCCATCGCCTGCGCGGCGTTCATCATCAGATTGACCATCACCTGCTGGATATTCACCCGGTCGGCCATGACCGGAGCCAGCCCCTCGGGCGCGTCGATATGGGTCGAGACGCCATGCGCGCGCAATTCGCGTTCGATCAGCGTCACCGAATCCCGCGCGATTTCCGTCATGTCCTGCGGCGCGGCCTTTTGCGAGGCATTGCTGAGGAAGGCGCGGGTCTGCTCGACCACCACCCGCGCGCGGCTGGCGGCGGCGACGACATTGCCGATGGCCTCGCGCGCTTCCGGCAGGTCGGGCGTGTCGCGGCCCAGCCAGCGAAGGGCGGCCTCGGCGCTGGACATGATCGCGGCAAGGGGGGAATTCACCTCATGCGCGATCGAGGCGGTCAGCGCGCCCATGGTGCTGACCCGCATGGCACGAGCCAGATCCTGTTCGGCCTGCGCCAGCAGCGCCTGCGTCGTCTTGTAGGCAGTGATGTCCAGATCGCTGACCAGAATATCCTCGAATTCGCGGTGGTTTACAGGCAGGCCCGCGTTGAACAGCGTGTCGACCTCTTGCCCGTCGGGCATGGTGATATGGGTTTCCGAGCGATAGAAACTGTCGCCATTGGCGAAGGCCACCAGCCATTGCACAAAGGTCTGGTCGGTATCGGGCAGCAGATTGTCCAGCGAGCCCAGAAGCTGTTCCTTGCTGTCCGCCCCCGCGCGCAGCACCGCGAAATCGTTCACGTCCTTGATGATGACCCCGCGCCGGATCGCGCGCAGCTGGTCGGGATGGGCGGCGAAATGGGACTGCATGTCGCGCACCCCCTGCCCCAGCAGCTCCAGCACCGCATCGCGGGCATGCGACCAGTCCTCGCGCCAAAGCGAAATGCCGCTGCGCTGAAACAGCGTGTCGTTCCAGCGCCGGCTGTCTTCCAGCGCCTGTTGCAACGCGGCGATGCGGCGGCGATGCGTGGCAATGGCCAGGGCGGCCAGCCCGATGGCAAGGGCGCAGATCAGGCTGGTGGCGATGGTCAGATGCAGCCCGTCCGCGACCAGCAGCCCCAAGGCCAGCACCGGCAGCGACGCCACCCCCAGAAACAGCCAGTCCTGCCCGGTCCAGCGCGCGGCCTGCGCCGCCGGTCCCTTTTGCCCGGCCCAGCCCGGCATGCCATCGGGGGCAAGATTGCGCCGGGGCGCGGCATGGTCGCCCGTCGGCCAGAGGGTGAAAACCTGACGCATCGACTGGCCCCCATGCACCGCCAAGGGACGGAAATTTCGCGGCTGAACCTAAGTATAATTGCCTGCCGCGCCATTCGACAACAGTTTTGGAATCAGGCCCTTGGCACATGATTGCCCGCAACGGCCGGTCGCAAGCTTGGGGAAGCGGGCGGCCGCGGCCTTGGCGACTGTCCGGGGCCGATTGGAAAGGGGCAAAGTGGGGCAGATGGACCAAGGTCCGCATATAGCCATCGTCGATGACGACGATGCGATCCGGCGTGGCCTGTCCAGCCTGCTGCGCGCGCAAGATTTCCGCGTCGCCCTGTTCGACAGCGCCGAGACCTTTCTGGACAGCCTGCGCATCGGCCTGCCGCAATGCCTGCTGACCGACATCCAGCTGCCGGGCCTGAGCGGGCTGGACCTGCAATTCCGGCTGCGCGCCGAACACCCCGCCCTGCCGGTGCTGGTGATGACCGCCTATCCCGAAACCAGCCTGCGCGATCAGGCGCTGGCGGCGGGGGCTGTCTGTTTCCTGAGCAAACCCTTTGACGACCGCGACTTGCTGCGCTGCCTGCGCCGCGCCGTCGGGGGCGCGGGCCGAAATTGATGTGACTTTATCGGCCGTTGCCCTTATCGTCTGACCCCGGAAGCCGACGGGGAACGGATGTCACAGCAGCTTTCGGCAGTCCATGTCATCGACGATGACGCGCAGCTTTGCGCCGGGATCGACTCGCTTCTGCGCTCGGTCGGGCTGGCCTGCCACAGCTATCCCGGCCCGGATGCGTTTCTGGCGGCCAGCCTGCCGCAGGTCGCCTCCTGCCTGCTGCTGGATGTGCGGCTGCGCGGCGAAAGCGGGCTGGATTTCCAGACCCGGCTGGAACGGCTGGGGATCGGCCTGCCGGTGATCGTGATGACCGGCCATGCCGATGTGCCGATGTCGGTGCGCGCGATGAAGGCCGGCGCGGTCGATTTCCTGACCAAGCCCTTTCGCGATCAGGACCTGCTGGATGCGGTCAGCGCCGCCATCGCCCGCGACCGCCTGCGCCGCGAGGCCGCAGCCGAACATACCGCCCTGACCGCCCGCTTCGACGCCCTGTCCGAGCGTGAGCGGCAGGTGATGGAACTGGTCACGGCGGGCCTGCTGAACAAGCAGGCCGCGCATCGGCTGGGTCTAAGCGAGATCACGGTGAAGCTTTACCGCGCCTCGGCCATGAAGAAGATGGAGGCGCGGACACTGGCCGATCTGGTGCGGATGGCCGGGCGGCTGGGCATCGGGGATTAATGCGGAAAGATCAGCGCCTTGTCGGGGTCGAAGCCGATTTCGACATGCTCGCCGGGCGTCAGGTCGGAATGCCCCGGCGCGCTGCAGCGCAGATAGGAGGCATGGCCGGGCAGCTTCAGTTCGATGACGTTTTCGCGGCCAAGATTCAGCACGCGCAGCACATGCGCCTGACCCGAGGACCGGGTGCCGCGCCGCGCCGCCAGATGTTCGGGGCGGAATGCGGCATGGACGCGCGTGCCCTCGACCACGCCGGGCACCGGCAGGTCACCGATCGGCGTGCCGACATGGCCCTGCAGCACCCGGCCGGAAAACACGTTCAGTTCTGACAGGAACCCGGCCACCGCCAGATCGACCGGGCGGTGATACAGGTCCAGCGGCGCGCCTTCCTGCAGGATGCGACCCTCGCGCATGATGGCGATGCGGTCGGCCATCATCATCGCCTCATCGGGGTCATGGGTGACCAGCACCACCGCCGCCCCAGCCTCGCGCAGCAGGTCCAGCGCCAGTTCGCGCATCTCGACCCGCAGCCGCTGGTCGAGGCTGGAGAAGGGTTCATCCAGCAGCATGACGCGGGGCTGCGTGGCCAGCGCACGGATCAGCGCGATGCGCTGCTGTTCGCCGCCCGAAAGCTGATGGGGGTATTTGTCGGCATGTCCGGGCAGGCCCACACGTTCAAGCAGATGCCCGATCTGCGCCGCGCCGCGCCCGCTGCGCGGCAGGCCAAAGCCGACATTCTGCGCGATGGTCATATGCGGAAACAACGCCAGATCCTGAAACACCATGCCCACGGGCCGCTTTTCCGGCGGAACGTCCGTGCGGGCATCGGCAACCACTTGTCCGGCAATGCTGATCTGGCCCGCATCCACCCGCTCGATCCCGGCAATCATCCGCAAGGTCGTGGACTTGCCGCAGCCGGATGGACCTAACAAACATGTGACCTCGCCCGGCCAGACGGTCAGCGAGACACCCTGCACACCCGACGATCCGGCAAAGCGGCGTTCGACCGCGTTGATCTCCAGCATGGGCTGGCCGCGCACATGACGCCCGACCGGCCTCTCGCCCAGAAAATCGGTATGTTCCACGCGGTTCTTCCCTCGTCCTGGCATCTGGCTTGGACCATTAAGTAATCTTTACTTATTCTCTTGGGATAATAGAAGCGTATTAGTCAAAAACGGAGGACGTGGAATGCAGACGAGACTTCTGGGACTGCTGGGTGCGGCATTTCTTGCGCAGGCAGCCGCCGGGGCCGCCGGCGCCGAAGAGCTGAACCTATACACGACGCGCGAACCCAAGCTGGTCGAGCCGTTGCTGGAAACCTTCACCAAGGATACCGGCATCAAGGTCAACACGATCTTCCTGAAAGACGGCCTGCCCGAGCGTGTGGAACAAGAGGGCGCGGCATCCCCCGCCGATGTGCTGATGACCGTGGATATCGGCAATCTGGTCGATCTGGTCGATCGCGGCCTGACCCAGCCGGTCGATTCCGAGGCGCTGAAGGCCGCGATCCCGGAAAACCTGCGCGACAAGGACGGCAACTGGTTCGCCCTGTCGCTGCGCGCCCGCGCGCTTTACGCGGCCAAGGATCTGGACCTGTCCAGCTTCACCTATGAGGATCTGGCCAAGCCCGAATGGAAGGGCAAGGTCTGCATCCGTTCCGGCCAGCACCCCTATAACGTCGCGCTGACGGCGGCCTATATCACCCATCACGGCGCCGATGACACCAAGGCGTGGCTGGAAGGCGTCAAGGGCAACCTCGCCCGCAAGGCCGGTGGCGGCGACCGCGACGTGGCCCGCGACATCATGGGCGGCATCTGCGATATCGGCATCGCCAACACCTATTACGTCGGTCTGATGCGCAGCGGCGCTGGCGGCCCCGAGCAGGAAGAATGGGCCAAGGCGATCAAGCTGGTCCTGCCGACCTTTGCCGATGGCGGCACGCAGGTGAACGTCTCGGGCGCGGCAGTGGCGAAAAACGCCCCGAACAAGGATCAGGCGGTCAAGCTGCTGGAGTTCCTCGTCTCGGATGAGGCGCAAAAGATCTATGCCGAGGCCAATTTCGAATATCCGGTGAAACCCGGCATCCCGGTCAGCCCGCTGGTCGGCGAATTCGGTGAACTCAAGGTGGACGCCACCGACCTGACCGCCATTGCGCGCGAACGCAAGGCCGCCAGCGAATTGGCGGAAGCCGTCGGCTTCGACAACTGATCCGTCGCAAGACCGATATATCGCGCCCCCCGACCCGTCGCGGGGGCGCGACCCTGAGGAGACACCCATGTTCCTGAAAACCGGCACGGGATGGCAGATCGCCGCCATCCTGATCGCGGCCCTTGTTCTTCTGCCGGTCGCGGTGCTGGTCGGATTTGCCCTGCAGGGCAGCATCGGGCTGTGGCCGCATCTGATCCGCAATGTGCTGGCCAATGCCCTGATGCAGACCGCGATCCTGCTGGCCGGGGTGGGCAGCATCGTCGCCGTCATCGGCACGGTGACGGCATGGCTGATTGCGGGCTTCGACTTTCCGGGCCGCCGCCTGCTGGGCTGGGCCTTGCTGCTGCCCCTGGCGGTGCCGACCTATATCATCGCCTATGCCTATCTGGACATCCTGCACCCGGTCGGCCCGGTGCAGTCGCTGATCCGCGAGATGCTGGGCTATGCCAGCCCGCGCGATTTCCGCCTGCCCCACATCCGGTCGATGGCGGGCTGCATCCTGCTGCTGGGCTTCGTGCTTTACCCCTATGTCTACCTGCCGGTGCGCGCGCTGTTTGCCACGCAAGCCGCGAACCTGCTGGAGGCCTCGCGCACCTTGGGTGCGGGGCCGGTGCGGGTGTTCTGGCGCATCGTCCTGCCCTTGGCCCGCCCGGCCATTGCCGTCGGAATGGCCCTAGCGCTGATGGAGACGCTGAACGACATCGGCGCGGCCGAGTTTCTGGGCGTGCGGACGCTGACCGTTTCCGTCTATTCGACATGGATCAACCGCACCGACCTGCCCGGAGCGGCGCAGATCGCGCTGGTCATGCTGGCGATCGTCGTGGCGCTGGTCATGATCGAGCGTCGGGCCCGGCGCGGGCAGCTTTATGCGGGCAGTTCACGCCGCTTGCTGCCGCTGTCGCGGGTGCAGCTGCGCGGGGCTGCGGCATGGGGGGCGACGCTGTTCTGCGCCCTGCCGGTGCTGATCGGCTTTGCCGCCCCCGCCGCCTATCTGGTCCGGCAGGCGTGGCGGCGCGTGGCCTTTTCCGGCATCCCGTCGCGGATCTGGGTCGAGGCCGGGCAGACCGCCGCTCTGGCGCTGACCGCCACGTTGGTCGCGGTGGGGCTGGGCCTGATCATCAGCGCCGCACCCCGGCTGCATCCGAACGCGCTGACCCGCGCGGCGGCGCGGGTATCGACGCTGGGCTATGCGGTTCCGGGCACGATCCTTGCCATCGGGCTGCTGCCGGTCATCACCTTTGCCGACCGCCAGATCAGCGGCGTCCTTGGCTGGTTCATGGACAGCGCCCCGCAACTGATCCTGCTGGGCTCGGGCGCGGCGCTGATCCATGCCTATGTCGCACGCTTCCTTGCCATCGCCAGCGGTGGGATCGAGGCCGGGATGACCCGCATCCCGATCAGCCTTGACCATGCCGCGCGCAGCATGGGCCAGAACCCCTCGGGGGTGTTTCGCAATATCCATGTGCCGCTGTCGCGCGCCTCGATGGCGGCGGCGGGGCTGCTGATCTTTGTCGATTGCGTCAAGGAACTGCCCGCGACCCTGCTGCTGCGCCCGTTGAATGTCGAAACGCTGGCCACGCATCTGTATGGCGAGGCCGCGCGCGGCACCTATGAGGACGCCTCCATCGCGGCCCTGCTGATCGTGCTGATCGGCATGCTGCCCGTGGCGCTGCTGTCGCGCAGCATCCGGGCCTGAAAAACCGGTGATCTGTAAAGCCTTATACTAAAATATATTTGGAAACTCATCAGAATAGGGCAATATTTCCCGTGGGAGATAAGTCCATAATAATCTGGGAGGAATTAAATGGGACTTGCAAGAATGCTGCTGATCGGCGGCACGATACTGGCTGCGGGGGCGGGGGCCGCCGCCGCTGCCGATTGCGAAATCAACCTGCGCTCGGCCGACACGCATCCGGCTGGCTACCCGACGGTCGAGGCCGTGCGCTGGATGGGCGATCAGGTCAAGGAACGCAGTCAGGGCCGCATCTGCCTGGAAGTGTTCCCGGCATCCGTGCTGGGCGAGGAAAAGGACACCATTGAACAGACCCAGTTCGGCGTCATCGACATGGTGCGTGCGTCCTTCGGTCCGTTCAACAACCTTGTGCCGGAAACGCAGATCGTTTCGCTGCCCTATATCTTCCGTTCGCCCCAGCACATGTACAAGGTGATGGACGGCGCGGTTGGTGAACAGATCGCCGAAGGGTTCGCCCAGCATGACCTGATCGTGCTTGGCTATTACGACGGCGGCGCGCGCAGCTTCTACAACGGGCAGAAGCCGATCAAGTCGATCGACGACCTGAAGGGGATGAAGTTCCGCGTCATGCAGTCGGATGTCTTTGTCGACATGATGGCCGCCTTTGGCGCGAATGCGACGCCCATGCCTTATGGCGAGGTCTATTCCGCCATTCAGACCGGCGTCATCGACGGGGCGGAAAACAACCCGGCCAGCTACGACACCTCGGGCCATTTCGAGGTGGCGAAATACTACACGCTGGACGAACACCTGATCATGCCGGAAGTGCTGGCGATCTCGAAGGTGACATGGGAAAAGCTGGCCCCCGAGGATCAGGCCCTGCTGAAGACGGCGGGCAAGGAATCCGTCGGCGTGATGCGTGACCTGTGGGCCAAGAAGATCGCGGAATCCGAACAGGCCGTCGAAAAGGCCGGGTCCGAGATCATCCGCGGCATCGACAAGACCCCCTTCATCGCCGCGATGGAGCCGGTCTATGCCAAATACGTGACGACGCCCGAGGCAAAGACCATGGTCGACACCATCCGCTCGACCGAGTGACGCTACGTCGGCGGCGTCCGCAGGGGCGCCGCCACATCTCTGTCACGCAAGATTTCACAAACCATCACAGACCCGTTACATCCGTGACGTAGCTGCCCCAGTCATAGTTTGAGACTTGGGGAAAATCATTGAAACTTAAGACTTTGCTGGGCGTGACCGTTGCGGTCTGCGCCTTGTTTACCGCTGCCGGTTCGCAGGCGCAGAACGTCACCGAAATCGGCGCGACCAATCTTTTGCAGGATTTCAGCCTGCTGATGAACACGCCCGAAGGGCGGCAGGTGCTGGCCCAGAACCTTGCCACCGCCATCGCCACCAACAACAACGCCACCGGGGCCGAGCGCGCGCAGGCGCTTTATGACAATACCATTGCGGCGCTGATCGGCTCGACCCAGAACGGCATGCTGGTGACGGATGCGCTGGGATCGAAGCTGAAGACGGCCTTCGAGGCGACGAATACGCTGTCGCCCGATTACCGCTCGACCACGTTTTCGCCCGCCTTCCAGTCGATGATGTCGCAGGCGACCGGGCTGTCGATGGCGGCCGCCGACGTGTCCAAGGATTTCTACGCCCGCGGCGCGGCGCATGGCCATCCGGTCAGCGGGATCGCCCTGCCCTCGGGCGGGCAATACAGCATCTATGATCTGGCCTATCAGCCCGACCCGGCCCATGCGAATGCTTCGGGCAATTCGCGCCCGGTGCAGGTCGCGCCCGACCAGATGCAGAACTTTGCCGGGCAGGATTATTTCGGCAACCAGACCGACGCGGCGTCGGCTGCCTGGTCGACGATCAGCACCAGCCCGGCATTCCCCAGCGGCCACAGCGCCTTTGGCTTTTCCTCCACGCTGCTGCTGGCGACCATGCTGCCCGAACGCTATCAGCAGCTGATGGCGCGCGGCTCGGAATATGGCAACAGCCGGGTGGTGCTGGGCGTGCATTACCCCCTGGACGTGATCGGCGCGCGCATCCAGTCGACCTATACGCTGGCGCAGATGTTGAACAACAATCCCGATTATACCGGGCTTGCCACCACCAGCCTGTTCGGCCAGCCGATGACCACCGCAGATGATTTCCAGACGCTGTGGGCGACGGCCCGCGACGATCTGCGCACGATGCTGGAACAGGAATGCGGCGCATCCATCGCCACCTGCATCGCGGAAAGTGAGACGGACCGCTTCAGCGACAGCGATGCCAATGACGCCGCCTATCAGTATCGGCTGACCTACGGCATGGATACCGTCGGCGACACCACCTTGGCCGCGGTCGTGCCCGAAGGGGCCGAGGTGCTGATCGCCAGCCGCTTCCCCTATATGACCACCGCCCAACTGCGTGAGGTTCTGGCCTCGACCGAACTGCAATCGGGCCATGTTCTGGATGACGGCTCGGGCTGGGCGCGGCTGGACCTGTACACCGCCGCCGGGGGTTTCGGCGCGTTCGATCAGGACGTGGACGTGACGCTGACCCGGATGGATGGCGGCTTTTCGGCCTCGGACGAATGGAGCAATGACATCACCGGCAGCGGCGGGCTGACCCTGCGCGGCAATGGCACCTTGGAACTGTCGGGCGACAACAGCTATTCCGGCGCAACCAATGTGGCGGGCGGGACGCTGAATGTTTCGGGCAGCGTGACCAGCGCGACCACGGTGCAGGACGGCGCGCGCATCGGCGGCACGGGCCGGACGGGCGATCTGACCGTAGCCTCGGGCGGCACGCTGGCACCGGGCAACAGCATCGGCACCTTGACTGTCGATGGCGATCTGACGCTGGCGGAAGGCGCGATCTATCAGGTCGAGGCTGACGCTGCGGGCAACAGCGACCGCGTCGATGTGACCGGCACGGCCAGCCTGAATGGCGGCGTTTTTGCGCTGGCCTCGGACGGTGACTATGCCATCGCGACCGATTACCGCATCCTGACGGCGGCGGGCGGGATCAGCGGGGCATTCGCCAGTTCCGAGGTGGATTCGGCCTTCCTCGATACCAGCCTGACCTATGGCAGCAATGACGTGACGCTGCGGTTTGACCGCAATGACACCGCCTTCCGGCAGGCCGCGACCAGCCGCAACGGTCGCACCACCGCCGATGCCATCGAGGCGCTTGGCGCGGGGCATGAGGTCTTTGACGCACTGGTCTTCTCGGATGCGCGGACGGCGGGCGAATCCTTCGACCAACTTTCGGGCGAGATCCACGCCTCGGTCGCCGGTGCGATGACCGAAATGGCCGCGAATATCGACAGCGCGGTTCGCGACCGCATCGGTGAGGCGACCGGCGATCAGCATGCCGCCGCGACCCATGCCGCCCAGATGGGCGCGGGGCAGATCTGGTGGCAGGCCTATGGCAACTGGGCCGAAACCGATGGCGGCGAGGTCTCGGACCGGTCGCGTTCGGGCGGCGGCACGCTGGTCGGCTATGATGCCGAGGCCGAAAACGGCTGGCGCGGCGGCTTCTTTGCCGGGTTCGGCAGCGGCTCGGTGTCGCTGGACGATCAGCATGCGCGGGCCGAGATCGACAGCTATCACCTTGGCGTCTATGGCGGCACCCGTCAGGGCGCGCTGGGGCTGCGCTTCGGGGCCAGCCATACGCTGAACAAGCTGGAAACCCAGCGCCGCGCGACATGGGCCGACCGGACCGAGACGCTGACCGCCGATTACGACGCGCAGACCACGCGCCTGTTCGGCGAGGCCAATTGGCAGATGCAGACCTCGCAGGGGCAATTCACCCCCTTCGCCGCGTTTGAGCATGTCAGCCTGAATTCGGACAGCTTCACCGAGAAGGGCGGCGACGCCGCGCTGCACAGCGACGGGCTGGACATGAACACCACCTTCACCACCTTGGGCCTGCGGGCTGAACGCACGGTGAAACCGGGCAGCATTCTGCGCGGCGAACTGGGCTGGCAGCATGCCTTTGGCGATATCGACCCGATGGCGGCGGTGGCCTTCGGCGGAGGCGAGGCCTTTGACGTGGCGGGCGCGCCGATTGCCAAGGATGCGGCGATCCTGCGCGGGGTGCTGGACATGGCGCTGACCGATGACGCCCGCGTCTCGGTCGGTTATACGGGCCAGTTCGGGGACGGGGCCAGCGACCAGTCGCTGACCGCCGATCTGCGGGTGCGCTTCTGAACGGATGGGCAGGGCGATGACCGCCCTGCCCGTTCCTGCCCCCAGTTCCGGCCGGTGCGGAGAAATCCGCGCGGGCCTTTCAATATTGCGGCAGCCCCGGCGGGTTGACCTGCGAGGTCTCCAGCGCTTCTTCGGCGACATGCCAGCGTTCCAGCGTGCGGCCATAGCTGCCATCGGCAACCAGCCCGTTGATCGCCTCGGTCAGCGCCTGCGCCAGACCGGAATCCTTGCGCGTGGTCACCGCCACGTCGGAGCGGTCAGGCCAACCCGCACTCAGCGTTCCCGCCTGCCGGATGTCGCCATCCCGCGCCGCGATGAAGACCAGCTGCGCGTTCGGCTGGACGATCACATCGGCCCGGCCGGCGCGCAGGGCCAGCAGCTTGGTCGCCTCATCGTCGTAATAGACCAGCGTGCTTTCGGGCAGACCGGCCTGATCGTTCAGGCGGCTCCATTCGTTCAGGATGCGCTCCTGATTGGTGCCGATGCCGACGATGATGGTCAGCCCGGCAATATCCTTGGGCTGGGTGATCGTGTCGACCTTGCTGTCCTGGGCCACGAAAAAGCCGTGCAGCCCCTGCCGATAGGTCGAGAAATCGTATTTCAGCTTGCGTTCCTCGGTCACGCCGACATTCGAGATGACCGCATCGACCTTGCCCGATTGCAGCGCCAGCGGCCAATCCGCCCATGCGGTCGGGACCAGCTTCAGTTGCAGCCCAAGGCTTTCGGCCAGAAGCGAGGCGATATCGGGATCGGCCCCGACAATGGTTTCGGTATCGGTGGCATAGGTCGACAACGGCGGCCCGCCGGGATTGGTGGCGATGGTCAGCACGCCCGGCGCGGCAAAGGCGAAATCCTTGGGGATCGCGGCCACGGCCTTGGGGTTCAGGACGGTATGCTGCCGCGCCGCCTGTTCCGGCGTCAGGTCAAAGGGCAGATCGGCGGCATAAGCGGGGATACTCAGCGCCAGCAGGATCGGGGCGGCAATGCGCGAAAGGGTGGTCATGTCATCGGGCCTTTCTGGGAATAGCCCCCGCCCGCGATGGACGGGGGCGCATGGGTCACTTCTTGGCCAGTCCCGGCGGGTTGGTGCGCGATTCCGACAGCGATTCCGCGTCCAGACCCCAGCGGCCCAGCGACTTGCCGTAATTGCCGTTCTGGATCTGGGCGTTCAGCGCGGCGGTGATCGCCGGGGCCAATCCCGCATCCTTGCGCGTCGCCACGGCGATTTCGGCGGTATCAGGGAAACCGCCCGACAGCGTGCCGACATTCTTGATCTTGCCGTCCTTGGCCGCCTTGAAGCCCGAGGTCGCGTTCGGCCCCAGATAGAATTCGATCCGCCCCGATTCCAGCGCCAGATCCTGCAGGACCGGATCGTCGAAATAGCTCAGTTCGGTATCGGCCAGACCCTCGGCCTTGTTCTCCTCGATCCAGCGCAGCAGGATTTCTTCCTGATTGGTCCCCGACGAGACCGAGCCATGCAGCCCGGCCACGTCCTGCCGCTTGGTGATCGCGGTGATCTTGCTGTCATGGGGCACATAGAAGCCCAGCAGATCGTTGCGATAGGTCGAGAAGTCGAACTTTTCCTTGCGTTCCTCGGTCACGGTGATGTTGTGGATCGCCGCGTCGAACTTGCCCGAGGTCACGCCCAGCGGCCAGTCGGCCCAGGCGATCGGGATCAGCTCCAGTTCCAGCCCAAGGCTGTCGGCGACCAGTTGCGCCACGTCGGGTTCGCTGCCGATCGGGGTCTTGGTGTCGCTGGCATAGACCGCAAACGGCAGGTTGCCGGGAACCGAGGCCACGGTCAGCTTGCCCGGATTGACGAATTTGTAATCCTTGGGCAGCAGGTCGATGGCCGCCTGCACCTTGTCGGCGCGGACGCGCTCGGGCTGCTCGGGGCTAAGGTCCACGCGGATCTGTTCGGCGGCCAGTGCCGGGCCGGACAGGGTCAGGGCAGCGGCGGCGGCCAGAAGCCAGCGGCGGGTCGGATTGGTGGTCATGGTCGAGATCCTTTCGGGGTGTGAGGGGTCCGGCTGCCCGGATCGGTCCGGGCAGGTCGAGATTTCGGTTGAAGGGTTGGGGGGCTTACAGAACCTTGGCCAGGAACGCCGCGGTCCGGGGATGTTTCGGGCGGGTCAGGATCTGGTCCGGCGCGCCGGCCTCAATCACGCGGCCCTGCTCCATGAAGACGATGCTGTCGGCGACTTCGCGGGCAAAGCCGATCTCATGGGTGACGATGACCAGCGTGATGCCGGAACGCGCCAGCTCCTTGATCACGTCCAGCACCTCGCCCACCAGTTCCGGGTCAAGGGCGCTGGTCGGTTCATCGAACAGCAGCACATTGGGCCGCAGGGCCAGCGTCCGGGCAATGGCCACGCGCTGCTGTTGGCCGCCGGAAAGCTGGCGCGGATAGGCATCGGCCTTATCCTCAAGACCCACGCGGGCCAGCAATTCGCGGGCCTGCGCCTCGGCCTCGGGTCGGCTCAGGCCGCGCACGGTGACCGGGGCCTCGGTGATGTTTTCCAGCACGGTCAGATGCGGGAACAGGTTGAAGTTCTGGAACACCATGCCGATTTCGGTGCGCCGGGCCAGAATGTCCTTTTCGCGCAGTTCGTGCAGGGCGTCGCCGTCGCGGCGATAGCCGATCAGCTCTCCATCGACGGCGATCAGGCCACGGTCCACGCGCTCCAGATGGTTGATGGTGCGCAGCAGCGTCGACTTGCCCGAGCCCGACGGCCCGATGATCGCGGTGACGCTGCCCGCCGGAAAGGTCAGGGCGATATCGTCCAGCACCTTCAGATCGCCAAAGCTTTTCGACACGCCGTGGATTTCGACCTCGGCCCCTTTCGGCAGCGCGGCCAGTGCCTGCTGCGGGATCGCGGTGGCCGGACGCCATGTCGGCGGCAGCGGCGCGATTTCCAATGCGCGCGTCGGCGGGGTCAGGGGCACCAGGCCAAGGCGGGCAAAGAACACCCGGAAGGCATTGGGCGGCAGGGTCCGCACCGCGCCACGGGCATAGTGGCGTTCGATGTGGTACTGGATCACCGACAGCACCGACAGGATGATCAGGTACCAGACCGTCGCCACCATCAGCAGCGGAATGACCTCGAGGTTGCGGCGATAGATGATCTGCACGGTATAGAACAGTTCCGGCAGCGCCAGCACATAGACCATCGACGTGCCTTTGGCCAAGCCGATGATTTCATTGAAGGCGGTCGGCACGATGGCGCGCATCGCCTGCGGCAGAACGATGCGGCGCGCCTGATGCCCACGCGGCAGGCCAAGGCTGGCCGCGGCCTCGTGCTGGCCCTGATCGACAGACAGGATGCCGCCACGGATCACCTCGGCCGAGAAGGCGCCAAGGTTCAGGGTCAGCCCCAGAACGGCGGCCAGAAACGGCGTCATCAGTTGCGTCGTCGACCAGCTGGCGAAGGTGATGTCGGTAAAGGGCACGCCCAGCGACACCGTCTGATACAGATAGCCAAGGTTGTTCAGGATCAGCAGCAGCACGATCAGCGGGATCGAGCGGAACAGCCAGATGAAGCCCCAGGACAGCGCCACCATCAGCGGCGCGCTGGACACCCGTGCAAGCGCCAGCAGGGTCCCCAGCGCGAAACCCAGGACCGCGCCAACCGCCGTCAGCAGCAGGGTGCGGCCCAGCCCGACCAGAACCGGTTCGGACAGGAACCATTCGGCAAAGACGCCCCAACCCCAGCGGGGATTGCCAAGGACCGATTGCAGGATCAGCAACAGGATGATGCTGGCCGCGATCGTGGCCAATGTGCGGGCGCGGTGACGGACCGGGATCACCCGCAGATCCGAAAGCTCGGCCGCCGAGGCGCGCGGCAAACGCGGCCCGCCGTCGATATCGATGACGCTCATGGGGTGGGTCCTCCCGGATGGGGGGCCGCCTTGCGGGCGGCGACGGCAGCGATGGCCTCCTCGGCCGAGGCCGCAGGTTGGCGCAAGGGCGTGGTGCCCTGCCGACCGGCCAGCGCGCCGATATGCTTTTCAAAGGGCAAGGTGCCGTAAAGCTCGGGCGGCAGGTCGGGATCGAACAGCGGGCGATAGCCAAGACCCAGATACAGCCGCTGCGCCTCGGGCTGGCGGAAGCCGGTGGTCAGGTAAAGCCGGGTATAGCCCAGTTCCACCGCGCGATATTCCAGCGCATTGACCACGCGCCGAGCCAGTCCCTGACGGCGCTCATCCTTATGGGTCCAGATGCGCTTGAGTTCGGCGGTATCCTCGTCGTAGCGCATGAAAGCGCCGCCGCCGATGGTCTTTTCGTCGCGCAAAAGCAGCATGAAGGCACCATGCGGGGGGGCGAATGCCTCGGGCGGGTAGCGGTAAAGTTCCTCCCGCGCGCCGCCGGCGCTGAACAGGGTGCCGTAGCGGCGGTCATATTCGCGGATCAGATCCTCGACCAGCGGCCGGGCCTGCGGGTCGTTGGGGTTGGAATGGATGATGATGTCACGCATCTGCTCCTCCTGTCAGAAAGCGTTCGGCGAGCGCGACCCAAAGGGCGGCTGCGGGGCCGATAATGTCGTCGTTGAAGCGGTAATCGGGGCTGTGCAGGGCCGGGCCATCGCCATTGCCGACAAAGACAAAGCTGCCGGGGCGGTGGTGCAGGTAAAAGGCGAAGTCCTCCGACGCGGTGCGCGGGGCGAACCCCTCCAGCACCGCCGCCGCGCCGAAACGCTCGACCGCGACGCGGCGGATCAGACGGGTTTCCTCGACGCTGTTCACGACGCTGGGAAAGCCGGGGGTCAGGACCACATCCGCCGCCGCCCCAAGGCTCGCGCTGACCCCGTCGATGATCGCGGGCACGCGGTCGCGCAGCCGGTCGCGGACGGCATCCGAAAAGCTGCGCAGGGTCAGCGCCAGTTCCACCCGATCGGGGATCACGTTCGAGGCAGCACCCCCATGGATCGAGGCAACCGTGACCACCGCCGTCTCACGAGGGTCGGTATTGCGCGCGACCACGGTTTGCAGCGCGGTCACCGCATGGGCGGCGGCAACCACCGGGTCGATGGCCAGATGCGGTTCCGCCCCGTGGCCACCGCGGCCACGGATCACGGCCTCGACCTTGTCGACGGCGGCCATGGCCGGGCCTTCGACAAAGCCGAAATGGCCCGCCGCCACCCCCGGCCAGTTATGCAGGCCAAAGATCGCGTCAACCGGCTGGTCGCGGAACAACCCGGCCTCGAGCAGCGCCTTGGCCCCCGCGCCGATTTCCTCGGCGGGTTGAAAGATCAGCCGCAGCGTGCCGCGAAAGCGCCGGGTCAGCGACAGGTGATGCGCGGCGGCCAGCAGGATCGCCATATGCCCGTCATGGCCGCAGGCATGCATCACGCCCGCATTGGTGCTGGCAAAGGGCAGGCCGGTCGTCTCGGCAATCGGCAGCGCGTCGATGTCGGCGCGGATGGCAAGGGCCGGGCCATCGCCGTTTTCCAGCGTGGCGACGATACCGGTCCGGGCCAGCCGCCGCACCTGATAGCCCCAGCGGGTCAGCAGTTCGGCGATGCGGGCGCTGGTCTGGACCTCGTGAAAGGCCAGTTCCGGGGCGGCGTGGAATTCATGGCGCAGGGCCACGAAGTCCTCGATCCTTCCCGCGATCCATGCGGGCGTGCGGGGTCCTTCGGCCCCCAGCGGGGCCGTCACCTTGGCGGCGATGGTCATGGTCTTTCTCCTTCAGGCGATACTGGCGCGTCGCGGCGGGGGAACCTGCGCATAACGGCTGGCCTTGCGGGGCAGGCCCAGATTGTCGCGCAGGGTTTCGCCGTGCAGCACGGTGTCATAGCGACCGCGCGCCACCAGTTCGGGGATCACAAGGCGGGTGAAATCGTCCAGGCCCTCGGCCGAGATCGAGAAGCCAAGGATGAAACCGTCGCTGGCACCGGCGTCGATCCAGCGGATGATTTCATCCGCGACCTCGGCCCCGGTGCCCAGGAAGTTCGGGCGCGGGGTCGCGGCGGCCAAGGCCACTTCGCGCAGGGTCAGCCCGTGGTCGCGGGCATCGGCCTTGATCCGGTCGGTGGTCGAGCGGAAGCTGTTGCGGCCGATATCGCCCAGATCCGGGAAGGGCGCGTCCAGATCATACTGGCTGAAATCGTGGTGGTCGAAGAAGCGGCCCAGATAGGCCAGCGCGTCTTCGATCGACAGCAGGTTCTGGATGATGCGGTATTTCTCCTCGGCCTCCTCGCGGGTGTCGCCGACGATGGGGGAAATGCCGGGATAGATCTTCACATCGTCGCGCGACCGGCCATGCGCCACGGCGGCATCCTTGACGCGGGTGGTGAAGGCGCGGGTTTCCTCAAGCGAGGGCGAATGCGTAAAGACCGCATCGGCATATTTCCCGGCCAGCGCGATCCCGGCATCGGATGACCCCGCCTGAAAGATCACCGGCTGCCCCTGCTTGGAGCGCGGCGCATTCAGCGGCCCGGCCACGTTGAAGAAGCGGCCCTTGTGGTTCAGCGTGTGCAACCCGTCGGGATCAAAGAAACGCCCGGTCTCGCGGTCGCGGATCACCGCGTCCTCGTCCCAGCTGTCCCACAGCCCCTGCGTCACCGACAGGTATTCATCGGCAATCTCATAGCGCAGGGCGTGGTCGGGATGGGCGCGGGAATAGTTCAGCCCACTGCCCTCCAAGGGCGTGGTGACCACGTTCCACCCGGCCCGCCCGCCCGAGATCAGGTCCAGCGAGGCCAGTTGCCGCGCCGTGGTATAGGGGTCGGAATACGAGGTCGAGATCGTCCCCGCCAGCCCGATCCGGTCGGTGGCCACGGCCAGCGCCGACAGGATGGTCAGCGGCTCGAACCGGTTCAGGAAATGCGGGATCGACTTTTCGTTGATGTAAAGCCCATCCGCGACAAAGACGAAGGCGATGCCCGCGGCCTCGGCCTTTTGCGTCTGGCGGATATAGAAATCCGCGTTGACGCTGGCATCCGCCGGGCCGGACGGGTGTTTCCATGAATTCATATGCCCGCCCGCACCATGCAGCATCAGGCCAAAGGAGATCGGTTTGCCGGTCATGTCAGGTTCCTTTCGTCAAGCCGCGGCACGCGCCGCATGTTGGGCAATCAGCTCAATCGAGCGCAGGCGCGCGTCGCGCTCGGCCACGGGCTGGTCGATGATGAATTCGCCGACGCCCAGATCCAGATGCAGGGCCTGCAACTGGGACAGCACGTCCTCGGCGGTTCCGGCGATCACGGTGGGCTGCTTTTCCTCGATCCCCCATTCGGTCGCGCCATATTGGCGGGCATAGTCCAGCGCCGCTTCCTCGGAGCCGAGGTTCACCGCATGACCGTCGGGCAGATGCAGCCGCACGACTTTCAGACCCGCCACGCGGTCCTCGGCCTCGGCCCGGCTGGGCGCGGCAAAGGCCTGCACGGCGATGGCCGGGCGGAAACCGGCGATGGATTCGAAGCGCGCCAGCGTTTCCAGCGTATTGCCGCGGTCGCCGTCCTGATGCCCGGCATGGACGAAGTTCCAGCCCAGCTTCGCGGCGCGTTCGGCGCTGGCCGGGCTGCCGCCCAGCAGAAAGGCTTCGGGCGCAATGGCGGGCCGGGGCTGGATCACCACATCGTCGCGCCCGCCCGCCAGCCATTCGGCCAGTTCCGACAGCTTGCGGTCAAGCTGGCGGGCGCTGTCGGGGTTCAGTTCCCGTTGCAGGGCGCGCGTCGCCAAGGGCAGCCCGCCCGGAGACTTGCCGATGCCCAGATCGATCCGCCCCGGCGCAAGCGACGCCAGAACCGAGAACAGTTCCGCCACCTTGAAGGCGCTGTAATGCTGCAGCAGCACGCCGCCGCTGCCGACGCGGATGCGCCGGGTCAGCGCCGCGATCTGGGCGATCAGGATTTCCGGCGCGGCGCTGGCAAGGCTGGGAAGCGCGTGGTGTTCGGCCAGCCAGAAACGGTGATAGCCCAGCCGGTCGGCCAGCCGCGCATAATCCAGCGTCAGGTGAAGCGCCTCGGCCCCGGTCGATCCCGGCGCGATGGGCGATTTGTCCAGTAGGCTCAGGCGATAGGTCATCTGCGGCTCCGTTCATTGCTGTAAAGACGATAGGCTTGATCGTCTTTTCTGGCAATGAACGGCACCGGTCGATTTTCGCGCGGAAAGCGAATGAAGCCGCTTTCCGCCCCGCAGCCAAGAGAAGAATTCCCCCCTGCCCGGCCGCGGGAATCGGATCAGCTCTTCAGCAGCGGCATTTCGCGTGCGGCATGCGACAGCCCCGGCAGCAGTGGCAGCAGATCGGCCTGAATGGCGTGATAAATGTCGGGTTTTCCGGCGAATTGCAGGGCGTCGGGGCGGTTCTGGTCGTCGATCTCGGGGAACCAGCCGCCCTTCACATGGTCGATGAACAGCCGCGATCCGTCCTGCCAGAACCTGCGGTATTCCTGTTCGCGCGCGGCATCACCCCCGGCCTTCAGCAGCGCCGCCCCGGCCCCGATCGCCTCGGTCACCGGCCACCAGTAGCGGTTGGTGCGCAAAGGCTGGCCCGCCAGATCGACGGTATAGATGATGCCGCCGCGCGCCTTGTCCCAGCCATCGGCCAAAGCGCGGCTGTAAAGCTGCCCGGCCCATTCCGGCAGCTTCGTGTCCAGGCGTCCGCCCAGATCCCATGCCTGCAACAGCAGCCGCGCCAGCTCAAAGGAATGGCCCGGCGTCGTGCCCCGGGGCCGGAACATCGGGTTGCCCTCATAGCCCGCGTCGATCTGCCAATCCTCGGTGTAATGCTCGGGCAGGCGCCAGCCATGCGCCGCGCCGACCTGACCGATGAAGAAATCGAAGATGCCCAAGGCGCGGTGCAGGAAGACATCCTCGCCGGTGGCCTCATAGGCAGCCAGCAGCGCCTCGGACATGTGCATGTTGGCGTTCATGCCGCGATAGGTGGAAATCTGCTGCCAGTCGCGGGCATATTCCTCGGACATGCGGCCACGGGCATGGTCCCAGAAGCGGGCCTCGATCACCTCGCGGATATCGGCCAGCAGGCGGTCGGCATCGGGATGGCCCGCCTGTTTGGCGCTGGCGGCGGCCAGCAGCACGAAGGCATGGCCGTAAGCCAGCTTCGTCCCATCGGCGACCCCGCCGCCCGGCGCGAAGGACCATAGGTAGCCGCCGTGATCCGGGTCGCGATGCAGGTTCCAGATCGCCTTCATGCCATGATCGACCATGTCATCGGCGCCCTTCACCCCCATCAGATGACCAAGGGCAAAGGAATGGACCATGCGCGTCGTCGCATGCAATTCGCGCGGCGCGTCGGGGATCGGGCGTCCGGCGTAATCCTGCGCGTGAAAACCGCCCGAAGGGTCCAGCGACCGGCCAAAGAACTCGAACTGCCGCGCCGCATCGGTCAGCAGGAAGCGGCGATGGGCGTCGGTCCCCCACCATGGGGCGTCAGCGGGGATCGCGTCATTCGGCAGGGTCATGCGGGGGTCTCCGTTCCGGTGTTGGGGCTTGCGGCGATGGGCGGGGCGGGTTGCAGGACCTGCAACGCGGTGGGCGGATCGCCGGCGATGGCGCGCAGCAGGTTGCGGCCCATCGCCTCGCCCGCCTCGGCCAGATCCTCGAAGATGCTGTCGAAATGCGGGCGGATGATCCCGGCCATGCCCGAGGTGTGCTTCATCACGATGCGCGTCTGCCGCCCGGCATCGCTGCAGGCGGCATGGACCGCCATGGCGCTGATTTCGCCGGGACAGACAAAGCCATCGGGCAGCCTGTCTTCGGCAATCAGGTCGGTGACGCGGGACCGGATCGCGTCAGGGGTGGCGTCCAGCGTGACGCCCGACAGGATCTCGCCCTGAATGCCGGCCTCGCCGCAGGCGCGCAGGAAACCCATGCGCAGATGCTGGGCAAAGGTCAGCCCCTCGGGTGCGGGGATCAGGCAGGGGCGGCGCGCGCCCTGCGCAATCAGCCGGGCCGCCGCCGCATGGGCAAAGCCGAAATTGTCGTAATCGACGTAAGGATGCGGCGTCGCCAGCTCGGTCCGGCCATGGCAGACAAAGGGAAAGCCATGCTCCATAAGCAACCGCACCCGCAGATCGTCGGGCGTGGTGCGCGAGAAGATGATCCCGTCGGCCAGCCGGTTGCGCAGGATATTCTCGACCGGCTCGATCGCCGGGCGGTCGGCAAAGACCGGCATGATCACCAGATGATATTGCGTGCCGCGCAGGGCCTCGGTCAGGCCGCGGATCATCGACTGGCCGTAGCCCAGAATCTCCTCATGCGGGTTCAGCAGGAAGGCCACGACATTGGTGCGCCCGGTGCGCAGACGCTGCGCCGCGCGGTCGGGCGAATAGCCCAGCTGCGCCGCGATCTGCCGGACCCGCGCGCGGGTGTCCGGCGCGATCTGCGGATCATCCGCCAAGGCCCGCGACACGGTGGCCACGGCCAGTTCCGCCTGCGCCGCGATGGTGCGCAATGTCGGTCTGGTCATCTTCCCCCCTTGGGTCGCCGTGATTCGCGTCCCTGAAAACGATTTAAATACACGCGGGCGTTTAGAAAACACCCGTCCTGCACATTTCCGCAGGTAAATCGGCAATCTGACGCCCATCATCACCGTTGACAGGTCGCTTGTTTGAAACGTTATAAATGATCTGCCGGAAGGGAGCCGGCTTTGGGAGGGATAAATGCGAAGAATCCTGCTGGCCGGAACGGCCATTTCCATCATGGCCTTTGGCGCGGCCCGTGCTGAAGAAAGCGTCGAGGTCCTGCATTGGTGGACCTCGGGCGGCGAGGCTGCGGCGCTGGGGGTGCTGAAGGACGATCTGGCCAAGAAGGGCGTGGCCTGGAAGGACATGCCGGTGGCCGGTGGGTCTGGCGTGCAGGCGATGACCGCGCTGCGGGCGCGGGTGACGGCTGGCGACCCGCCGACCGCCGTGCAGATGCTGGGCTTTGACATCAAGGACTGGGCCGAGATGGGCGTCCTTGGCAATCTGGACGATCTGGCGACGGAACAGGGCTGGGACAAGGTGGTCCCGGCGGCGCTGCAGGACTTCTCGAAATTCGACGGGCACTGGATCGCCGCCCCGGTCAACGTCCATTCGACCAACTGGCTGTGGATCAACAAGGCCGCGCTGGACAAGGCGGGCGGCAAGGCCCCGGAAAACATGACCGAGCTGTTCGCGCTGCTCGACAACTTCAAGGCGCAGGGCATCACCCCCTTGGCCCATGGCGGCCAGCCCTGGCAGGACGGCACGATGTGGGAAGCCGTGGTGCTGTCGGAAGGCGGCATGGATTTCTACAAGAAGGCGGTGATCGAATCCGACCCGGCGGCGCTTGGCGGCGACACCATGCGCAAGGTCTTTGACGACATGACCAAGCTGCGCAGCTATTTCGACGACAGCTTCTCGGGGCGGGACTGGAACCTGTCCTCGGCCATGGTGATCGAGGGCAAGGCCGGCGCGCAGCAGATGGGCGACTGGGCCAAGGGCGAGTTCCTGCGCGCCAAGCAGGTGCCCGGAACCGATTTCGTCTGCATCCGCTTCCCCGGAACGCAGGGCAATGTTCTGTTCAACTCGGACCAGTTCGTGATGTTCGATCTGGGCGATGATGAAAAGCGCAGCGCCCAGCTGAAGATGGCCTCAGCGGTCGAGGACCCGGCCTTCCAGGTCGCCTTCAACACCGTCAAGGGCTCGGTCCCGGCGCGGACCGACGTGCCCGACACCGCCTTCGACGATTGCGGCAAGAAGGGCATGAAGGATCTGGCCGAGGCCGCAGCGGGCGGCACTTTGGCCGGATCGCTTGCCCATGGCCACGGCCAGCCCGGCGCGGTCAAGGAGGCGATCTTCGACGTGGTGACCCAGCATCTGAACGGTCAGATCAGCACGGATGAAGCGCTGAAACGCCTGCCCGAGGCCGTCGCTAGCGCGAAGTAAGGTCCAGTGGCAGGCCCCGCGCGGGCCTGCCCTTTCCCTTGAAAGCAAACCGATGTCCCAACCCGCCCCCGGGCTCAAGCGCGGCCTGCAGGACTGGCTGCCGAAACTGGTGCTGGCGCCGTCCTTCGCGCTGGTGCTGGTCTTTGTCTATGGCTTCATCGTCTGGACGGCGGTGCTGTCCATGTCCAAGTCGCGCATCCTGCCGGTCTATAAATGGGCGGGTTTTGATGCCTATGAACGCCTGTTCGCGCAGCCCAGCTGGTATATGGCGCTGAAGAATCTGGCGATCTTTGGTTCGCTCTACATTACCATCTGCATCGCGCTGGGGCTGATGCTGGCGATCCTGCTGGACCAGCGCATCCGGATCGAAGGCGCGCTGCGGCCGATCTATCTGTATCCGATGGCACTTTCCTTCGTGGTGACGGGAACCGCGTGGAAATGGTTCCTGAACCCCGGCATGGGCATCCAGAACACGGTGCGCGGCTGGGGCTTCGAAAGCTTCACCTTTGACTGGCTGGTCCGGCCCGACATGGCGATCTATACCGTCGCCATCGCCGGCATCTGGCAAGCCTCGGGCTTTGTCATGGCGATGTTTCTGGCGGGCTTGCGCGGTATCGACAATGAGATGCTGAAGGCCGCGACCATCGACGGGGCATCAACCTTTACCATCTATCGCCGCATCGTCATCCCGCTGCTGCGGCCCGCGTTTCTCTCGGCGGTGATCGTGCTGGCGCATATGGCGATCAAGTCCTACGACCTTGTCATCGCCCTGACCGGAGGCGGACCCGGCAACGCGACCGAGCTGCCCTCGACCTTCATGTATTCCTATACCTTTACCCGCAGCCAGATGGCGGTGGGCTCGGCATCCGCGATGATCATGCTGATGGGCATTGCCGCGATCATGGTCCCCTATCTGTATTCGGAACTGCGCGAGGATCGGCGATGACCGTGCGCGAGGCTGCCATCGCCACCGCCGCAGGTCCGGGCTGGCTGAACCGGGTGGTGATCTATGGCTTGCTGCTGATCTTTGCCGCCGTCTACCTGACGCCGCTATTCGTCATGCTGGCCACATCCTTCAAGTCGCTGGATGAGATCCGGCGCGGCGACATCCTTGCCCTGCCCCGCGATCCCACGGTCGAGCCATGGCTCAAGGCATGGGGCAGCGCCTGCATCGGCGTCACCTGCGAGGGGATCAAGGGCTATTTCTGGAACTCGCTGCGCATGGTGGTTCCGGCGGTTCTGATCTCGACCATGCTGGGCGCGCTGAATGGCTATGTGCTGACCAAATGGCGGTTCCGTGGCCACAAGATCGTCTTCGGGCTGATGCTGTTTGCCTGCTTCATCCCCTTCCAATCGGTGCTGATCCCGATGGCGCGGGTGCTGGGCATGCTGGGCCTGTCGAACAGCATAACGGGGCTGGTGCTGGTCCATGTCGTCTATGGCCTTGGCTTCACCACTTTGTTCTTTCGCAACTACTATGAGGCTTTCCCGACCGAGTTGATCCATTCCGCGCAGATGGACGGGGCGGGCTTCTTCACCATCTTCCGGCGCATCCTGCTGCCCTCCTCCGCGCCGATCATCGTGGTCTGCGTGATCTACCAGTTCACCAATATCTGGAACGACTTCCTGTTCGGCGTCAGCTTCGCCGCCGGGGAAAGCGCGCCGATGACGGTGGCGTTGAACAACCTCGTGTCGTCGTCAACCGGGGTCAAGGAATACAATGTGGACATGGCGGCGGCGGTGATCGCGGCCCTGCCCACGCTGATCGTCTATGTCCTGGCCGGGCGTTATTTCATGCGCGGGCTGATGGCGGGCGCAGTCAAGGGATAGTTATGGCATTCATCGAAATCACCCGGCTGGAACGCAGCATCGGCGGAAACCACATCCTGAAAGGGATCGATGTCGCGCTGGAGAAAGGCGGCTTTCTGGTCCTTGTCGGCCCCTCGGGCTGCGGCAAGTCCACGCTGCTCAACGCCATCGCCGGGTTGCAGCCGCCGACCGCGGGCGACATCCGCATCGACGGGCAAAGCGTGCTGGCCCTGCACCCGTCCAAGCGCGACATCGCCATGGTGTTCCAGTCCTATGCGCTGTACCCGAACATGACCGTCGCCCAGAATATCGGCTTTCCGCTGGAGATGTCCGGCACGCCCAAGGCGCAGCGTGAGGACGAAATCCGCGCCGTCGGCAAGACCCTGCAGATCGAACATCTGCTGGACCGCCGCCCCGGGCAGCTGTCGGGCGGCCAGCGCCAACGCGTCGCCATGGCCCGCGCGCTGGTCCGCAAGCCCCGCCTGTTCCTGTTCGATGAGCCGCTGTCGAACCTTGACGCGAAACTGCGGGTCGAGGTCCGGGCCGAGATCAAGCGCCTGCATCAGCAGACCGGCGCCACCATCATCTATGTCACCCATGACCAGATCGAGGCGATGACGCTGGCGACGCAAATCGTGGTGATGAAGGACGGGGTGATCCAGCAGGCGGGCACGCCCTCGGAAATCTACAACCGCCCCGCCAATATGTTTGTCGCGGATTTCATGGGCTCGCCCGCGATGAACATGCTGCCGGGTCAGGTCGCGGGCGATGGCCGCCACATGGCCCCCGATGCCGCCCCGGATCGCCTGCTGCCCCTGCCCTTTGCGCTGCGCGTCGGGCGTCGGATCGTCTTTGGTATCCGGTCTGAGAACATCTCGGCCGAGGGCAATGGAGTTGAGGCCCTTGACCTGCCCGTTGAAATCGTGGAACCGACCGGTTCGGATGTTTTCGTCTGGCTCAGGCTGGGATCGGCACATCTGAGTGCACGCCTTCCCGCCACATCTGATCCGCAACTGAATGAGAATTTGCGGATCACTCTGGATATCAGCCGCGCGGTGATTTTCGACGGTGAAAGCCGCGAACGGATCGACGGGGCCGGACATTGATGCCCGACCCCGCATTCTTCAAATCGCGCTGATCACCGCCGTCGCCCGCGTGCCACCAAGCGCGGCAAAGGCGCGCTGCCGACAGGTCAGGACGATGATCTGCTGATCCTTGGCGACCCGGTGCAAGGCGGTGAACATCGCCTCGATCCGGTCGTCGTCGCTATGGACCAGCGCATCGTCAAGGATCACCGGAACCGACTGCCCGGCATGGGCATAAAGCCGGGCAAAGGCCAGACGGGTCAGGATGGCGATCTGTTCGCGCGTGCCACCCGACAGGATATCCAGCGATTCCTGCTGACCGTTGCGGGTCAGCGCCACCGGCAGCAGGCTTTGGTCGTCGATCTGCATGGCAGCGCCCGGATGCAGCACCGACAGCAGCGGTTCTAGTTCCCGCAGCACCGGCGCGAAATAGGCATCGCGGGCCTTGCGGCGGGCATCCTCCAAGGCGCTGCGCAGACGGGCAAGGGCCTGCACCTCGGCGGCGTAGCGCGCCGCGCGGGCCTCGGCTGCGGTCAGCTTGCCGCGCACTTCGTCCAGCCGCTCCTCGATCCCCTGCTCGGCCAGCGCCCCGATCGAGCCGTTCAGCGTCGCATATTCGCCGCGCAGCCTTTCGCGGCCTTGCTGGGCCTGCGTCACGACGGATTCCGCACGCGCCAGCCGGGCCTGAACCGTTTCCAGATCCGGCGCGGCGGCCTCAAGCGTCTGGCACAGTGCGACCGCTTCGGTTTGCAGCCCGGTCTGCAAGGCCAGATCGGCGCGCAACCCGTGCAGGCGCCCGGCCAGCTGCCCCAGATCGCCCGCGTCGATCCGCGCCGCCTCGGCTGCCGCCTGCGCGACCTGAGCAGTCGAGCGGGCGACCGCCCTGCCCTCGCCCGCCGTCACCGCACGGGCATGGACCGCACCAGACTGCGCGCGCGCCTCGGCCTCGGCGGCCAGCGCCGCAGCCAAGGCAGCCTCCAGTCCAGCCGGATCTTCGACCGGTTCCTCGGCGCGCCCTGCCCCGGCCTCGGCCCGCGCCAGTTCCTGCCGCAGCGTATCAAGGCCCTGCGGCGCCAACTCGGCCAGCAGCGCGGCGCTGGCCTGCATCGCCTGATCCAGCCGCTGGGTTTCGGCCAGCCGCTGCCGGGCCTCGGCCACGGTCGCCGCCCCGCATTCGGCCAGCCGCGCGGTCAGTTCGGCATTGGCCCGCGTGAGGGCTTCGGCCAGACCTTCGGCAGCACCCGCCCCCGGATCGACCCGCATCGTCCCGATCCCCGGCAAAAGGAAGCTGCGCGCCGATGACAGACGCAGGCAGCCTTCGGGCATATCCTCGCCATCGGCGCTGATGCGCAGCGCGCCGTCATAGCGGATGGCGACGCTGACCGACTGCGCCTCAAGCTGCGCGGCAATGCGGTCGCGGGCCTCTCGCGCGGATTCCGCGCGGGTAACGCTGGCCGAGTTGACAGCTGTCAACTCGCGTTGCGCCCGGTCCTGATCCCGCTTGCGCTGCAGCTCCTCGGCCCGTTCCAGCGTCTTGCGCAGCTGCGTCGCCCGTTCGCGTGCGGCACGGCCAAGCAGCGCCCGCTGCGCGGCATCGAGCCGCGCGCGGATCGCCTGGGCCTGCCCCGAGGCCGCGCCCAAGGCATCCGCCGCAAGACGGTCGGCAGCCGCAGCTTCCTCGGCGCCCGTTTCAGCCTTCGCCAGCCTGTCACGGGCATGCGACAGCTCAGCCTCGGCCCGGCCCAGCCGGTCCGAAAGCTGCTCCAACTGACCGATCCCGGTCTGCGTGGCCTGAACCGTCAGCTCGGCCAGCCGCAGTTTCTGCCGGGCCTCGGCCAGCTTCTCGGCATGGGCCAAGGCGGCGCGCTGCGCCTCGCGCGCCTGGGTCAAGGCGTCATTGCGAAGCCGCTCGGTCTCGGGATCGTCCAGTTGTTTCAGCTGCCGCAGCACCTCGGTCCGGCGCGCCAGATCGCCCGACAGGCCCATGGCCTTGCCGGCCAGATCGGCTTCCTGATCGCGCAATGTGGCGGCCTCATCAACAGAACGCGCCCATTCCGCACCGGCCCTGGGCTTCAGCGTCGTCGTCGCCAGCCGGCCCAGTTCCTCGGCCACGCGGGCCAGAACTGCATCCAGCCGCCTGCCTCCGGTCATCAACTCGATCTCGCCAGCGACCGAGGACAGCAGATCGCGCCGCGCCCCCAAGCCCCGCTCGCGCTCATTCTTGTCGTTGGCATTGGTGCCTTCGGGTTCGAGACCAAGCAGCCCTTGCCGCACCCAGAGCAGCCCCGAGGGACCGGCCAAGCCGTCGCCGAGCAGCCGGTCGATCCACGCCTCGGCCTCGTCATCTTGCGCGACAATCCGGCCATTGCCGTCCAGCACCCGCGCGGTCGGACGAGACAGCCAGCGCTTTTCGATGCGGAAGCTGCCCTGCGGCAGGTCGATCTCGATCGCGGCTTCCGGCGCGCCACCGGCATGGGGTTGCAGTGCCTTGACGGTCTGGCGCGTGCCGCGGTGGCGTTCGAAGAACAGCGCATGCAGCGCGTCGAAGAAGGTCGATTTGCCGAATTCATTCGGCTCGGACAGCACGGTGATGCCGTCGCCGATCCCTTCGATCCGGGCGCTGCGGCCAGCGAAACGGCGAATGTTGGTCAGCTCAATGGCGCGGATCTTCATTTGCCGTTCTCCTGCGCAAAGGCGTAAAGCCGTGCCAATGCGGCGGATGAAATTTCGCGCTCGGCAAGGGTGCGGCTGTCATCGCCAGCCTCAGAGAGCAGCGCCTCGGCGGCCTGTCGCAAGGCTCCGGCGCGGTCGATCAGGTCCAGATCGTCGGGCCGCGTTTCGGTGGCAAGGCCATGCAGGTCATGATCGAACCAGCCGAAATCCGGCCCGATCAGCGCCGCATGGGCATCCAGCGCGGCGCGCTGCTGCAAGGGCAGGCGACCGGTTGCCACCAGTCGCAACAGCCGGTCGCGGCGAAGCGTCGGATCGGGCAGGGCCTGCGATAGGTGCTGCACCGGATCATCGCCGGGCAGCAGGTCCAGCGCGAGCGCCTGCCAGATGAATTGCCCGGTCTCGACCACCTGCACCGCAGTGCCCGGTGACACCAGCAGCGCCCCGGAGGTCATCGCATGCTTGAAGCCGTCCGCCTCGGGCGCGCCCGAATACCATGTCGCGGGACCGACCTGCAGCCGTCCGTGCCAGTCGCCAAGCGCCAGATAATCCAGCCCGGAAAGGGCAGCCCGATCCGGGGGGATGATGCCCGCCGTGCCTTCCTCGGCCGAGAAATCGGTGACGGCACCGTGGCCCAGCCCGATCCGCAGCATGCCGGCAGGGGTCGGCGCATCCATGGCCTCGGTCAGGTCGCGGCCGGGACGGCGCTGGGTGCAGGGCGCGGGCAGCAGCATGGCACCGGGCAGAAATTCGATGGGCTCGGGCGTGGTGACGGCGTGCAGATTGGCCGGGCCATCCGCCGCGATCCGCCGCCACAGTTCCGAGGCGGCAAGGCTGTCATGATTGCCCGGCAGCATGTGCCAGGTGATGTCATGTTCGGCGGCCATAGCGCGAAGCGCGTGGCGCAGCGTCTCGGGGGCAGGGGTCTCGGCATCGAAGGTGTCACCGGCCAGCAGCACCGTGGTCGCGCCGCCTTGCCTTGCGGCCTGTGCCAGCCGGGCGATGCTGCCATGCCGGGCCTCGCGCAGTCGGTTCCGGATCGCCTCGGGATAGGCGCCGAAGGACTTGCCCAAATGCAGGTCCGATGAATGAATGAAACGCAGTGTCACAAAGCGTCCTTTTGAATGCCGTGCAGGATATGTCTTGGTTTTGACTGCATTTGTATGCCTGTGCCAGCGGATAATCCGAGTTGACAGCTGTCAACGATCACGCGGCCCTTGGTTCCCTCAGCAATGCCATCACCATTGCCGAGGCCGAGAACCCGCCCGACTCGGCCCGCTTGGACAAGGACCGCAGATAGGCGCCCGGATTGCGGATGACGGACGCGCGTTCCAGCATGCAGGCCAAGGCGATGGCCGCGCTGTCCTCACCCATTTTTCGATGGGATTCGGTCCAGACGTCGGGTTGGATGCCAAGCATCGGACGCACAAAGCCCGCGACCCGTCGCAAATCGCGCCAGTCGCGAATGGGGGATGGTGTGTAGTTCGCGATTTCAGGTGCCGCCTTCAGCACTAGTTCCAGCGGCAGCGCATGGGTTCTTTCGCTGTTCTGAGCAGATTCAGATTCTTTTTTAGATGAGTCTGAATCCTGTATGTGCCGCTCATTTTGGCTGTCATTGCCGCTTGGGTTCGTTGTTTCGCGGGGCAGAGCGGTGCTTAGATCGTCGATGATCCGACGGGTTTCGCGGCGCATTTCCTCAAGCTGCTCCTGACCCAGCTTGCGCCGCAGATGGCGCTGCAGGGTGGCCAAGGCGGCTCCAAGGTCCGTTACGCGGGGCAGGGCATTGTCGATGGCCCAGAGCAGCAGCTTGGATGCATCGCGCAGGTGCAGAACGACGATCTGGCGCAATTCGCGCAAGCGGCGCGATGCGTCGCGGTGGGTCTGAGCGGCAATGGCGATCTGTTCGGCGCGGATCAGCAAGGGGCGCAGATCAAAGCCAAAGGCCTGACCACCTTGCAGCGCATAGCGTTTGCCGTTCGGGCTGTCATGGCGCAGGATCACTCCGGCCTTGACCAACGCGGCCAGATGGCGACGCAGGGTGCTTTCGGGCATGCCATGCAGCCGAGCCGACAAGGTCTGGTTTGAGGGGAAGACGATCAGCCCCGGCCCATCCTCAAGGATTTTGCCCTGATGAAAGCTGGCCAGTGCAGATAACACCGCAACATCGCGGTCGGACAGGCCGAAATCGGCGCGGGCCTCGGCCAGATCGCGCAAAACAGCCCATTTGTCGACATGCGGGACCGGGGCAGGGGCCTCGGACAGGCTCTGATGCAACAGATGCCCAGCCGTCAACAGCCGCCGCCCGAAAGGCGTCGTGGAAATATGCCTCATTTGATTGTCACGGGGCAACAGTTTGCCGTCCGTCGGATCAGACGCCAGTTGACAGCTGTCAACTTTTGCCGTTATCTACGAGTGCTTAGATCGAGAAAACGGCCCTTCGGGATGTCCAGTCCTGGGGGGCTTTTCTTATGCCGGGTCGTGCCTCCTTGTTGGTTGCTGCTCAATTCTCCTTGGTGCCGGCTTGTCCAGTCAGCCAGTCACGGTGAAGGTCTGCAAGATTCTGGATCAGCCATTCGCCAAAGGCACTGCCTTCGCCGGTCAGCTCGATCACAGCCTTGTTTTTACTTGATTTTGCCTGCCCCAACGCAACACCCGTCGCGCTGCGCAGAAGTTGCGGGGTCGATTTGCCCCGCGGCGTCGAAAGCGAGGCCAGAACGGCGGCAAAGCGACTGTCGGAATCCGGTCCAACCGCAGCCGCAACCAGTGCCGCCAGCGGGCGCTCCTTGCTTTTCTGGGCAAGGTTCAGCCAGCGGTCGCGTCCGGCGGACGGCGCGGCCCCAATGGCCTGAATCAGCCGCTCGGGGACGGCATCGGTGACGCTGAGCATGCGCGAGATTACCGTCTTGTCGATCGAAAGCGCGTCGCCGATGATCTTGCGCTCAAAGCCCGCCTTGACCATCTGCGCGGCGAAATTCGCCTTTTCGATAAAGCTCAGATCCTTGCGGGCCGTGTTTTCCTGACCCTGCGCGACCACCAGTTCGCGGTCGTTCAGGGTGCGCACCATAGCGCGGACCGGCATCTGCAATGCGCTCAGCGCCAGAACCCGGCGGCGGCCAAAGACGATGTCGTAGCGTCCCTCATGATTGGGGGAATGGCGCAGCAGGACCGGAACCTGCTGACCATATTCGCGGATTGATTCCTTCAGCGCGGCGATCCCGGCCGGGTCGTCATCCAGACGGTCGGCGATCCCGGCATGGTCGATCAGTTCCGGCGCAACTTCGATAATGGCGCGGCTGCGCAACTCATTGATCGATTTGGAAACTGCGCCAATCGCACCGCGATCCGAACGCGGCACGCTGCGCTGGTCGTCCTGCACGGACGGGCCGCTCATCAGTTCTTTCAACAGATCCTTGCGCGCCATCACATCCCCTTGCCGCGGCCCCAGGCCGCCTGGATCAGGCCTTCGATCTCGCCATTGACGGCGTTCAGGCTTTCCATTGCGCGCTCATAGGTGGCGCGGGTGAATTGGGTGCGCTCGACCTCGTAAAGGGTCTGCTTGGTGATGCCGGCATCGGAAATCGCGGTCGATTTCAGCACCGGATGGTTCAGCACATGTTCCCCGAACATCGAGCGCATGAAGCTGACCATCTGGTTCTGCGGCCCGTCGCCCGGCTCGTAGCGGGTGATGACATAGCGCATCCAGTCGTAATCCATGCTGCCCCCGGCCTCGGCCACGACGCCCAGCAGGTTCGAGGTCATCAGCAGGAACTGGCACATGGACATCACGTCCAGCATCTGCGGATGCACGGTCACAAGGATCGCGGTCGCGGCGGACAAGGCGGACATGGTCAGGAAGCCAAGCTGAGGAGGGCAGTCGATGACGACGATGTCGTAATCGTCCTCGACCTCGGCCAGAGCGTCGCCAATCCTGGTAAAGAAAAAGCTACCCTGCCGTTCGCGCAACGCCATCGGTGTTGCGTGTTCGAACTCCATCAGGTCCAGATTGCCCGGAATCAGGTCCAGATTGGTGAAATAGGTCTTCTGAATGACGTCGCGCAGCGGCAGCGGGTCGTCATAACGGATTGTGTCATAGATGGTGCCGCCATCGGGCAGGTCGAATTCCGGCTGCACCCCGTGCAAAGCCGAAAAACTGGCCTGCGGGTCAAGGTCGATCCCCAGCACCCGGTAGCCGTCCAGCGCCAGCTTTTGCGCCAGATGCGCGGCGGTGGTGGTCTTGCCCGAGCCGCCCTTGAAGTTGATGACGGTAATCACCTGAAGATGATCGCCCGGCCGCCGTCCCGGCAGGTAGGTTCCCGGCGTTTTCGCGCCTTTTTCCAGCATTTCGCGCAAGGCGAGGATGTCGGCGGGGCTGTAATAGCGCCGCCCGCCGGCGCGGGTTTCCGGCGAGGGGCCCTTGCCGTCCAGATCCAGCTTGCGCAGATAGGCGTCCTTGACGCCCAGCAGATCCGCCACCTCTCCCGAGGTGAACTTGCGCAGCTCGCGTTTCGCGTCTGGCGGGAACAATTGTTCGCGATGAGTCTGCAAACGCTCGGAAAGGGCGGCCGCATGACCACCCACAAGCTTGTCGATTCGCGTGCCTGGCCGCATGATATTCACTGTGCCTGCCCTCAGATTCCGGCCATTCTCACTGCTCGAGAGAATTGCTTGTTACGCTTTTGGCCGTCTTATTCTGTTTCTTGCGTAAATGAATGCGCGGAAACTTCGATTCTGGCAAGCAATTTTCCAAGGGCCGCCAGCATATTGCGGCAGGTAGCTGATCCAGACGGGCGGGCGGCCTTGTCGTGGGTAAGGAAAAAGCATAAATTGTAAGGCGAAATACAGGAACGGATTGCCACCATGTCGGAATCGACCATCACCATCAAGGGTCAGACCACCTTGCCCAAGGCCGTCCGGCAGGCGCTGGATCTGGGGCCGGGCGACCGGCTGCGCTATGTGATTCTGGATGACGGGCAGGTGCGGCTGATGCGGACGCGGCCGGTTGCCGATCTGGCGGGCCTGCTGCGGCGCGAAGGTCAGCGTATCCGCAGCCTTGACGATATCGACGCCGCCATTGCCGCCGGTGCGGCGCGGGAATGATCGGCCTCGATACGAATGTCCTTGTCCGCTACCTGACGCAGGACGATCCCCGCCAATCGGCGCTGGCGACGGCGGTCTTTGCCGGGCTGACGCCGGACGCGCCGGGATACCTGTCGCGTGAGGTGATGGTGGAACTGGTCTGGGTGCTGGAACGCGCCTATGACCTGCCGCGCCATGACATTGCCGAGGCCATTGACGGGCTGCTCTCCAGTCGCGAGATCGTGGTGGAAAGCCCCGACCGCGTCGGTCTGGCGGCCGAGCGTTACCGCAAGGGCGGCGCGGGTTTTTCCGACCAGATGATCGCGCTGGCGGCGCATGATGCGGGCTGCGACCGTATCCTGACCTTTGACCGCAAGGCCATCGCCCTTGCCGGGATGTCGGCGGTTCCGGGCGCCTGAGGTCGCGCGCGAATAATCCTTGACCTGACCGTTCACAGGGGCATCATCGCTAAGTCGCCCAGCGTATGAGGCCAGGCATGACCAGTTTCCGCGTGAATGGTCGGGACCATGATCTCGACATAGACCCGGACACCCCGCTGCTGTGGGTGCTTCGGGATGAACTTCATCTGACCGGTACCAAGTTCGGCTGCGGCATCGCGCAATGCGGGGCCTGTACGGTAATGCTGGACGGCATGCCGCGCCGCGCCTGCGTCACCCCGATCTCGATGGTCGAGGGGCGCGAGGTCACCACCATCGAAGGTATGGAGGGCCCCGAGACCGAGGCCGTCCGCGCCGCATGGACCGCCATCGACGTGCCGCAATGCGGCTGGTGCCAGTCGGGGCAGATCATGTCGGCAGTGGCGCTTCTGCAGGCGGTCTCGGCGCCATCGGACGAAGATATCGACAATGCCATGGCCGGGAATGTCTGCCGCTGCGCGACCTATATCCGCATCCGGCAGGCGATCCATGACGCCGCCAAAGTGCTGGAGGGCTGAGCCATGGGCTTTGACACCACACGCAGGGGACTTCTGGCCGGGGGCGCGGGGCTGATGCTGGCGCTGACCCTGCCGATCGGGCGGGGCAGGGCGCAGGTGACAGTGGCGGGGCCGTTTGCGCCCAATGCCTTCATCCGCATCGGCACCGACGATCTGGTCACGGTGATGAGCAAGCATCTGGAGATGGGGCAGGGGCCTTATACCGGCCTTGCCACGCTGGTCGCCGAGGAGTTGGACGCCGATTGGGCGCAGATGCGGGCCGAGGGTGCGCCCGCCGATGACAAGCTTTATGCCAATCTGGCCTTTGGCGCGCAGGGCACCGGCGGCTCGACCGCCATCGCCAACAGCTTCATGCAGATGCGCAAGGCCGGTGCTGCGGCCCGCGCCATGCTGGTCGCGGCGGCGGCACAGGAATGGGGCGTGCCTGCGGCTGAAATCACCGTCAAGGCCGGGGTGGTCGCGCATCCCGGCAGCGGCAAGACATCGGGCTTTGGCGCGCTGTCGGCGGCGGCGGCCAGTCAGCCCGTGCCCGAGGACCCTCCGGTCAAGGCACCTGCGGATTTCGTGCTGATCGGCAAGGACCGACCCAAGCTGGACACCAAGGCCAAGACCGATGGCAGCGCGCAATTCGCGCTGGATCTTTATCGTGACGGCATGCTGACCGTCGTCGTCGCCCATCCGCCGAAATTCGGCGCGACCGTCGCCAGCTTTGACGACAAGGACGCGCTGGCGGTCAAGGGCGTGCAGATGGTGCGCCAGATCCCCTCGGGCGTCGCGGTCTATGCCACGAATACCTATGCCGCGCTGAAGGGCCGCGATGCGCTGACGGTGACTTGGGACGAATCCAAGGCCGAGACCCGCGGCTCGGCCGAGTTGTTCGAAGCCTTCACCAAGGCGGCTCAGGCGGGCGGCACCACGGTCGAGGAACAGGGCGATCTTGCTGCCTTTACCGGGGCGGCCAAGACACTTGAGGCCGAATACCACTTTCCCTATCTGGCCCATGCCCCGATGGAGCCGCTGGATGCGGTGATCGAGATCAAGGGCGGCAAGGCCGAGCTATGGTATGGCTGCCAGTTCCCGGCCTTTGACCGCCCGACGGTCGCCGCCACCCTTGGCGTGCCGGTCGAGGATGTGCAGATCAACGTGCTGCTGGCGGGCGGTTCCTTTGGGCGGCGGGCGCAGGGCTCGGCCCATCTGGCGGCCGAGGCGGCTGCGGTCGCCAAGGCGGCGGGTGCCGACGGCACCTTCAAGCTGCTCTGGACGCGCGAGGATGACATTCGCGGCGGCTATTACCGCCCGCTGACCGTCCACCGCTTCCGCGCCGGGCTGGACGATGCGGGCAAGATCATCGCCTGGGAAAACATCGTCGCGAACCAGTCGATCATGATGGGCACGCCGATGGAGCCGATGTTGCAGGGCGGGCCGGACAGCACCTCGTTCGAGGGATCGACCGGGCTGCCCTATATTCTGGGGGCAAAACGCATCGGCTGGGCGCGGATGGAAAGCCCGGTCTCGGTGCTGTGGTGGCGCTCGGTCGGGCATACCCATACGGCCTATGCGGTCGAGACATTTCTGGATCAGGTGCTTGAGGCCGCCGGCAAGGACCCGGTCGTGGGCCGGCTGGAACTGCTGCCGCCGGAGGCCACCCGCGAACGCGGCGTGATAGAAAAGGTGGCCGAAATCTCGGGCTGGACGGGTCGGACCCGCGACGGCAAGGGCTATGGCGTCGCCTATACGAAAAGCTTCGGCACCTATGTCGCACAGGTGGCCGAGGTGCAGGACATGGGCGGCGTGCCCCGCGTCACCAAGGTCTGGTGCGCGGTCGATTGCGGGATTGCCGTGAACCCCAATGTCATCCGCGCCCAGATCGAGGGCGGCATCGGCTATGCCCTTGGCACCGCGCTGCACAACCACATCTCGCTGGCACCGGGCGGAGAGGTCGAGCAGTCGAATTTCCACGACTACCCGATGCTGCGCATCTCGGAAATGCCAGCGGTCGAGGTCGCGATCATCGCCAGCGAGGCCGACCCGACCGGGATCGGAGAGCCGGGCGTCCCGCCCCTTGGCCCGGCCATGGCCAATGCCTGGCGCGCTCTGACCGGGCGCGCGCAGAATGTGCTTCCCTTTGGCGGGGCAACATCATGAGGGCGCCGTTCGCGGCGGTCCTCGCCCTTGTCGCCATGCCCGCCGTCGCGCAGGACGGGCTGTCCGGTCCCGACGCCTTTGCCGGGGTCAGCGATGCAAGCCAGCGTTCGGTCGCGCTGTTTGAGGAAATGGGCAAGGTCCTGACCCATCCGCGCTGCCTGAACTGCCACCCGGTCAAGGGCGGCCCGACGCAGGGCGACGACATGCATCCCCATAGCCCACCGGTGGTACGGGGTGATGCCGATTTCGGCGCGGCCGGGATGACGTGCAACACCTGCCACGGCGACAAGAACATCCGCCTGACCGGGCATGGCAGCATTCCGGGGCATGAGCCATGGATGCTGGCCCCCGTCAGCATGGGCTGGGCTGGGGTCGGGCTGGCCGAGATCTGCGCCCAGATCAAGGACCCCGAGCGGAATGGCGGCAAGTCGCTGGAAGACCTGTTCGAACACAACGCCCATGACGGTCTGGTCGGCTGGGGCTGGGACCCCGGCGAAGGCCGCACCCCGGCACCGGGCAGTCAGGAACTGTTCGGCGCACTGACCCGCGCCTGGATCGATACCGGCGCGGTCTGTCCGGGGTAAGGATATGGCGTGGTCACCGGCCAGCGGTGACCACGATCACTTCCCGGCGGTCTTGCTTTTAACCCATTCCCGCAGCCCCTGGAACGTCACGTACAGCGCCGGGATCAGGAAAATCCCGATCAGGGCCGCGGCCAGCATGCCGCCTGCGACCCCGGTGCCGACGGCGCGGCGGCTGAGCATGGCGGCACCCGTCGCGGTGACCAACGGGATCAGCCCTGCGACGAACGCAAAGCTGGTCATCAGGATCGCGCGGAAACGGTCGCGGGCACCGGCCATGGCGGCGTCGTGGATTTCCATTCCGGCCTCGCGACGGGCCTTGGCGAATTCCACGATCAGGATGGCGTTCTTGGCGGCCAGCGCGATCAGCACGATCAACCCGATCTGCGCATAGATGCCGAAATCCAGCCCCGCCAGCTTCAGCGCCGCCAGCGCCCCCGCCACCCCGACCACCACGGACAGCAGCACCGGGACCGGGATCGTCCAGCTTTCGTAAAGCGCGACAAGGAACAGATAGGCAAACAGCAGCGCCAGCGCGAGGATGGTCGAGGTCTGGCCCGCAGCCTCTTTTTCCTGCAGCGCGGTTCCGGTCCATTCATAGCTGTAGCCGGGGGGCAGGGCCTTGGCGCTGATCTCCTCCATCGCCTGCAGCGCCGTCCCCGAGGCCACGCCCGGCGCGGGCGAGCCGTTCAGCGTGGCCGAACGGTAGTTGTTGTAGCGCACGATGGATTGCGGGCCGACCGTATATTCGGCATGGGCGACGGCGCTGACCGGGACCATCTGCCCGGTATTGCTGCGGACATACAGCGCGTTGATATTGTCGACGCTGGCACGGTCGCTTTCGCGCGCCTGCACGTTCACCTGCCAGGTCCGGCCATACAGGTTGAAGTCGTTGACATAGATCTGGCCCAGCGTGCCCTGCAGCGTGGTGAACAGGTCGCTGACCGAGACGCCCAGCGTCTGCAGCCTTTCGCGGTCCAGCTCCAGATAAAGCTGCGGCGAACCCGACGAGAAGGTGGTGAAGGTCGGGCCCAGCCGGGGGTCCTGACTGGCCGCGACCATCAGCCCGCCCGCCACTGCCGACAGATCGGCAGGCGCGCGCCCCTCAAGATCTAGTAGCTGGTATTCAAAGCCCGATCCCGTGCCCAGACCGATGATCGGCGGCAGGTTGAAGGCAAAGACCTGCGCCGACCGGATCGTCGCACCCTTCTGCATGGCGGTGGTAATCGCGGCGAAGACGCTGCTTTTCGGATCGGCGCGTTCCTCAAAGGGTTTCATCGCGACGATGGCAAAGCCGCTGCTGGATTTCGCCAGCCCATCAAGGAAGCTGTAGCCGGTCACCGACATCACGCCGCTGACGCCCTCGATCCCGGACAGCATGGTCTCGACCTCGCGCATGGCGACATCGGTGCGGTTGACGGATGAGCCTTCGGGCAGGCGGACTTCGACAAAGAAGGCGCCCTGATCCTCGGAGGGCAGGAAGCCGGACGGAACCATGCGGAACAGGCCAAGCACCGCGGCGACGCCCAAGCCCAGCAGAACCAGCCCCAGCACCACCCGCCGCGCGATGAAGCCCGCGCCGCGCACATAGCCGTCCCGCGCATTGTCGATCCGGCGCGAGATCCAGCCCAGCGGCCCGCGTTTCGGCCCGTGATGCGGCTTCAGCAGGATGCCGCACAAGGCCGGGCTGAGCGTCAGCGCGTTGATCGCGGAAATCACCATCGAGACGGAGACCGCCACCGCGAATTGCTGGAACAGCTGCCCCGAAAGGCCGGGAATGAAAGCCACCGGCACAAAGACCGACAGCAGCACCAGCGTGATCGCGACGATGGCGCCGGTGATCTCGCCCATGGCTTCGCGGGCGGCCTCGGCGGCGGACAGGCCGGGGTTTTCCTCCATCACGCGCTCGACATTCTCGACCACGACGATGGCGTCGTCGACCACGATGCCGATGGCCAGCACCAGCGCCAGCAGCGACACGGTGTTCAGCGAAAAGCCAAAGGCCAGCATGACCGCGAAAGTGCCGATCAGCGCGACCGGCACGGCAATCAGCGGGATCAGCGTCGCCCGCACGCTGCCAAGGAACAGGAACACGACGATGATCACCAGAATAAAGGCCTCGATCAGCGTGTGTTCCACCTCGGAGATCGAGGCCTTCACGAAGGCGGTGGTGTCATAGACGATGTCATAGCGCATGCCCTGCGGGAAATTCGCCGACAGGCGCTGCATCGCCGCCTCAATCCCTTCGCCCGCGGCAAGGGCATTGCCGCCCGGCAATTGGTAGATGCCGATCATCGCGGTCGGACGGCCATTGTAGCGCGCATGGGTGTCGGAAATCTTGGCGCCCAGATCGACCTGGGCCACGTCGCGGATGCGCAGGAATGATCCGTCGGGATTGGCCCGCAGCACGACATTGCCGAATTCCGCCGGATCGGTCAGCCGCCCCTGCGTGACAAGGTTCAGCTGGAATTGCGGATCGTCGGTCATCGGCTGCGCGCCGATCCGGCCGATGGCCGCCTGCACGTTCTGCGCCTTGAGTGCCGCGACGATATCGCCCGGCGTGATCTCAAGACTGGTCATCCGGTCCACGTCCAGCACGACCCGCATCGAATAATCCAGCGCCCCGAACAGTGCCGCGTCCCCCACGCCCGGCACGCGTTTCAGCGTATCCAGCACGTTGATGGTGGCATAGTTCGACAAGAACAGCGCGTCATGCGCCGGATCGTCCGAACTGATCGAGATGGTCTGCAGCATCGCCGAGGATTGCTTCTTGACGCTGACGCCGGTCGCGCTGACCTCGGCCGGCAGGCCCGGCGTGGCCAGCGCCACCCGGTTCTGCACGTTGACGGTGGCAATGTCGGGATCGGTGCCGACGGCAAAGCTGACGGTCAGCTTGTAGGACCCGTCCGCGCCGCTGGTCGATTTCATGTACAGCATGTCATCGACGCCGATGACGCGGGATTCGATCGGCTGGGCGACGGTCGTTTCCACGACATCGGCCCCCGCACCGGGATAATTGGCCGAGACCGTGACCTGCGGCGGCACGATATCGGGATATTGCGCGATGGGCAGCGCGGTCAGCGCGATCAGCCCGGCCAGCGTCATCACGATCGAGATGACGGCGGCCAGACGCGGGCGGTCGATGAAAACCTCTGAGATCATGCTGGTCAGCCCGCCGCGGGTGCGGTTGCCGCGTCCACGGCAATGCCGGGACGCACCTTGTTGATGCCCTCGGTGATGACCCGGTCGCCGGCCACCAGCCCGTCGGTCACGACGATCCGGCCCAGATGCGTGCTGCCGGTCTTGATCAGGCGGCGCTCGACCTTGGATTCGGCATTGACCAGCAGCACGAACGAGCCTTCCTGATCGCGCTGCACCGCCTGTTGCGGGATGGTCAGCGCCTGTTCGCCCTTGCGCTGTTCAAGCATGACCCTGACCAGCGCCCCGTCCAGAAGCGTGCCGTCGGGATTGTCGAACCTGGCCCGCACCAGCACGGTATCGGTGCCCTGCGCGACATTGGCGCTGATATAGTCCACATCACCCGCGATCGGATATTCGGCGCCATTGGCCAGCGTCAGAAGCGCCACGGCCTCCTTGCTGACCTCGCCCCGTGCGATCCGCTCCTGATAGGTCAGGACCAGCGAGGTGGCGACCGGAAAGGTGACCTCGATCGGGTCCAGCAGGGTCAGGGTGGTCAGTGCCCCGCTATCGGGCCCGACCAGCGCGCCGACATCCACGGTGGTCAGCCCGGTAATGCCGTGAAAGGGCGCGGTGATCTGGGTATAGGACAATTGCAGCTTCTGGCGTTCCAGCGAGCCGCGCAGGCGCTGCAACTCACCCTCGGCCTGACCCAACTGGGCCTGTGCGATGTCCAGTTCATTCTGGGCGACGGCCTTGCGCCTGACCAGCTCTGCCTTGCGGTCGCGCTCCAGCGCGGCAAGGGTGCGCTGCGCGTCGGCGGCGGCGATCTGGCCCTCGATCTCGGTCATGGCGGCGCGGTAATCGTCGTCCTGAATGCGGTAAAGCAGGCTGCCCGCCTCGACCCGCGTGCCTTCCTTGAAGGCGACTTCCTCAAGAAACCCCGAGACGCGGGCGCGCACGTCGATCTTTTGCGTGGCCTCGACCCGACCGGCAAAGCTGGCATTCTGGCGCACTTCGGTCATCTCGGCGGGGGCGACGATGACGGCAGGAGTGGCCTGCGCCATGGCCGATACCGGCAACAAGGCCAGCATCATCACCCGAAACCCCAGAAACGTCCGCCTCATGCATTCGCCCTCCGCCAGTTCTGGTTAAATCCTCTCATGCCCATCACATTCGCACAAGAAATCGCTGCAAAGGCGCATTCGCGGATTGTCTGGAACCGTCACCAAAATGCCCGATTGTTCAGCCATGCTGCGTCCCGCCCCGGTTTTGCTGAGCTTGCTGTGGCGCGGGACTCGCCTGCTGCGGGGCTTGCGGTGCAGGCTGGGGCGGGGGTGTGGAAAGGTGGGACGATGGGGCTGATCGGAATTCTGCTGGCGCTGGGGGTGCTGATCGCGCTGGCCTATCGCGGATGGAGCGTGCTGCTGCTGGCCCCGATTGCCGCGCTGATCGCGGCGGCGCTGTCAGGGCAACCGATGCTGGCGCATTGGACCCAGACCTTCATGCCGGCGGCGGCGGATTTCGTCGGCCAGTTCTTTCCGCTGTTCCTGCTGGGCGCTGTCTTTGGCAAGGTGATGGAGGATAGCGGCTCGGTCCGGGCGATTGCCGATGAGCTGACGCGGCGGCTGGGGGCGCAGCGCGCCATCCTTGCGGTGGTGCTGGCGGGTGCGGCGCTGACCTATGGCGGCGTCAGCCTGTTCGTGGCGCTGTTCGTCCTTGCCCCCATGGCCGAGGCGCTGTTTCGCCGCGCCGACATCCCGCGTCGCCTGATGCCGCCTGCCATCGCGCTTGGCACCTTTACCTTCACGATGATGGCGATGCCCGGCACGCCCGCGATCCAGAACGCCATCCCGATGCCGTTTTTCGGCACGACCACCTTTGCCGCGCCGGGGCTGGGGCTGATCGCGTCGGCGATCATGCTGGGATTCGGCATGTGGTGGCTACGCCGCGCCGAGGCGCGCGCCCGCGCCCAAGGCGAAGGCTTCACCGAGATCCGCGCCCCCGAAATCGATGAGACCGTCTTGCGCGAAAGGGCGGTGACGGCGCGCGAATTCGACCCGGCCGAGGCTACGCGGGGGCATCAAAGCCCCGATCTGCCCTCGGGGCTGGTTGCGGCCCTGCCGCTGCTGGTGGTGATCGCCGTAAACCTGACCATGTCGCTTCTGGTGTTGCCGGCGCTGGACCTGTCATGGCTGGCCCAGCCGATCTGGGGCGAGACCAGCTTTGGCGCGGTCAGCGGCGTCTGGTCGGTGGCGGTGGCGCTGACGGCGGCAATCGTCGTGGCGATCGGGCTGAACTACCCCCGCCTGCCGCGCCTGCGCGCGACGCTGGATGCGGGCGCCAATGCCTCGGTCCTGCCGATCTTTGCGGTGGCGAGCCTTGTGGGTTTCGGCGCGGTGGTCGCAGCACTTCCGGCCTTTGCGCTGGTCCGCGAATGGGTCCTGTCGATCGAGGGCGGGCCGCTGGTGTCATTGGCGGTGGCGACCAATATCCTTGCGGCGCTGACCGGTTCGGCCTCGGGCGGGTTGACCATCGCGCTGGATGCGCTTGGCGAGACCTATCTGCAACTGGCGCAGGCAACCGGCATCGACCCGCAGCTTCTGCACCGCGTCGCGGTCATGAGCGCGGGCACGCTGGACAGCCTGCCCCATAGCGGCGCGGTGGTCACGCTGCTGTCGGTCTGCGGCGTCACCCCGCGCGCGGGCTATTTCAACATCGCCATGGTGGCGATTGTCGGCGCGCTGCTGGCGCTGGTGGCGGTGATCGTGCTGGGCACATTCGTCGGCAGCTTCTGATCCGGTCAGGCCCCGCTGATCGCCCGGTCCGCCAGCACCGCCGCCGAGGTGCGGTTGTCGACGCCCATCTTTTCGAACACCTGTTCCAGATGCTTGCTGACGGTGCGCCCGCTCAGGCCAAGGATGCTGCCGATATCGGTGTTGCTTTTGCCTTGGCTTAGCCAGAACAGCACCTCGGCCTCGCGGTCGGTCAGGCCGAAGCGGCCCGAAAGCAGCGCCTCGCGCGGGGTGTCGCTGCGGTCATGCAGCGCGATCAGCAGGTCGCGCCCCGCGCCCTGACCGATATAGGTCAGCTCCAGCCGGGCCGAGACCAGTTTTTGCGCCTGCGACAACGGCACCCGCCGCAGCTGCGCCAGCCAGGCCAGCAACTCGCCCGAGGCCGCACCCTGCGCCGGATCGACCCAGCCGGGAGGGGCATTTTCGATCAGCCGATGCCCGCGCGGCGTGGCCCATGCCAGCCCGCCCGTCTGGGTAAAGGCCGCGACCGCGCGGCCATTGGCATCCAGCGCATGCCGCGCGCTGGCCAGCTTCTGCGCATTCAGCAGATGCACGCTGAGCCGGGCGATCAGCTCATCAAGGTTCAGGGGCTTGGTCACGTAATCGACCCCGCCCGCGCGCAGCCCTTCAAGGATATGTTCCGGCGCGCCCAGCCCGGTCATGAAGATCACCGGTGCCGCCTGCGCCAGAGGATGCGCCTTCAGCATCCGGCAGGTCTGGAACCCGTCCATCCCCGGCATCACCGCATCCAGCAGCACGACATCGGGCACGACCCGCCCGGCCAGCCGCAAGGCGGCCTCGCCATCGCGGGCGGCCATGGCGGTGATCCCGGCCTGCTCGACCGCCTCGGCCACCATCATCAATGAGGCCGGGTCGTCATCGACGACCAGCGCGATGCTGCGGTTTTCTTCGTCAATCGGCATGGTGCGGGGCCGTGCGGGCATAGTCGTCAAGGACATCGACGATCCTTTCGAAATCAACTTCCATCAGCGCGTCGCCAAGACGCTGCGACAGGGCAGGGGGCAGGGGCAGGCTGGCAATGCGGTCGCGCAGGTCGCGGATGCGGCCAAGCTCGGCAAGTTCGCGCAGCATCCCGATCTGGCGGGCCGAGATGGGCGCTGCGGGTTCCTCGGCCACCGGACGCGCACCGACGGGACGCCGCTCGATCTTGAGCAGCCCGTCGATGCGGGCGCGCAGGTCGTCAAGGATGCAGGGCTTGGCGATGAAGGCGTCATGCAGCGGGATTTCGGGCGCGCCGGATTCGGCCTCGCGCGCGTGGCCGGACAGGACCACCACCGGGCTTGCGGCATGGCCATTGCCGCGCAGCCATTGCAGGAATTCCCAGCCATTCATCCCCGGCATGTCCACATCGATCAGGAACAGGTCGGGGGTCACATCCTCCAGCGCCTGCATCGCGGCCTCGGCGGTGCCGACAAGGACGGTGTTGAAGCCCTGCGGGTGCAGGTAGCTTTCCATCAACGCCAGATGGGTCGGATCGTCATCGACGATCATCAGCAGCCGCAGCCGCCCGTCATAGGGCTCGAGCACGGCGGTATGGGCCGGGACGGGCAGGGCGGGCACGTCGCGGGTCTGGGCCAGATACATCTTGAGCCGGAACAGGCTCCCCTTGCCGGGGCTGCTGCTGACCGAGACCTCACCGCCAAGGATATCGACCAGCAGCTTGGTGATGGTCAGGCCCAGCCCCGAGCCGTGGCGGGTCATGTTCGTGCCGCGCTCAAAGGGCTTCCAGATCCGGCCCATATCCGAGGGGGCGATGCCGATGCCGGTATCCTCGACCTCGATCGTCGCCACCTGATTGCGCCAGCCGATGCGCAGAGTGACGCGGCCACGGTCGGTATAGCGAAAGGCATTGGCCAGCAGGTTGATGACGATCTGGCGCAGGCGCTTTTCATCGACCACCACCCAGTCGGGCAGGGCGGTCATCCGTTCGATGACGAATTCCAGCCGCTTTTCGCGCGCCGTTTCCTGAAAGATGTCGGTGATCTGGCGCAGCAGATCGGGCAGCTGCACCGGGCTGCGGTTCAGTTCCAGCCGCCCGGCCTCGATCTTGGAAATATCCAGCAGCCCCTCGATCAAGCCGGCCAGATGTTCGCTGGAGCGGCGGATGGCGCGCACGGCCTCGCGCCGGCCGGGGGGAATGGCGGGGTCGGCATCCAGCAATTGCGCATAGCCGTAGATCGCGTTCAGCGGCGTGCGCAATTCGTGGCTGATCCCGGCCATGTAGCGGGATTTGGCAAGGTTCGCGGCCTCGGCCTTTTCCTTGGCCTCTTGCAGGGCGCGGTCGGTGCGTTCATGGGCGCGGATTTCGCGCAGCAGGCGTTCGGTCTGGCGTTCGGTGTCGCGTTGGGCGGCCAGACGGGCTTCGCGGGTCAGCAGGAACAGCCAGACCGCCATGCCGGATGCCACCATGGTCGAGGCCAGGATCACCGCCAGCAGCGGGTCCAGCCGGGGCTCATTGGCGGTGCTGCGGATCATCCATAGCAGCGCCGCGACGCCGCCGGTCACGATGCTGGTCCCGGCCAGGAATTGCGTCAGGCGACCGCGCAGGATCATGTCCACCCGCTCGGGCAGGATCGCCTGCGCCCGCTTGCGGGTCATCTGGCCCAGCTTGGCATGCGGCTTGCAGATGTCGTTGCAACTGGCATTGAGCGAACAGCACAGCGAACAGATCGGCGCGGCATAAAAGGGGCAGTCGGTCATGTCCTCGTGGTCGAAGCGATAGTCGCACAGGCAGCACGAAATCAGCCCCTGCGGCATGTCCGGGGCGGGACGGGCAAGGTAATAGCGCCCCCCGGTCGCCCATGCGATCAGCGGCGCGATCAGGATCGCCCCCAGCAGCGCCACAAAGGGCGACAGCGCCCCCGTCGTCGCCCCGAACACCCCGGCATGGGCCAGCAGCGCCGCCAGCGTGCCGCCCGCCACCGCGCCCAAGCCCACCGGGTTGATGTCGTAAAGATGGGCGCGGCGGAACTCGACCCCCTTGGGCGACAGGCCCAGCGGCTTGTTGATGGTCAGGTCGGCAAACAGCGCCCCGATCCATGCCAGCGCGACATGGGCATAGACCGACAGCGTGGCTTCAAGCGCGGCAAAGACCCCCAGCTCCATTAGCAGCAGCGCGATGGCCACGTTGAAGAACAGCCAGACCACCCGGCCCGGATGGGCATGGGTGATGCGGGAAAAGAAGTTCGACCATGCGATCGAACCGGCATAGGCATTGGTCACGTTGATTTTTAGCTGCGACAGGATCACGAAAACCCCGGTCAGCAGCAGCGCCAGCCCCGGCCATGGGATCACCTGTGAATAGGCGTTGTGATACAGCGCCGTCGGGTCGATGGCATGGCTGAAATCCAGCCCCTCGCGCTGCGCCAGCGTCACCAGCCATGACCCGGCCAGCATCTTGATCGTGCCCAGCACCACCCAGCCCGGCCCCGCCGCGACCAGCGCGATCCACCAGCGGCGACGCTCGCGCGCGGTCTTTGGCTCGGGCAGGAAACGCAGGTAATCGACCTGTTCGCCGATCTGGGCAATCAGCGCCAGCACCACGCCCGAGGCCGCGCCGAACGCCATCAGCGGCGTCACCTGCGGCCCGGTCACATTGGCCAGCGCCCGGCCCTCATAGGTGGTCCAGCCCGACAGGTCGTAACCGGCAAAGGCCAGCAGCAGGAACGGCAGCACATGCAGCGCGATCCACAAAGGCTGGGTCAGCGCCTGAAAGGCCGAGATCTTGGAAAACCCGTTCACCACCAGCGGAATCACCGCCACCGCCGCGATCAGGTAGCCGATGGAGAGCGGTATCCCGAACAGCAGGTTCAGCGCCATGCCAAGGATCGCGGCCTCAAGCGCGAAGAAGATGAATGTGAAGCTGGCATAGATCAGCGAAGTGATGGTCGAGCCGAAATAGCCAAACCCCGCCCCCCGCGTCAGCAGGTCGATATCGACCCCGTAGCGCGCCGCGTAATAGGAAATCGGCAGGCCGGTGACGAACAGGATCAGCCCGCCCCACAGGATCGCCATCAGCGCGATGTCAAAGCCCCAGTTCAGCGTGATCGCCGCCCCGATCGCCTCCAGCGCCAGAAACGAGATCGACCCCAGCGCCGCATTGGCGACGCGGCCCGCCGTCCAGCGCCGGGCGCGGCGCGCGGTGAAGCGCAGCGCGAAATCCTCGATGGTCTCATTCGCGACCCAACGGCTGTAAAGCCGTCGCTCGCGCGTCGCCTGAAAGGCCGTGATCATTCTGTCTTCCCTGTCCAGCCGGACTTTGCCGACCTGCGCCGCCCACGGTTATTCCGCGGTGCGGCAATTCTGTCCTGTGCCTAGCTTAGGGGGAAAAATGCGCAACTGAATACGTCAGATGACGTATGTTGCACTGCAGCATTCGGCCCCAGTCTTGGCGCAGACGGCGAACACCACGCCCTAGCCCTCGCCCCCAGACAGGAGCCCTTCATGACCAAGAAGTCCCCTCAATCCCCGCTTGGCGCGCCGTCGCGCCGCGCCTTTCTGGCCGCATCGGCGGCGCTTTCGGCATCGCTGTTCCTGCCCAAGGGGCTGAAGGCGCAGGACTTCCCGACCGCCGCCGTCAATACGACCGGGCTGGCCGTGACCGATACCGATGTCACCGTCGGCATCCTGCATTCGGTGACCGGCACCATGGCGATTTCGGAAACCGGCTCGGTTCAGGCGGAAAAGCTGGCGATCGACCAGATCAACAAGATGGGCGGCGTGCTGGGCCGCCAGATCAAGTTCGTGCAGGAGGATGGCGCATCCGACTGGCCGACCTTCGCCGAAAAGGCCCGCAAGCTGCTGGTCGACGACAAGGTCGCCTCGGTCATGGGCTGTTGGACCTCGGCCAGCCGCAAGGCGGTGCTGCCGGTCTTTGAGCAGTATAACGGGATGCTGTATTACCCGACCTTCTATGAAGGTCTCGAGCAGTCGCCGAACGTCATCTATACCGGGCAGGAAGCCACCCAGCAGATCATCTCGGGGATCGACTGGGTGACGCAGAACAAGGGGGCCAAGACCTTCTACCTGCTGGGCTCGGATTACATCTGGCCGCGCACCTCGAACAAGATCGCCCGCAAGCATATCGAGAAGCTGGGGCTGGAAGTGGTCGGCGAGGAATATTACCCGCTGGGCCACACGACATTCAACTCGGTCATCAACAAGATCAAGCTCAAGAAGCCCGACGTGATCTATGCCATCGTCGTCGGCGGCTCGAACGTGGCCTTCTACAAGCAGCTGAAAGCCGCGGGCATCGACATGACCAAGGAAAAGCCGCTGCTGCTGACCATTTCGGTGACCGAGGACGAGATCCGCGGCATTGGCGGCGAAAACATCGACGGCGCCTATGCCTGCATGAAGTACTTCCAGTCGCTGGACAATCCGAACAACCTCGATTTCGTGAAATCCTTCAAGGACATGTACGGGCAGGACATGGTCATCGGCGACGTGACGCAGGCCGCCTATCTGGGCCCGTGGCTGTGGAAGGCCGCCGTGGAAAAGGCCGGCAGCTTCGACATCGACAAGATCAAGGCCGCAAGCCCCGGCATCGAGCTGGCGACCGCCCCCGAGGGTTACGTCAAGGTCCATGAGAACCACCACCTGTGGTCCAAGACGCGGGTGGGCCATGCCCAGCCGGACGGGCAATACAAGGTTGTCTTCGAGACCGCCGACCTGGTCGAGCCGAACCCCTTCCCCGAGGGCTACCAGTAAGGGCATCCCGGCCGCGCGGGCGCGAGCCGCGCGGCAGACTGCGCCGGGCCGTATCGGTCCGGCGACCTCTTTCCCGCAATCCGCCCGGAGGTATCCGATGTTCGCCGATTACAGCTGGGGCGAGCTCCTGTCGATCTTTGCCATGCAGGGCTTTGCCGGTCTTATCCTATTCTCGGTTTTCGTGCTGATGGCGCTGGGGCTGGCGATCATCTTTGGCCAGATGGGCGTCATCAACATGGCGCATGGCGAATTCATGATCCTGGGCGCCTATGTGACCTATCTGGTCTCGCGCCTGTTCGAGACCTACCTGCCGTCCTTGTTCGGCATCTATTTCTTCGTCGCCATGGCGCTGGCCTTTGTCGTCGCGGGGGCGCTGGGGATGTTGGTCGAATGGGCGCTGATCCGCAGGCTTTACAAGCGCCCGCTGGACACGCTGCTGGCGACATGGGGCCTGTCCCTGATCCTGCAACAGATTTTCCGCAGCGTTTTTGGCGCGCGCGAGGTCGGCGTCACCATCCCGCAATGGATGATGGGCTCGCTGCCTTTGACCGACATGATCGAGGTTCCGATCAACGGGCTGTTCGTCATGGCGCTGGCCATGGGGATTTCGTTGGCGATCTATCTGCTGATGTTCCGGTCGCGCTGGGGGCTGCAGGTGCGCGCCGTGGTCGCGAACCGGGTGATGGCGGATGCGGTGGGCATCAATACCGGGCGCACCGACCGGCTGACCTTCGGCATCGGCTGCGGGGTCGCGGGAGTCGCCGGGGCGGCATTCACCATGATCGGCTCGACCGGGCCGACCTCGGGGCAGCTTTACATCGTGGACACGTTCCTTGTCGTCGTCTTTGGCGGCGCGGGCAGTCTGATCGGCACCATCGCCTCGGCCTTCTCGATCAGCCAGGCGCAAAGCTTCCTTGAATTCTTCCTGTCCGGCTCGATGGCCAAGGTCCTGACCCTGCTGGGCGTGGTCGGCATCCTGATGGTCCGGCCGCAAGGCCTGTTCGCCCTGAAACTGCGCAAATGAAAGGCCAGCCATGAGTGATTTTCCTGCAATGGCACCCGGCCGCGAGACCGGCTTCCTGAACCGGACCGAGATGCTGGGCGCGGCCGCGCTGGCGCTTGTGATCTTTGTCCTGCTGCCCTTGGCGCTGGACCCGTTCCGGCTGAACCTGTTCGGCAAATACCTGACCTATGCCTTTGTCGCGGTCGGCCTTGTGCTGTGCTGGGGCGCGGGCGGCATCCTGAGCCTGGGGCAGGGCGTGTTCTTTGGCCTTGGCGGCTATGCGCTGGCCATGTTCCTGAAGCTGGAGGCATCCACCCCCGAGGCCACCGCGATCCAGTCCACCCCCGGCATCCCGGATTTCATGGACTGGAACCAGATCACCGCGCTGCCCGGCTGGTGGCAGCCCTTCCATTCGCTGGGCTTCACCATCTTCGCGGTGGTGGCGGTGCCGGTGATCTTTGCCTTCATCATCGGCACGGCCATGTTCCGCCGCCGGGTGGGCGGGGTCTATTTCTCGATCATCACCCAGGCCATCGCGGCGATCCTGACGATCCTGATCATCGGCCAGCAGGGTTATACCGGCGGCGTCAACGGCATCACCGACCTGCGCACGCTGAAGGGCTGGGACATCCGCACGGATGAGGCCAAGACCGCGCTGTACTTCTTTAACGGAGTGCTGCTTTTCGCCTGCCTCGCGCTGGCGCAATTCGTCCGCCGGTCCAAGCTGGGCCGCATCCTGATCGCCATGCGCGACCGCGAGGATCGGGTGCGCTTTTCGGGCTACGATGTCGCCTCGTTCAAGATCTTTGTCTTCTGCCTTGGCGCGGCTTTTGCGGCCATAGGCGGGGCGATGTTCACCCTGCAGGTGGGCTTCATGTCGCCCAGCTTCGTCGGCATCGTCCCCTCGATCGAGATGGTGATCTTTTGTGCGGTCGGCGGGCGCAATTCGATCCTTGGCGCGGTCTGGGGCACGCTGCTGGTCAACTGGGCCAAGACCACCTTTTCCGAAGGCTTTCCCGAGCTTTGGCAATTCGGCATGGGCGCGCTGTTCATCGCCGTGGTGCTGGTCTTTCCCGACGGGCTGGCCGGGCTGTGGAAGAGCCATGTCGAGCCGCTGTTCGGGCGGCTGAAACCCCGCACCTCTGCCCCGCAACCCGCTGAATGAGGCCGGACATGACGGAAACCAAGGACAGCTTCATCCTGACGGTCGAGGACCTGACCGTCTCCTTCGACGGGTTCAAGGCGGTGAACGGCCTGAACCTGTATGTCGAACCCAACGAATGCCGGGTGATCATCGGCCCGAATGGCGCGGGCAAGACCACGGTGCTGGACCTGATCTGCGGACGCACCCGCGCCACCGGCGGCTCGGTCCGGTTCAAGGGCCATGAGCTGCTGAAAATGCGCGAGGACCAGATCGTCCATGCCGGGGTCGGGCGCAAGTTCCAGAACCCCTCGGTCTATGAAGACCTGACCGTGTTCGAGAATTTGGAAATCTCGTATCCGCGCGGCTATTCGGTCTTTGGCGCGCTGGCCTTCCGCCGCGATCAGGCGGTGCGCGACCGCATCAACGAAATCGCCGAGACCATCTTCCTGAAAGACCACTTGCAGGAAAAGGCCGCCTATCTGAGCCACGGCCAGAAACAGTGGCTGGAAATCGGGATGCTGCTGATTCAGGACCCGGAACTGCTGATGCTGGACGAACCCGTCGCCGGCATGTCGGTGGCGGAACGGGTCAAGACGGCCGAGTTGCTGAACCGGATCATCGCCGACCGCTCGGTCATCGTGATCGAACACGACATGAAATTCGTCGAGGACATCGCGACCCGCGTCACCGTGCTGCATCAGGGCAAGCTGCTGGCCGAGGGCTCGATGGCCCATGTCCAGGCCGATCCCAAGGTCATCGAAGTCTATCTGGGCCATTAAGGGGGCATGAATGCTTGATATTGCGGAACTCCGTTCAGCTTACGGCGAAAGCGAGATCCTGCATGGCATGTCCATGCAGATCCCCAAGGGCCAGATCGTCGCCATCATGGGCCGCAACGGCATGGGCAAGACCACGCTGATGAAGACCCTGATGGGCATCGTGCCCACCAAGGCGGGCAGCGTCCGTGTGGATGACAAGGATGTCACGGCGTTGAAGCCGCATGAGCGCGTCGCCTCGGGCATCGCCTATGTGCCGCAGGGGCGGATGATCTTTTCCGCGATGACGGTGCAGGAAAATGTCGAAACCGGCCTCACCGTCACCGGCGAAAAATCCGTCCCGCCCGACATCTATGAGCTGTTCCCGGTGCTGCTTGAGATGAAGAACCGCCGCGGCGGCAACCTGTCCGGCGGGCAGCAGCAGCAATTGGCAATCGCACGGGCCTTGGCTTCGAAGCCCAAGGCCCTGCTGCTGGATGAGCCGACCGAGGGTATCCAGCCCTCGATCATCCGCGAAATGGCCCGCACCCTGCGCCGCATCCGCGATGAACGGGGCCTGACCATCATCGTGTCCGAACAGGTGCTGAGCTTTGCCCTGGATGTCGCCGACCGCGTGATGGTCATCGAAAACGGCGAGATCGTCCATGACGCGCCCCGCGACGGCATCGACGAGGCCCGCATCGCCCGCTTCCTTTCAGTCTGACAGCCAAGAGGAGATTTGAATTGGCCGATACCCTGATTTCCGTGGACCTTTCCGAAAGCCCGCTGACGAACGAAAAGATCCACAACCGCTGGCATCCCGACATCCCGATCGCCGTCTGGGTCGAACCCGGCGATGAGTTCAAGATCGAGTGCTATGACTGGACCGGCGGCCAGATCAAGAACAACGACGACGCCTCGGATGTGCGCGATGTGGAACTGGAGCAGGTCCATTACCTGTCCGGTCCCATCGGCATCAAGGGCGCCGAGCCGGGCGACCTGCTGGTGGTCGAGATCCTCGACATCGGCGCCAAGGAAGAGATGCAATGGGGCTTCAACGGCTTCTTCTCCAAGCAGAATGGCGGCGGCTTCCTGACCGAACACTTCCCCGAGGCGCAGAAGTCGATCTGGGATTTCCACGGCATGTTCACCAAGTCGCGCCATGTGCCGGGCGTGAAATATGCGGGTCTGATCCATCCCGGCCTGATCGGCTGCCTGCCCGACCGCAAGATGCTGGACATGTGGAACAGTCGCGAGAAGGACCTGTTCGACACCGATCCGACCCGCGTGCCGGGGCTGGCGAACCTGCCCACCACCAAGGCCGCCCATATGGGCGCGATGAAGGGCGAGGCCCGCGAAAAAGCCGCCGCCGAGGGCGCGCGCACCGTTCCCCCGCGCGAACATGGCGGGAATTGCGACATCAAGGACCTGTCGCGGGGCTCGACCATCTATTTCCCGGTCTATGTCCCCGGCGCGGGGCTTTCGATGGGCGACCTGCATTTCAGCCAGGGCGACGGCGAGATCACCTTCTGCGGCGCGATCGAGATGGCCGGCTGGCTGCATCTGAAGGTCAGCCTGATCAAGGACGGCATGCAGAAATACGCCATCAAGAACCCGATCTTCAAACCCTCGCCCATTGTTCCGAAATATGACGACTACCTGATCTTCGAGGGGATTTCCGTCGATGAGGGCGGCAAGCAGCATTATCTGGACGTGCAGATCGCCTATCGTCAGGCCTGCCTTAACGCCATCGAATATCTGAAGAAATTCGGCTATTCCGGGGCGCAGGGCTACGCGATCCTGGGGACTGCGCCGGTGCAGGGGCATATCTCGGGCGTGGTCGACGTGCCCAATGCCTGCGCGACGCTGTGGCTGCCGACCGACATCTTCGATTTCGATCTGAAGCCGAATGTGAATGGGCCGGTCAAGATGCTGGACGGCTCGGTCGATATTCCGCTGGCTCCCGATCTGTAAGCCTGACGGCCGGGGGACGCCCCCGGCCCCACCACCGTTGGAGGCTGGATATGCCCACCTATGACTATATCTGCATCGATTGCGGGTCGTTTCAGGCCCATGCCGCAATGGCCGATTTCGAGAAGCCGCATTCCTGCCCGTGGTGCAGCGCGCCTGCCCGCCGCGCCATGCTCAGCGCGCCGCTGCTGGCGAATATGGATGCCGGGCGTCGCCATGCGCATGTTACGAATGAGCGCAGCGCCGACAGCCCCCGCCGCTCGCACGGGGCGGGCTGTTCCTGCTGTTCGGGCGCTGCCAAGAAGAAGCCCACCGGCACGCTGCACCGGCCCGACGGCTCAAAAAGCTTCCCTGCGAAACGGCCGTGGATGATTTCGCATTAGTCGCGATCTGGCGAGGGGTGATCCCCTTGCCAGCGTCCATCCTGCGGAAACAAATTCAACCATAGCGGGAGCCACGCGTTATATTCGGCGTCTCGTCCCGCTTTTGTCACAGCCAATCCGTTTCGTGGCATCGAAGCGGATTTTTCTTTCATTATGCTTGACTTGTCGTATCTTTCGCCTCGCTCACGGATAGATTCTTTTGATTGAGGCTAGTTTTGCGCAACTTTTCCGGCGCCGCATTCGCGGCCCTTGCATTTCTGGGATGCAGCTTATCCGCGAGTGCCGATGACTGGTCAGGCTGTCATGCCGGGGTCAATCTGGGCGCGGCGCGGGCCAAGTCCACGGTGACGGATATGCTCTATGATCAGGGTCCCTATGCCGGGGCTGCGGCGTGGAACGGGGTTGGGGAAAGCGTAACGGCGGATGGCACTGATGCTGCGGTCGGGATGTCGCTGGGCTGTGACCGGCAGGTCGCGCCGATGGGCGAAGGGGCCTTGGTCATAGGTGGCGTTCTGGACATTGCCGCGCTGAATACCGGGGGCAGCGCCGCTTTTGGCGGGGCAGGGCACGACACCGTCGCGGCGTTTGAGGTGAACTCGGCTGCCAGCCTGCGGTTTCGGGCGGGCTACGCGCAGCAGGATCGGTTTTACTACCTGACCGGCGGCGTCACGCGCGGGGATATCGATGTCTCGGCGCGCGACCATGGGGGTCCGGCGCTGATGCAGGTCTCGGGCGGGGGCGGTAAGTCGGGCTGGGTGATCGGCGCGGGCGTCGAATGGCGGGTCGCCGAGAACCGCACGCTGGATGCCAACCTGCTGCATTACGATTTCGGCACCCTGACCGCGACCGGAGAGGCGCGCGACCCCGCCGGGGCATTCCCGCGCTTTGAACATGACGTCACCGTCGACATGCTGCGCATCGGCCTGAACTGGCGGTTCTGACATTCATGTCCGACAGCAGCGCGGCATTGGCCGACAGCAATACCGGTGATCGGCAAGGCCCGCTGATCACCTTTTCCGCGGGCTTTGCCGATTGGCTGGACGCGCATCGGGTGGCGCTGGCGCTGACCACCTATCAGGCCGGGCGGTTGTTCTTTGTCGGACGCAAGCCCGATGGCGGCATTCGCGCACATGAACGGCTGATCGAGAATTGTCAGGGCCTGTGGACCGACGGGCAGACGCTGTGGACCAGCAGCGCCTTTATGCTGTGGCGGTTCCAGAATGCGCTGGCCGAAAGCGAGGTCACTGCATCCGGGGCAGATCGCAAATTCGTCCCGGTCGAGGGGCGGGTGACCGGCGCGATCGACTGCCATGACATCGCCATGGGCGAGGTCGATGGCGCCCCGCGCCCAATTTTCGTCAATACGCTGTGCAACTGCCTTGCGACGTTCAGCGACACCCACAGCTTTCGCCCGCTGTGGATGCCGCGCTTTATCAGCGCGCTGGTGGCCGAGGATCGCTGCCATCTGAACGGCCTGGCGATGGAGGGCACGCGCCCGGCCTGGGTCACGGCGGCGGGGCGCGCGGATATGGCGGACGGCTGGCGCGATCAGCGCCAATCGGGCGGGGTGCTGATCGACGTCGCCAGCGGCGAGATCGCCGCCTCGGGGTTGTCGATGCCGCATTCGCCGCGGCTGCATGACGGCAAGCTTTGGCTGCTGAATTCGGGCAGTGGCGAATTCGGCCATGTCGATCCCAAGGACGGGACATTCACGCCGCTGTGCTTCTGTCCGGGCTTTGCGCGCGGGCTGTCCTTTGTCGGCCAATACGCGGTGATCGGCCTGTCCCTGCCGCGGTACGGCGGCAGCTTTTCAGGGTTGGCACTGGACCAGATGCTGGTCGGGAAATCCACGGTGCCACGCTGCGGTCTGCTGATCGTCAACCTGCACACCGGCGTGGCCGAGCATTGGCTGCGCTTCACCCATACCATCACCGAGCTTTACGACGTCGCCGTCTTGCCCCGGACCCGCACCGCCGAGGCGGTCGGTTTCCGCAATGACGAGATTCTGCGCGAGATCCGCTGCCAGCCGCATGACATTCCCCTGACCGGCCACACCCCCATTCGAACCGAGGACATCCGATGAGCATTTTCAAACAAGGCCTGGTGCTGGCGACGGCGGGTAATCCAATGGATGTCGCGATTGCCGATGTGGATGGCGACGGCCATCTGGATGTGCTGACGGCCGGTTTCAGCGGTGTGAACGTCTGGCTGGGCAGCGGGGACGGCAGCATGACCCCTGCTCCGTTGGTGCCGACACCGGTAAGCTACAGGATCGTGACCGGGGATCTGGACGGGGACGGGGATATCGACTTCCTGACCACAAATGGAAGCAATGACGGCGTCACCGTTGGCCTGAACTCAGGCGACGGAACCTTCACCACCAGCCGTGTCGGGGTGGGCAGCGAGCCGCGCGGGCTTGGTCTTGCGGATCTGGACGAGGACGGAGATCTGGATTTCGTCTCGGCCAACTTTTATGGCGGCAGCCTGTCGGTGATGCTGGGGAATGGGGATGGCACCTTTAGCCCGGCTGCAGGCGGGGATATCTCGGACGGTCCGGACCGGCCTGTCGAGACGACGATCGCCGATTTCAACGGCGATGGCCATATGGATCTGGCAGTAACCGACCAGAGTGCGCGCAACGTGGTGATCCTTTTCGGTCATGGCGACGCAAGCTTCGATGCCCCTGTCCCAGTCGGCACGAGCACACTCTCGAACGCGATCACATCGGGTGATATCGACGGCGACGGCGATATTGACCTGATCGTCGGGCAATATGGCACAGTGATGGTTTCGGTGCTCAGAAATGACGGCACAGGTCAGTTCAGCACGGACCTCACCATCGCCGGGTCTGTAAACAATTCCTATGACGCCGCGCTTGGCGATCTGGATGGCGACGGCGATCTGGACATGGTGGTGACGGATGCCGGCTCCAACTTTATAAACGTCCTGTTCAACGATGGCGCGGGCAACTTTGCCCTGGAGACGGGATCGACCATTGCCGTCGGCACCTCGCCCACCGGAGTATCGCTGGGGGATTTCGACGAGGACGGCGACCTGGACATCGCGACCGCGAATCTAAATTCGAACAGCTCGCACGTCCTGATCAACACCATGGCGACCTATTCCGTCGGCGCGACCTCTGATCTTGAGGAACAGGCTGGTGGCGCGGGGGGTGAGCTGGTCTTCACCATCACCCGCACCGCCACATCCGAGGCCGAGGTGGTGAGTTTCGCCTTGGGCGGCACCGCGACTGCGGGTTCGGATTACACCGCCCCCGGCAGCCTGACTGCCAGCTTTGCCGCCGGTGAGAACACGGTCGTCATCCGCATTCCGATTTCGCCGGACACCCGGATCGAGAATGACGAAACCGTCACCCTGACCCTGACAGGCACCAGCGGCGAGGGAAGGATCTCGACTGGCGCAGGTGCCGCGACCGCGCTGATCATCACCAATGAGCTGCCGAACGTCGCCCCCTCGGGCACTGATCGGACGATCACCGTGATCGAGGATGGCAGCCGCACCATTGGCGTGGCCGATTTTGGATTTTCCGATAGCGAAGGTCACAACCTGTCCGCGGTCAGGATCTCGACCGTGCCCGCGGCCGGGCAACTGCTGCTGAATGGCGTCGCGGTGACCGCTGGGCAGATGGTTTCTGCCAGCGACATCGCGACGGGGGGGCTGGTCTATCATCCCGCCGCGAATGGCCACGGCAACGGCTATGCGTCCTTTACCTTTCAGGTGCGCGACGATGGTGGGACGCAGATCGGTGGCACCGATATGGACCAGACCCCGAACAGCCTGACGATCAACGTGACGCCGGTGAACGACGCGCCGGTGCTGACCGGGGACCTGCGGGCCACCGTGGCCGAAGGCGGGCACTATGTCCTGACCGGCGCGGATATCGGCTTCAGCGATCCCGATGATAGCGCATCGGGCGTGGTGTTCCGTGTTTCGGGGGAAAGCAATGGCGTTCTGCGCGTGGGTGGCGCGGTGGCCAGCAGCTTTACCGCCGCCGATATCACGGCGGGCCGGGTCAGCTTCACCCATAACGGGTCCGAGACCGGCGCGGCCCAATTCCGGGTGTTGGTCGAGGATGGGAATGAGGACGGATCAGCACCGACCCAGCAGACCTTCACCCTTGCGGTAACGCCGGTGAACGACGCGCCGGTGCTGACCGGCGATCTGCGTGCCACCGTGGCCGAAGGCGGGCACTATGTCCTGACCGGCGCGGATATCGGCTTCAGCGATCCCGATGATAGCGCATCGGGCGTGGTGTTCCGGGTCTCGGGGGAAAGCAATGGCGTGCTGCGCGTGGGTGGCGCGGTGGCCAGCAGCTTTACCGCCGCCGATATCACGGCGGGCCGGGTCAGCTTTACCCATAACGGGTCCGAGAGCAACGCGGCCCAATTCCGGGTGCTGGTCGAGGATGGGAATGAGGACGGATCAGCCCCGACGGCCCGCACCTTCAACCTAGGTGTGACCCCGGTGAATGACGCGCCCAGCCTTGCGATAACGCCGCTGGTTTCGACATTGGCCGAGAATGCGCCGACCACGACGGCGATCCGGGTGGCGAACCTGACGATCTCGGACATTGATGGCGGGACGAACCACCTGACGCTGACCGGGGCGGATGCGGGGCTGTTCGAGATCAGGTCGGGCGCGGTCTGGCTTAGGGCCGGGGCGGTTCTGGACTTTGAGTCCAACCCGACGCTGGACGTGACCCTGCGCCTTGACGATCCGACCATCGGCAGCGGGGCCGAGGATAGCGAAAGCCTGCGGATCAACCTGAGCGATGTCGTCGAGGGCCTTATCGGCACGCCCGGACGTGACCACCTGATCGGAACTGGCGTGGCCGAGACCCTGTCCGGTCGCGGTGGCGATGACACCCTGTCGGGCGGTGCGGGTCAGGACACGCTGATCGGCGGGGCGGGCGTCGACCTGCTGCGCGGTGGGGCCGGGGCGGATACCTTCGTCTTTGCCCTGCGGGATTCGGCCTCGGGCTATTCCGGCTATATCAGCAACAACACGCTGAACCCGCTGTCAGGGGCGGGACAGCGCGACATCATCCTTGATTTCACCCATGGTCAGGACCGGATCGACCTGTCCGGCATCGACACCGACCCGAGCCGGGCGGGGGATCAGGCGTTCGTCTGGGGGGGCAGCGGGAATTTCTCGGACAGCCGGGCCTCGGTGGTCTATCGCCAGTTCGATATGGCCGCGTCGGCGAATGACCGGACCATCATCTATGGCGATACCGACCATGACGGACGCGCCGATTTCCAGATCGAGCTTGCCGGGCTGGTCACGGTGACGCGGGATGATTTCGACCTTTAGCGCGGCGGGGGCTGCGCGCCCCCGCAAAGCTGCCGGACCTATTCCGCGACTTTGACCCAGCCGCCGCTGCGCTCACTTTCCGTGATCGCATCCAGCACCCGCATCGAGCGGATCGCATCCTCGACACCCCAAGGCAGCCCGCCCTGACCCAGCGCCGCCAGCGCAAAGGCCTCGGCCATGTCGGTATACTGGTCCGAGCGCGGCAGGATCTCGCGCCGGGCCAGCGCGCCGTCGAAGCTTTCGCCCTTGTCGATCAGGATGGCGGTCGGGGCGTTTGCGGGCGCGTTGAAGGGGATCACGATCTCGACCCGGCCCTTGGTGCCGACGATCTCCAGCGACTGGCCGGGGACAAGCTGGGTGGAAACCGTAAAGACCAGCTGCCGCCCCGCCCCGAAATCGGCAATGACGCTGGCCAGACGGTCGGTGCCGAAGGTCTGGTCGCGCTCGACCAGTGACACCACCCGCTGCGGCTCGGCACCAAAGAAATAGCGCCCGGCGGTGACCGGGTAGCAGCCGATATCCAGAATGCCGCCGCCGCCGATCCCGGCCTGATTGCGGACATTGGCCGGGTCGTCGTTGAAATAGGTGAACAGCGCGCGGACGACGCGCACCTCTCCCAACTCTCCGGAAGCGACGATTTCCAGGGCGCGCTGCCATTGGCGATGGAAGCGGACCATGAAGGCCTCAAGGATCAGCCGGTCCTGACGCGCGCCGCGCAGCTGGGTGGCCTCATCCGCGGTGATGGCGATGGGCTTTTCGCACAGGACATGCTTGCCCGCGGCATTGGCCGCCAAGGTCATGGGCACATGCAGGTGATTGGGCAGCGGGTTGTAGATCGCGTCCACTTCCGGGTCGGCCAGCAGATCCTCATACGAGCCATAGGCGCGTTCGATCCCCAGCCGGTCGGCGGCGGCGCGGGCATTGGCCGCGCTGCGCGAGGCAATGGCCACGACCTGAGAATGGGGCGATTTCATGATCGCGGGGATCACCTTGGTCAGGCCGATATTGGCGGTGGAAAGCACGCCCCAGCGGATCTTGCGGTCGGTCATGTTCGGCCCTCATGTGCGAATGCCCTGCAGGGCGCGGATGCGGTCCAGCGCGATGATGCTTCGGCACCCAAGCCACGAAGGAAGGGCGACGCGAATGGACATGGATTGGTAATCGCCGGACGGGCCGTCGGCAAGTCCATGTATTCGGTCGCAGAAATGCAACGCAAACCCTGTCGCAATGCCCGCACCAAGGTCGGGCAATGCAACAGGCAGCCGACGGGAAAGCCGCCGTGAGCGGCGCTTTCGCTGATTTTTCCGCCGGGGCCGCTTAGTTGATGCTGGCCTTGATCTTGTCCGCCGCCTCGGCCGAGACCCATTTGCCCCAGATTTCGGGATGTTTCTTCAGGAATTCCTCGGCGACCTCGCTGGAATCCTGCTTGTTTTCGGCCATCTGCGCTACGCTGGCATTGATCATATCCAGCGGGAATTCGGCCTTGGCAAGAATATCGACCACTTCGGGGGCGGCGGCGTGGAAGTCCTTGTTGAAGGCATAGATGACCTCGACTGGGGGAAAGGCGCAGCCGGCGTCGCGTTTGCCGTCCTCTTGGGTCAGCTGGCTCCACCAATCCTGATTGAAGGCGGGCTCCTCCAGCTGGACGACATCGAACTTGCCCATGACGGCGGTGGGCGACCAGTAATAGAACAGGATCGGCTGGCCCTGCATGATCTTTGACGTGATCTCGGCGTCCAGCGCGGTCCCGGTGCCGGGGCGGAAGTTCACATAGCTGGCGTCCAGCTTGTAAGCCTCAAGCTTGGCGGTGCTGACGCCCTCGCAGGTCCAGCCCGACGGGCAGTTCAGGAAGCGGCCCTTGCTGGGCTCCTCGGGGTCCGCGAACAGCTTGACGATCTCGGGATCGGCCAGTTGGGCGACGGATTTCAGGTTCGGGGCCAAGGGCGCGATCCCGCGCGCCGCGTCGCCTTTCACCAGATAGGCGGGAATGAACCAGCCTTCGCCCGCGCCGGTAAAGGGATGGCCGACGGGAATGGTCTTGCCCGCTTCCATGGCCTTGGCCAGAACCTCGCTGCGGCCGATCCAGTCTTCGGCAAAGATCTGGACCTCGCCATTCGCGGTCGCCATTTCCAGCGTGATCGTGTTTCCGGGGATGGAATCGGTCTTGCAGTCATAGCCATCGGCCAGAATGCGCGAGACGACATCCTTGATGAATGCGCCGCTTTCCCAGTCGACCCCGGCAAAGGTGATGGTCTTGCCATCCTTGCACCATGCGATGTCCGAGGCCTGTGCTGGCGCGCCCAGCAGCAGCCCAAGCGTCGCCATTGCGGCGGTCAGCGTCAGCTTGTCATTGGTCATGTCTTTAGCTCCCTGTTATGGATCTTGTTTCCAGTTCCTGTCGCCAGCATCCGCCCGCGTTGCATCGCGGGTCATCTGGATCATGCGCTGGCAGGACAGGTTCGTGCAGGTGGCGCAGGCACCGCTGGCCCGCCGATGAACGGCGGGCTGGATCGGCGGGCCGCCGACAGGTTCATGCGGCGCGGGCTGCAAGGTCATGCGGCGACGCTGCGGCCGTAAAAGCCGATCTGCTCCTTCGCGGTCATATTGACGCCGGGGCGGTCGAAGAAGGAGAAAATCGCAACCATGCGCTCGGTCGGGCCTTTGACCTGCGAGACGCGGTGCAGCGTGTCGACGCCGCGAAAGACGTTCAGCGCGCCGGGGACCAGCTTGATCTTGCGCACCTCGGGGTCTTCGCCGCGCAGCACCGCCGCGACGCCCGCGTAGTTCGGATTGTCGGCGCTGCGCAGATCCTTGCGGTATTCCAGCTCACCGCCGATTTCCGAGGCTTGCAGCAGGATGGTGGTGGTGAATTCGGAACGGTCGAAATGCCAGTTCAGCGCCTCGCCGTCGCGGCTGGCCTGAATATTCACGCGGGCCATCGGGTCCTGCATGCAATACAGCGCGTCCTTGCCCATGGTGGCGGCCAGAAACGCGGCGAAGGGCGCCCAGTCGTAAAGATCCAGCACCGGGTTGCCCGCGATCTGGTCGGCGCAAAGCGTGTGGTTGACGGTCTCGACCTTGCTCAGGACCGGATCGTCGTCGGAAAGCCCATCGACGCTGTCGCGGAAATAGACGTTATGCGATCGCGCATGGCGGTGGCTTTCGGTGGCCATCGCCGGAGCGGCTGCTGCGGCGGCGTCGACCGTCGCCTTGGGGCGCAGGAAGCCGGGCAGATCGAACATGCCGTCGGCAGCAAGGCGGGCCTTGCAGCGCGCGACCAGAGCCGCATAGGCGGCAGTGTCCGGCTTGTCCAAGGGGTAGGTGTCGAGGTCAAGAAGGTGGTGCATCATCGGTCTCCACTTTGGCTGACCTCAGATAAGCGCAGTGGGGGTCCTTCCGGCAACGCGGCAAAATATTGGCCTGACCTAGAAAAACTTAATGCGCGGCATGCACGTCCACGGCCGTGCACCGCGCCTTTCCCGCGTGCTTGGCCAAGGTTGTGCAGGGTGTCCCAAGCCTAGCTGACCGCGCGTCCGCGCAGCCATTCGATCAGTGGCAGAAGATGTCTTTTTTGCTGTTTTACACGGGGATAGGCCAGACAATACGACCGGCCCAGCGGGATGGTCAGGTCGGATATGCGGACCAGTTTTCCGGCCTCGACATCGTCATGAATCATCAGGCGCTGACCCAGTGCGACGCCCAGCCCTTCGCGCGCAAGGTCAAGCAGAACCGCCGAGCTGTGCACAAGAAAACCTTTGGTCAGGACGGGTTGAGGCAGGTTTGCGTGCGAATGCCATTTTTGCCAGCTTGGCTGGGTTCCAAAGCTGGGCCCCCAGCTGGTATGCAGCAGGTCCGCATCCGGAACGGCGGCCATGCCATGGGTTCCGATTTCGGGATGGCGCGCCAGATAATCGGGGCTGCAGACCGGGACCAGCACGTCCTGCGGCAGGTTCACCAGTTCAAGTTCCGGGTAATGCGTGCCGTCATAGGCCAGCCGCAGGTCGATGTTATGGCGGGCAAAGTCGACCGGATCGGGCTCGACCCGCAGGTCGAAGCGGAAATCGGGATGGGCATGGCAATATTCCGCGATCCTGCGGGTCAGCCATTTTTCGGTCACGGATTCGATCGCGCTGATCACCAGTCGCGCCCGTGATCGCTGCAGCAGATGCTCCTCGGTCGTGTCCGAGATGATCTGCAGCCCCGAGGCCGCGCTTTCAAAGAAAGAATGCCCGGCATCGGTCAGGGTGACGCGGTTGTTCTGGCGGGTGAACACCGTCTTGCCCAGATAGTCTTCCAGCTTCTTGACATGCTGGCTGATCGCGGCAGCCGAGACGCCGATTTCCTCGGCCGCCGCAGTGAAGCTGCCGGTGCGGGCGGCGGCCTCGAATGCCCTGAGCGAGTTCAGCGGCGGAAGGGTCAGCGGCATGTTCGGTCACCTGCATCTGGAAGGCGCGGAGAGACCCGCGCCTTGCCATGTTCTTCACCTTTGCGCCTTTCACAAGGGCGCGGCAGGGTTACGCCGGAACCGGCTCGGGCTGCAGCGACGGCTGGCGCAGCATTTCCGCCACCGCCTGAATCAGCGAGTTCAACGGGCGGTCATCGGCATAGACCGGGGCAATCCGGCGGACATGGCGATAGGTCCGCGCGATTGCCGGGCTGGCGGGCGCTCCGGTGGTCAGGTCGACCGCCTGCGCCGCGCAGATCAGCTCGATCGCGAACAGCAGCTCCAGATTGTCCAGCAGTCGGTGCAGCTTTTCGGCGGCCGAGGTCGGATGGGGCAGGATGTCCTCTTGCAGGGCCGAGGTGATGCCGCCGTCAAGGCTGGCGGGCGCGGCCAGCCTGCGGTTTTCGGCAACCAGCCCCGCGGCGGTGTATTGCGCGATCATCATGCCCGATTGCAGCCCGCTGTCGCGCGCCAGAAACGCGGGCAGGCCGCTGACCAGCGGGTTCACCAGCCGGTCGGTGCGCCGTTCCGAGATCATGCCCAGTTGCGCCGCAGCAATGGCCATCTGGTCCAGCGCGATGGCCAGCGAATTGCCCATGGCATGGGCGGTCGAATAGACCTTGGGCGCGTCCGGCGTGCCGCCGACGGTGGGATTGTCGCTGGCGCTGTGCAATTCGCGGGTGATGATCTCGGCCGCCTGCCGCATCGCCGCGCGCACCGCGCCATGGACATGGGGGACGGCGCGCAGGCTCATCGGGTCCTGGGTCCGGTCGGGCAGGATCGCGGGGCGATGATTGCCAAGCGCATCGCGCATATTGCCTGCGACCTGCCACATTTCCGGGGCTTGCCGCAGATGCATGGCGGTGTCGTCAAAGGGCGCGGCCTGCTGGCCAAGGACCGAATAGGTCATGGCGGCACTGGCATCCGCCCAGTCGCAAAGCGAGGCCAGCCGGTCCAGCGCCAGACAGGCGAGCCCGGTCGAGCAGGGCGTGCCATTGACCAGCGACAGCCCCTCTTTCGCGGCCAGCGTCAGGGGCTGCAGCCCGGCACGGGCCAGTGCGTCGCGCGCGGACATCGTCTTGCCATCGCACAGGGCCATGCCCTCTCCGATCAGCAACAGGCCGATCTGCGCGCCATAGGTCAGATAGCCGACCGAGCCGCGCGCTGGGATCAGCGGCATCACACCCGCATTCAGCAGCGCGACAAGGTGATCGACCACGACCGGCCGGATGCCGGAATATCCCAGCGCAAACAGATTCACCTGCGCGGCCATGACGGCGCGGGCCTCGGTCGCGGACAGGGGCGCGCCGACACCGCAGGCATGGCTGAACAGGATATTGCGCGACAGTTGCGCCTGCTCGGGGTGGTCGATCAGCACATCGCACAGGGCACCCACGCCGGTATTGATGCCATAGCCGCGAATGCCCCGGTCGATCAGCGCATCGACGATGCCACGCGCGGTGGCGATCCGGCCCTGCGCCGCATCCGACAGGGACAGGGTCGCGCCATGGGCCACGGCGGCGATCTGGGCGGCGGTCAGCGGCTGGTCTAAACGAACCGGATCACGCATGGACGGCGGTCCTGCCCTGAACGAAACGCGCAACATAGTCGTTTGCCGGATTGGCCAGGATGTCATTGGGCGTGCCGACCTGCACCAGCTCGCCATCCTTCAGGATCGCAATGCGCGAGCCGATGCGCAGCGCCTCGTCCAGATCATGGGTGATGAAGACGATGGTCTTGGCCAGATCGCGCTGCAATTGCAGCAGCTGGTCCTGCATGTCCGAGCGGATCAGCGGGTCGAGCGCGCTGAAGGCCTCGTCCATCAGGATCACGTCGGTATCGGCGGCCAGCGCCCGCGCCAGTCCGACGCGCTGCTTCATGCCCCCCGAAAGCTGGTCGGGATAGCGATGTTCATAGCCCGACAGCCCGACCTTGGCGATCCATTCCATGCCGATCGCCTCGGCCTGCTTGCGGGCCGTCCCGCGCGAGATCTGGCCGTAGATGACGTTTTGCAGGACCGTCTTGTGCGGGGCCAGCGCGAAGCTTTGGAACACCATGCTGATGCGGTTGGTGCGAAAGGCGCGCAGCTCTTTTCGGCCCAAGGTCAGGACATTGGTGTTGTCAAAGAAGATCTCGCCGGCGCTGGGTTCGATCAGCCGGTTGAGATGGCGCACCAGCGTCGATTTCCCCGACCCCGACAGGCCCATGATGACAAAGATCTCGCCCGCCGGGATGTCCAGCGTGATGTTGCGCAGACCCACGCCGCAGCCGGTCCGCTCAAGGATCTCGGCCTTGCTCAGCCCCTGTTCGACCAGCGCGATCGCCTTGTCCGCGCCTGCGCCAAAGATCTTGGAGACGCCGCGAATTTGGATGCCAGACATGCTCATTTGAACCTCCGGGGCTTGCCGAAGCCCTGCGTGATGCGATCCAGCACGATCGCAAGGATGACGATGCCGATACCTGCTTCCAGCCCCTTGCCCACATCCAGCGTCTGGATGCCGTTCAGGACGGTTTCGCCCAGACCCCGCGCCCCGATCATCGAGGCGACGACCACCATCGACAGCGCCATCATGATCGTCTGGTTCAGGCCCGCCATGATGGTCGGCATGGCTAGGGGCAGTTCGGTCCCGAACAGGATGCGCATCGGGCTGCCGCCAAAGGCGGTCGAGGCCTCGACCACCTCATGGTCGACTTGGCGGATGCCCAGATCGGTCAGACGGATCAGCGGCGGCACGGCATAGATGATCGTGGCCAGCACCGCCGGAACCTTGCCCAGCCCGAACAGCATCAGTGCCGGGATCAGATAGACAAAGCTGGGCATGGTCTGCATCACGTCCAGAACCGGCAGGATGATCCGCTGCACCGAGCGGAACTTGGCGGCAAGGATGCCCAGCGGGATGCCGATGACCACTGAAATCAGCGTGGCCATGGTCATCAGCGCCAGCGTCTGCATGGTCTGGTCCCACAGGCCCAGCATGCCCACGACCAGCAGCATGACGCCGACGCCGATGGTCAGGACGACGCGTCGCGTGCCCAGCCATGCCAGCACCATGAAGGCGATGATGACGACCCACCAGGGCGTCCCGCGCAGCACGCCCTCGATCAGCAGCAGCACCTGCAGGATGGCGTCCGAAATCGCCCGAAAGGTGCTGCCATAGTTCGTGACCAGCATGTCGACGAAATGGTTGATCGGCTTTCGGATCGAGAAGTTGAGCGATTCAGGGAACAAGGGACCGACCTCGATGAAAAGACTGTTGCGGACGGCCCGCCTGATGACAGGCCGCCCAGACGGTGGCTTTTGTCAGTTCAGGCTGGCGCTGATCTTGTCCTTGGCCTCGGGGCTGACCCACGCGCCCCAGATGTCGGCCTTTTCCTTCAGAAAGACCTCGGCCGCCTTGGCCGCGTCGACCTCGTTGTCGACCATATAGGCAAGGCTGGCGTTGACCTGATCCAGCGGGAAGGTCGCCTTGGACAGCACCTCGATGATCTCGGGGGCGGCCTTGGCAAATTCGCTGTTCACGCCGTAGGCCACCTTGACCGAGGGAAAGGCGCAGGCGGCCTCATGCTTGGCGGCGGGATCGGTCAGGTTGGCCCAGCAGGCGTCCGAATAGGCCGGTTCCTCCAGCTGGGTCAGGGCGTATTTGCCCATGATCGCGGTGGGCGACCAGTAATAGAACAGGATCGGCTGGCCCTGCTTGTAGGCCGAGGAAATCGCCGCATCCAGCGCGGTCCCGGTGCCGGGACGGAAGTTGGTATAGCTGTCGCCAAGGCCGTAGCCCTCAAGCTTGGCGGTCGAGACCCCCTCGCAGGTCCAGCCCGAGGGGCAGTTCAGGAAGCGCCCCTTCGAAGGCTCCTCGGGGTCCGAGAACAGCGCGATGATCGCAGGGTCCTTGAGCTGATCGACCGATTTCAGGTCCGGGGCGACCGGCTTGATCCCGCGGGCCTCGTCGCCCTTGACGACATAGGTCGGCACGAACCAGCCTTCGCTGGCGCCGGCGAAAGTGTCGCCGATGGCCTGCACCTTGCCCTCGGATTCGGCCTTGTTCCAGATGTCGCTGCGGCCGATCCATTCTTCGGCAAAGATCTGGACGTCATTGGTCGCGACCGCGTTTTCCAGCGTGATCGAGTTGCCGGTGATGGTGTCGGTCTTGCAGTCGTAGCCTTTGGCAAAGATCGTCTCCATCACCTTGGTGATGAAATCGCCGCTTTCCCAGCCGATCCCGGCAAAGGTCAGCGTATTGCCGTCGCCGCAATATGACGCCTGTGCGGCCATCGGCAGGCCGGCCAGACAGCCGGTAAATACCATCGTGGCAAGTGTGTTCGTTTTCATGAAGCGATCTCCCGGTTGCTTGTCATTCACCGGAACCGCACCCCTGCCGACTCAGCCGGTTCTGTTGGTGCCGTCCTGTCTATACTTGTATATGGAACCATAAACTTTCATGTGGCAACAGTCTCGTCACAGTGGCACAGTTTGGGCCGGGGCCATGTCAGCGGCCAATCGACTGCCGGAGAGCATGCGTGACCAAAATGATAGCAGACAGCTTGTTTCTTTATCATTCGACCAAGGGCGTGCCGCTATATGAGGCGGTGAAGGACTATTTCCACGACAAGATCCGCAGCGGCGCGCTGAAGCCCAATGCGCGGATTCCCTCCGAAAACGAGATCGTTGCCCAATTCGGCGTCAGTCGGATGACCGCCAACCGCGCCCTGCGCGAGCTTGCGACCGAGGGCAAGATCATCCGCGTCCACGGCGTCGGCTCATTCGTGGCGCGTCCCAAGCCCAGTTCGACCCTGCTGGAGGTCCGCAATATCGCCGATGAGATCCGCGAGCGCGATCACGCCCATACGGTCAGGATCGAATTGCTTGAGCCCTGCCGCGCCAACGCGGTCCTGCAAGAGGAATTCGGCCTGCCGTCAGGCGCGCGGCTGTTCCATTCGATCATGGTGCATAAGGAAGACGGCGCGCCGATCCAGATCGAGAACCGCTATGTAAATCCGTCGCTGGTGCCGGATTATCTGGATCAGGATTTCACCCAGCAGACGGCGAATGCCTATCTGACGCGCTGCGTTGCGATCACCCGCTCGGATGTCGAGGTCGAGGCGGTGCTGCCCAATGCCACCGAATGCCAGCGTCTGGACATTCCCGAAAACGAGCCCTGCCTGCGGCTCAAGCGCCGGACATGGCACGGGGACGATGTCGTCACCGTGGTCTATGCGCTGCATCCCGGTTCGCGCTATCGGCTGACCAGCGGCAGGATCTGAAATATGGCGCGACGGCCGGGAAGGTCCCCGGCCGTCGCCTTGTCTTAAGCCGTGCGTGCGGCGGGGGCGGCTTCCTCGGCGCGCAGCAGGGCCTGCGCGGCATCGGGACCCAGCGCCTCGGGGCGGGTGCAGGTGGTGGTCAGGGTGATCCATTCGCCGGTCTCGCCCGCCTGCAGGATGGATGTCATCACCTCGATCACATGCAGGGCGCGCGACTGGTCGCAGCGGAAATCGCCGCCCTCGCGGATGGCGCGGGCCATGTCGGCCAGACCCGCCGCGCGGTAATTGGCGCGGGCGACACCATTGGACGTCTCATTCGGCACGGCAAAGGGATGGTCCCACGTCGTGACCGGAGCCAGGGCCTCGCCGCGATGCGAGACCTCGACCGGGCCGCCAAAGAAGTTCGGATCGGGCAGGATCATGCTGCCCTCGGCGCCGTAGACCTCCATATTGCCGTGGCGGTGGCCGTGGACATCCCATGACGCGCCCAGGGTCACCATCGCGCCGGATGCGAATTGCAGCAGCGCATGGATGGTCGTCGGCGTCTTGACCGGGATGCGTTCCCCCGCGCGGGGCTCTGAGCGGATCACCCGCTCGGCGCTGGCCATGCCGGTCAGGGCGGTGACGCGGGCGACCGGGCCCAGCAGGTTGACGAAGGCCGAGATGTAATAGGGGCCAAGGTCAAGGATCGGGCCGCCGCCGGGCAGGAAGAAGAAATCGGGGTTCGGGTGCCAATGCTCCATCCCCGCCGACATTACATGGGCAGTGGCGCTGTGGACCGGGCCGATTTCACCGGCATCGATCAGGGCGCGGGCCTGCTGATGCGCCCCGCCAAGGAAGGTGTCGGGGGCCGAGCCGACGCGCAGCCCCTTTTCCGACGCGATCGCCTGCAACTCGCGGCCCTGTTCGACCGACAGCACGAAAGGCTTTTCAGAATAGACATGCTTTCCGGCCAGCAGCGCCGCGCGGGCAACTTCGAAATGCGCCGCCGGGATGGTCAGGTTGACGATCAGGTCAACCTGCGGATCGGCCAGCAGCGCATCAGTGGTCAGGGCGCGGACGCCATAGGTTTCGGCGGCGCGGGCGGCTGCTTCCGCGTTCAGGTCGGCCACGGCCACGACCTTGATGCCGTCGAACAGGGGCGACATTTCGAAATAGGTCTTCGAGATGTTTCCGGCCCCGATGATGCCGATATTCAGGTCAGTCATGTCAGGCCTCCAACCCGGCATTCAGCGCCACTCCGGCGCGGGCGAAACGGGCGTCATCCGAGGGATTGTCATGCTCCATGACCAGAATCCCCGCCTTGGTCCGGCCAAGCGCCGCGTAAAGCGCGGGCCAGTCCAGAACGCCGGTTCCGGGATCGGCCCAGCCATCCTCATCGGTCTTTTCACCGGCGGGGGCGATGTCCTTGACATGGGCGGCGGTGATGCGGTCGGCATGGCGGGCGATCCAGTCATAGGGATCGGCGCCACCGCGGATGATCCATGCAATATCCGCCTCCCATTCCAGATCGGGGCCGCCTTGCAGGATCGCCTCCATCGGGACGACGCCATCGGCGGTGGGGACGAATTCGAAATCATGGTTGTGCCAGCCAAAGCCCAGGCCTGCCTCACGCAGGGGCGCACCAGCGCGGTCCAGACGCGCGCCGAATTCGCGCCAGCCTGCACCATCGGTGGGGCGTTGATCGGGCAGGACATAGGGCGCGTAATAGGTGCGGATGCCCAGACGCGCGGCCAAGGCGATGAAGCGGTCGGGATCAGCCTCAAGCTCGGCCAGATTGACATGGGCGCTGGGGACGCGCAGGTCGTTTTCCTCGACCGCGCGGGCCAGAGTGTCGGGCTGGGCCAGCAGCGCGCCATAGGGCTCGACCGCCTCATAGCCTGCGCGTGCAAGCATGTCGCAGGTCTGTTCCAGACCCGAGAAATTCCGCGATGAGTATAGCTGATAGGACAGAACAGGCATTGGGTGATCCTTGGGGTTCAAAGCCGAAGTTCGGATTGCGGGTCGAAAAGCGACGCGCGGGAAATGTCGAAGGTCAGGGACAGGGTCGTGCCTTCGGGAATGTGGGTGTCGTCGGGGGTGCGCAGGGCAAAGCGCTGGCCGTCAAGCGACAGGTGGATGACGCTTTCCGCGCCCATATGCTCCTGCAACTCGACCTTGGCGGTGACGCCGTCATTGCCGATGCGGAAGCTGGTATGTTCGGGGCGGACGCCAAGGATGGCCTCGCCGTCGCGGGGGCGGCCTTCATAGTCGGCCAGCGGGATGCGGTGGCTGTTGAAAATGAAATCCCCACCCTCGATCCGGCCTTTCAGGAAGTTCATCGAAGGGCTGCCGATGAAGCCCGCGACATACAGGTTCACGGGGCGGCGATAGATTTCGTCGGGCGTGTCGAATTGCTGGATGACGCCGTGCCGCAGCAGCGCGATGCGCGAGGCCAAGGTCATCGCCTCGATTTGGTCATGGGTGACATAGACCATGGTGTTGCCCAGCTTTTCATGCAGGCGCTTGATTTCCACCCTCAGCTCGGCGCGCAGCTTCGCGTCAAGGTTCGACAAGGGTTCGTCGAACAGGAACAGGTCCACGTCCCGCACAAGCGCCCGGCCGATGGCGACGCGCTGGCGCTGTCCGCCCGACAGCGCGCCGGGCTTGCGGTCCAGATAATCCTCGATCTGCAGGATGCGGGCGGCGCGGTCGATGCGACGGGCGATTTCGTCCTTGGGCAGCTTCGCGTTCTTCAGCCCGAAGGCCAGATTGCCGCGCACCGTCATCTGCGGGTAAAGAGCATAGGACTGGAAGACCATGCCGATGCCGCGATCCTTGGGCTCTTCCCAGGTGACATTGCGCCCGTTGATGAAGATCTGCCCGTCCGAGACATCCAGCAGCCCCGCGATGCAGTTCAGGATCGTGGATTTCCCCGACCCCGAGCCGCCCAGCAGGACGATGAACTCGCCGCGGCCGATCTCCATGCTGACGTCATGCAGCACCTGCACCGCGCCGAAGGACAGTTGCAGCCCCCGGATGGACAGTGAACTGTCGGTGACTGAAACGGATTGATGCATCATGGCCTATCCTTTGACAGCGCCCGCCGCGATGCCGCGCACGAAAAGGCGGCCCGAGACGAAATAGATGAGAAGCGGAACAAGGCCGGTCAGGATCGTCGCGGCCATGTTGACGTTGTATTCGCGCACCCCGGTCGTGGTGTTGACGATATTGTTCAGCTGCACGGTCATCGGGTAATATTCGGGCCGGGTGAAGACGACGCCGAACAGGAAGTCATTCCAGATGCCGGTGACTTGCAGGATGATCGCCACCACGATGATCGGCAGCGACAGGGGCAGCATGATCCGGAAATAGATGCCCCAGAAGCCGGTGCCATCGACGCGGGCGGCCTTGAACAATTCCTCGGGCAGGGTCGAGAAGTAGTTGCGAAACAGCAGCGTCAGGATCGGCATGCCAAAGACGGTATGGACCAGCACCAGCCCGGTCAGTCCGCCATAGATGCCCAGTTCGCGCAGCAGGATGACCATCGGATAGATCATCACCTGATAGGGGATGAAGGCCCCGATCATCAGCACGGCAAAGAACAGCTCGGCCCCCTTGAAGCGCCAGTTCGCCAGCGCATAGCCGTTGATCGAGGCGATCAGGATCGAGATGATGACCGACGGCACGGTAATCCGCACCGAGTTCCAGAAACCCCGCTGCAAGCCGTCGCAGTTCAGCCCGGTACAGGCCTGCGACCACGCCTTGACCCATGGCTCAAAGGTGGCCTCGACCGGGGGCGAGAAGATGTTGCCCAGACGGATCTCGGGCAGGCCCTTCAGCGAGGTCACGACCATCACGTAAAGCGGGATCAGGTAATAGATCGCGACCAGAACCAGCGTGCCATAGATCATGATGCTGCGCGGCGATATCCGGCTGCGCGGCCGTGGCCCGCGTGCTTCCATTGCGAAGTCAGCCACGTTTCCGCCCTCCGAATTCAAGATAGGCCCAGGGGATGATGATGATGGCGACCGTCAGCAGCATCATGGTCGAGGCGGCGAAGCCTTGGCCAAGGTTCTGGTTCAGGAACATCTGGTCATAGACATATTTCGCCGGAACCTCGGACGAGATGCCGGGGCCGCCGCCGGTCTGGGCGACGACAAGGTCATAGACCTTGACGATGCCCGCGGTGACGATGACCAAGGTGGTGACGAAGACCGGGCGCAGCATCGGCACGACCACGACCAGATAGGTCTTCCATGTCGGGATGCCATCGACGCGGCTGGCCTTCCAGATCTCATCGTCGATGCCGCGCAGACCGGCCAGCAGCAGCACCATGACAAAGCCCGTGCCCTGCCAAAGTGCCGCGATGACCACGCCGAACATCACGATGCGGCCATTGTTCAGCGGGTCAAAGGTGAAGCTTTCCCAGCCCAGACCGCGAATGATCGACTGGACGCCGAAATCGGGGTTGAGGATCCATTGCCAGATCACCCCGGTCACGACGAAGCTCAGCGCGAACGGGTAAAGCAGGATGGTGCGGAACATCCCCTCGAAGCGGATCTTCTGGTCCAGCAGGCAGGCCAGCAGAAAGCCGATCACGAATGAAAACACCAGCATGCAGATGCCGAACAGCACCAGATTCTGGATGGAGATCAGCCATTTGTCGCTGGCCCACAGGCGTTCGTATTGCGCGATTCCGACGAAATCCAGTTTCGGCAGCAGGCGCGACTTGGTGAAGGAATGCAGGATCGTCCAGGCCGAGAAGCCGACAAAGACCACGCAGGCGGTCAGGATCATCGGAATGGCGGCGATCTTGGCATTGAGGTTCCGGAACAACCGGGACGGGCGTCCGGAGGCGCTGGTCTTGGCCATGATGGGTTCCCGTTTGGCAGGGCAGGGATGGGGCAGGGGGCTTGCGCGCCTCTGCCCCGGATGGCGTCAGCTGTCGAATTGCAGGATGTCGACCAGACCCTTTTTCACGTCGTCGATCGACATGTCAGGCTGGTTGAAATACTGGACCATCATATCGGCCAGCTGGGTGCCGGCATCCGCCGACAGCGCCTGATCCAAGCCTTGGATGACCGTGCCCTTGGCAAGGATGTCCAGACCCTTGCGCATGCAGTCATTGGCCGTCGCCAGATCGACATCGCCGCGCACCGGCATCGAGCCTTTCTTGAGGTTGAAGGCCACCTGCGCCTCGGGCGAGATCATCACGCGGGCCAGATCCTCTTGCGCCTTGGTGATGGCGGGATCGTCGACCTTGGGGAAGTAGAAGGCGTCACCGCCGGTCGAGACGATCTCGGCCAGACCCAGACCGGGCAGACAGGTGTAATCCTTGCCCGCGACCTTATCGGCGATGGCGAATTCGCCCTGCGCCCAGTCGCCCATGATCTGACCCCCGGCGGTGCCGTTGATGACCATGGTGGTCGCCTGATTCCATTCCTGCACGTTCGACCCGGTGGCCAGTTCGCGCGCGGTTTCCAGCGCGGCAAAGGCCTTTTCCATTTCCGGGCTGGCGACGGCCTCGATGTTCTTGTCGTTGAACACCTTGCCGTAAACCTCGGGTCCGGCAATGGCCGCGATCACGTTCTGCAGCACCAGCGAGGCCTGCCACGGCTGCTGGCCGATCACCAGCGGCTGGATGCCCGCCTCGCGCAGCTTGGGCGCTGCGGCGACGAATTCGTTCCAGTCCTTGGGCACCGGCACCCCGGCCTTTTCATAGGCGGCATTCGACAGCCACAGCCACAATTGCGAGTGGATGTTGACCGGAACGCAATAGATCTGGCCGTCGATCTCGCAGCTTTTCAGGATCGAGGCGGGATGCACGATGTCGCGCCAGCCATCGGCCTTGGCCACGTCTTCCAGCGAACGCATCAGCCCGGCCTCGACCAGTTCCTGGGCCTGCTGGCCGTGGTTGAACTGGGTAGCGCCCATCGGGTCGCCGCCGGTGATCCGGCTGATCATGACCGGGCGGGCGGTTCCCCCCGAACCCGCGATCGCGCCGTCCACCCATTTGTTGCCGGTGGCGTCAAAGGCCTTGGCGAATTCGGCGACCGCAGCCGCCTCACCGCCCGAGGTCCACCAATGGGTGACCTCGATTTCCGTCGCATAGGCGCCCCCCGCGAAGCAAATCGCCGCCGTCGCCCCAAGCAAAAGCCGTTTTGTCATGTTTCCTCCCCCTGAAACCGTTCTTGGTAGAATCAGTTGCAGGTTTAACGTTAATCCCATGCGGCCCCTCCCTCCAAGAAGTTTTTTCAGGCCGCCAATCGGGCAACATTGCTGACTGAACTGCATTTATCGTTGACCAAGGCAAGAATGGCGCGGTAAGCCTGAATTGCATGGTGTAACGATACACCAAAACCCGGAGCGCATCTGATGGACATGCAGCAGGAACGCAACCCGGCCGAGCGGTCCCTGGATCGCGGCTGGAACCTGACCCGGATCGGGGGGGCGGAATCCCTGCCGATGGATTTTCCGGGGGACATCCATTCCGTGCTGCTGGCGCATGGCGTCATCGCCGATCCCTATTGGCGCGACCGGGAGGCCAGCCTTGACTGGGTGCATGACAGCGAATGGCTGGCCGAGCGCAGCTTTGCCTTTGACGGGGACGAGGGGCGGCAGACGCTGACGCTGGAGGGGGTCGACTGCCATGCCGTCGTGATCCTGAACGGTATCGAGATCGGCCGCCCGGCCAGCCGCTTCCTGCGCCATGACTTCGACGTGACCGATGCGCTGGTGCGGGGCACGAACCAGCTGTCGATCCGCTTCCTGTCGAACTCGACCATCGCGCGGGACAAGGCCGCGAGCGCACCATTCCCGGTGCCTCATATCCATTGGAACAACCGCCTGCCGCATTACAATTTCCTCCGAAAGCCGCAATGCGACGCGGGCTGGGACTGGAACATCGCGCTTAGTCCGATCGGCGTGCATGGCGGCATCCGTCTGCGGCGCAGCGCCGCCCTGCGGCTGGACGATGTGGCTCTGCGCCAGATCCATCAGGGCGGCAAGGTGCGGCTGGAACTGGACCTGCTGACCGAGGTTTTCACGCCCATCGTCACCGATGCGGTGCTGCGCATCGACGGCAAGGTCAGCACCGAACGCCTTCAGCTTTGGCCGGGGCCGAACCGCAGCCGCATCGCGGTCGAGATCGACGATCCGCGCCTGTGGTGGCCTGCCGGGCATGGCGCGCAGGACATGTATGACCTTGACCTGCGCATCGGCGACCAGATCCGAAGCCTGCGCATCGGGTTGCGCCAGATCGAATTGCTGACGGACGCCGACGACATCGGCCACCGCTTCGCCTTTCGCGTCAACGGGCGTCAGATCTTCATGCGCGGCGCGAACTGGATTCCCGCCGACGCGCTTCCCGCCCGCGCCACGCCGCAGGCGGTGGCCGACCTGCTGGACAGTGCCACTCTGGCCAATATGAACATGATCCGGGTCTGGGGCGGTGGCTGCTATGAGCCGAATTTCTTCTATCAGATGTGTTCCGAACGCGGGCTGCTGGTCTGGCAGGATTTCATGTTCGCCTGCAACCTTTATCCGGCGCAGGATCGCGAATGGCTGGATCTGGTCCGGCTTGAGGCCCGCCAGCAGGTTCGCCGCCTGTCCGCGCATCCCTGCATGGCGCTGTGGTGCGGCGACAATGAACTGGTCGGCGCGATCGGCTGGTTTCCCGAAAGCCGCAAGGACCGCGATCGCTACCTTGCGCTTTACGACCGGCTGAACCACGCGCTGGAGGAGGTCGTCGCGACAGAATGCCCCGATGTGCCGTGGTGGCCCAGCTCGCCCTCGGTCGGGCCGCTGAATTTCAGCGATGGCTGGCATGACGATACCAGCGGCGACATGCATTTCTGGGATGTCTGGCACTCGGCCAAGGATTTCGAACATTACCGCAGCGTCCAGCCGCGTTTCTGTTCGGAATTCGGCTTTCAGTCCTTCCCCTCGGCGCGGGTGATTTCCAGCTTTACCGATGCCGCCGACCGCAACCTGTCCTCGCGCGTGATGGAGGTGCATCAGCGTAATCCCGGCGGCAACAGCCGCATCGTCGAGACGCTGGTCCGCTATTTCCCCTTTCCCGACCGGTTCGAGGATTTGGTCTGGCTCAGCCAGATCTCGCAGGGCTTGGCGATGAAGACCGCGATCGAAAGCTGGCGGCTGTCAAAGCCACGCTGCATGGGCACGTTGTATTGGCAGCTGAACGACACCTGGCCGGTGGCCAGCTGGTCCAGCCTTGAATATGGCGGCGGCTGGAAGGCGATGCATTACATGGCGCGGCGCTTCTATGCGCCGGTGATGGTGGCGGCCCGCCCCGATCCGGCGACCGGGGAAATCGTGCTGATGGCGGTCAATGACACGCCCGCGCCGGTCGCGCTGACGGTTGCGCTGCAAGCGGTGCGTTTCGCGGGCGTGGGGCAGGCATTGGGCGAATGGCGCGTCACCTGTCCGCCGGACCGCGCCGTCGAAATCGCGCGGCTGCCGGGCGTCGCCGCCGATGCGTTCCTGCATTTCGACTGGCAGGACGACAGCGGCGCGCATCAGGGTCAAAACGAATACCTGCCACTGCGGCCCAAGGAATATGACCTTGGTGCGCCGGTCATCTCAGCCACGCCCGGCATGTCGCCCGAGGGTGTCCCTACGGTGACACTGACAAGCGACCGTCCGGCGCTTTGGGTGACATGGGATCTGGGCGGCGATACGATATGGTCCGACAATTGCATCACCCTGCTTCCCGGACAGCCTCGGACCTTGCAGGCGCTGCGCCTCAGGCGGGCGCGGCTGCCGGTCCTGCCGCCCGAGGCGAGGGCTTTGAAAGGTCCATGATGGAGCGCCCCCCGAACACCCCACCCGTCACGCTCAAGACCATCGCGGGTGAGCTTGGCGTGTCGGTCACCACGGTCGCGCGCGCGTTGAAGGACGGCCACAAGATCGGCCCGGACATGGTCCAGAAGGTGCGCGAAACCGCCGAGCGTCTGGGCTATGTCCGCAATCTGGAAGGGGCCAAGCTGCGCACCGGCAAGACCCTGATCGCCATGGCGCTGCTGGACTTCGCCGATGAGGAAGAAATCGGCGATTCCGGCACGGTCGGCTTGCTGAACGGCTTTCACAAGGGGCTGGCCGGGACCGATTACGCCGTGCGCGCCGTGCCCGCGACCCATGACAGTCTGGGCCGCATCCACGAGGTCGTGCGCGGCCGTCTTGCCGACGGGGTGATCTTCGACCTGATCGAGCTGCAGGACGCCCGCGTGCGCTACCTGCTTGAGGCCGATTTCCCCTTTGTCACCTTTGGCCGGACCGAGCTGTTTTCGGAACATGCCTGGTTCGATGTCGATAACGAATTCGCCGCCTGGCAAAGCACCGATGCGCTGCTGCGTGACGGCTGCCGCCGTATCGCCATGATCGACGGCGACACCCGATATACTTTCGTGCGCCAGCGGGTGCGCGGCTATGAACGCGCGCTGCGCGAACACGGGATCGAACCCGACCCGGTCCTGCGCCACCATTCCCGCCTTGCCGCCGACGTGGCGCGGGCGGCGGCGCCGCCGTTGCTGGAGCGGGGGGTGGACGGGTTTGTCTGCTCGAACGAGCTGACGTTTCTGGGCGCTCGGGCGGGTGTGCGTGACCGCATCGGCGACGAGGTGCGCGGCATCGGCTTTGCCCTGCGCTCGGGGACGCGGATTGACCGCTATGTCGCGACCAAGGTCCACGCCTCGCATTTCTCGCACCGGGCGACGGGTCAGGCTTTGGCGGAACTGCTGCTGAAACGCATCAACGGCACCGACCCGCGCCAATGCCAGAAACTGGCAAGGACCACGCTGATCACCACGATGGACGGGCGTGAGCTGGTCTGAGGGTAAAACCGTAATAAGCAGAATTATGTGACCCATCCCGAAGATCCCGTCGACGGGATGGGCATTGGTTGCAGTTACTTCGCGGGCAGCCCGACGCCGCCGGCGGAAGCGGCGCTTAGCGCGACGAAGTTCAGGGCCTGTTGGCGCACCGCGTTGGCCAGTTCCTGACGCGCCGAGAGAAGCGTGCGCTCGGCGTCGAGAACCGGGAAGAAGCCTGCCTCGCCCAACTCATACGACGTGCGGGCCAGCGATACGGATTCGCTGGCATTGGCGACCAGACGTTCCTGCGCTGCGACCGAACGGCCATCGCGGTTATAACCGGCGAGCGCGTTTTCGACCTCTTCGACGGCTTTCAGGACCGAGGCGTGCCAGGCCAGACGCGCCTGTTCGGCGCGCGCCTGTGCCGCCGAAAGCTGCGCGCGGTTCGCGCCGCCGGTGAACAAGGGCACCGAGATCTGCGGGCCGAAACCCCAGGTCTTGACGCTGCCGCCGCCCGACAGGTCAATCGGGGTGACCGAACCGGTCAGGGTCAGCTTGGGATAGAAGGCCGCCTCGGCCTCGCCCACGGAGGCCACGGCGGCGGCCAGATTGCGCTCGGCCACGCCGACATCGGGACGGACGCGGACGACATCGGCGGGCACGCCGACGCTGGCACGATAGGCGGCGCGGGGCTGGCCGCTGCCTTTGCGCAGGCGCGCTGCCAGATCGGCGCTGCGCCCGGCGGTCAGTGTCGCCAACCGGTTCACCGATTGGTCAAAACCAACCTCCAGCGCGGGCAAATCGGCCTCGGCCTGGGTGACCAATTGTTCGGCCTGCAGGACCTCGACCCGGCTGACCGAGCCCAGGAAATCCTGCTCTCGGGTCAGGGCCAAGGTGCGCTTGCGGCTGTCGAGGCTTTGCTTGGTCAGCGTCAGCGCCGTCTGGTAATAGCGCAGATCGACATAGGCCGAAGCGACGGCGCTGGCGACGGTCAGACGGGCGACCTCGGCCGACAGATAGGCGGCATCGACTTGGGCCGAGGCCCCGCGCCGCGCCGCGCGGTTCGCGCCGAAAATGTCGATCAGCCAGGAAATCCCCAGCGTGGCCGAGCTGTTTTCCGAAATCTGCACGGCGCTTTCGCTGATGCCGCGATTGGCCGAGCCGGTGACATTGATCTGCGGCAGGTCATTTGCGCCGACCAGCCGGGCATTGGCCTCGGCCTCGCGGATGACGGCGACGGCGGTCTGCACGTCCAGGTTCCGCGCCAGTCCGGCGGCAACCAGCGTGTCCATGTTCTTGTCGCGGAAGGCGGCCCACCAGGCATTCGCCCCCGCCCGACGCGCCGGGGAATCCGATGCGAAGCGCGTGGAAAGCTCGGCCTTGGGGGCGGTATAGGCGCCGGGTGAACAGGCCGCCAGCGCCAGGGTCGAGGCCAGCCCGCCCAGCATCATGCGGCGGGAGACATTCGGGTATTCGGTCATCAGGATCACTCGGGTGCAAGGAAAAGGAGCGCGGGCGAGGGGAGCCACCCCGCCCGCGCGTCGACAGGGCTTGCCTTAGCCTGCCGAAGTGGTCTGGGTTTTCGTCCCCCGCCGCGACATCTTGCTGAACAGGTTCAGCACGAAGACGAAGAAGACCGGGACAAAGAACACCGCCAGCACGGTCGCCGCGATCATGCCGCCGATGACGCCGGTGCCGATGGCGTTCTGGCTGGCCGCCGAAGGACCGGTGGCAATCGCCAGCGGCACCACGCCCAGCGTGAAGGCCATCGAGGTCATCAGGATCGGGCGGAAGCGCAGGCGCGCGGCCTCGACCGCCGCTTCGATCAGGGTCTTGCCCTCTTCGCGCAATTCCTTGGCGAATTCGACGATCAGGATGGCGTTCTTGGCTGATAGCCCGATGATCGCAATCAGGCCCACCTTGAAGTAGATGTCATTGGGCATGCCGCGCAGCATCACCGCGACGACGCAACCCAAGACCCCCAAGGGCACGACCAGCATCACCGAAAGCGGGATCGACCAGCTTTCATACAGGCCCGACAGCAGCAGGAAGACGAACAGGATGCTCATCCCGAACAGCAGCGTCGATTGCGAGCCGGACTGGATTTCCTCAAGCGATTGCCCGGTCCATTCATAGCCGAAGCCCTGCGGCAGGCCCTCGGCCAGACGCTGCATTTCGGCCATGGCGGCGCCAGAGCTTTGACCCGGTGCGGCCGCGCCCGCGATGCGGATCGAGGGATAGCCGTTATAGCCCACCACCTGCGACGCGCCCTGTTCCCAGGTCACGCTGGCAAAGCTGGAGAAGGGCACCATGCCACCGGCCGAGTTGCGCACGGTCAGCTTCAGGATGTCCTCGGCCTGCATGCGCGAGCCTTCCTCGGCCTGCAGCATCACGCGCTGCATCTTGCCCGAATTCGGGAAGTCGTTGACATAGGCCGAACCCAGATATTGCGAGATCGTCCCCGAGATGTCGGCAAAGGTCACGCCAAAGGCATTGGCCTTTTCGCGGTCGATGGTGACAAAGACCTGCGCCGCATCCGGCAGACCCTCGATGCGCAACCCGGTGGCGATGCCGCCCTTTTGCGCCTCGGCGATGATCTGCTGGGCTGCGGCCTTCAGCGCCGCCTGCCCCTGCCCGCCGCGATCCTGCAGCCGGAAGCTGAAGCCCCCGGTGGTGCCGAAGCCCGGGATAGGCGGCGGCGACAGGGCGAAGGCCTGCGCGTCCTTGTAGGTGAACAGCTCCATATTGGCGCCGCCCGCAATGTCCTGCGCGGATTCGGCGCGATCGGCCCAGTCCTTGAAGGTGACAAAGATCAGGCCCGCATTCGGCCCCTGCCCCGAGAAGCTGAAGCCACGGATGGCGACGACGTTTTCGACGGCATCCTTTTTCAGATACATCTCGGTCGCCGAGGCCAGCACCTCGTCGGTGCGGTTGGAACTGGCGGTCGGCGGGGTCTGCACGTCGGTGATGATGAAGCCCTGATCCTCGTTCGGCAGGAAGCTGGTCGGCAGGCGGACAAAGCCCAGACCGGTCAGCGCCACCAGCACCAGATAAAAGGCCATCATCACCAGCCGCCGCCGCGTGACCAGCGTGACGCTGGCGGCATAGCGGTTGGTCAGGCGGTCAAAGTTGCGGTTGAACCAGCCGAAGAAGCCCTTCTTCTCGTGATGGCCGTTGATCGGCTTCAGGAAGGTCGCGCAAAGCGCAGGCGTCAGCGTCAGCGCAAGGAAGGCCGAGAACAGGATCGCCGTCACCATGGTCAGCGCGAACTGGCGATAGATGATCCCGGATGAGCCGGGGAAGAAGGCCATCGGGATGAACACCGCCGCCAGCACCAGCGTGATGCCGACGATGGCCCCGGAAATCTGGCCCATGGCCTTTTGCGTGGCTTCCTTGGGCGGCAGGCCCTCGGTCGCCATGATCCTTTCGACGTTCTCGATCACCACGATGGCGTCATCGACAAGGATGCCGATGGCCAGCACCATGGCGAACATGGTCAGCACGTTGATCGAGAACCCCGCGATCAGCATGACCGCAATCGTCCCCATCAGCGCGATCGGCACCACGATGGTCGGGATGATGGTGTAGCGGAAGTTCTGCAGGAACAGGAACATCACGACAAAGACCAGCACCATCGCCTCGACCAGCGTATGCAGCACCTTTTCGATCGAAGCCTCGACGAAGGGGGTGGTGTCATAGGGGATCGAATGGCTGATGCCCTGCGGGAAGAAGCGCGACAGCTCTTCCATCTTCTGATGCACCGCTTCCGAGGTGTTCAGCGCGTTGCCGGTGGTCGACAACTGGATGCCGATGGCGGCGGCGGGCTTGCCGTTGATGCGGGAACTGAAGCTGTAGGATTCCGAACCGATCTCGATCCGGGCCACGTCGCGCAGCAGCACGGTGGAACCGTCGGGATTGGCGCGCAGCACGATCTTGCCGAATTCCTCGGGGTCGTCCAGCTGGCCCTTCATCAGCACGGTCGCGGTCAGCTGCTGGCCGATCGGGTTCGGGTCCGCGCCGACCTTGCCCGCCGCGACCTGCGCGTTCTGGGCGCGGATGGCGGCGACGACCTCGCTTGAGGACAGGTTCAGGCCGGTCATCTTGTCGGGGTCGATCCAGATCCGCAGCGCGCGTTCCGGGGCAAAGACCTGCGCCCGGCCCACGCCCTCGATCCGGCGCAATTCCCCGGCGACGTTGCGGTTGATGTAATCGCCAAGCGCGATGTCGTCGAAGCTGCCATCCTCGGATGTGAGCGCGACCATCATCAGGAAGCCGGAACCGGCCTCTTCGACCAGCACGCCCTGATCGACCACGCTTTGCGGCAGCAGGGGTTCGACGCGGGCGACGGCGTTCTGCACGTCCACCTGCGCGCGGGCAATGTCGGTCCCCGGCTCGAAGGTCGCGGTGATCGACATGGCCCCGGAACTGTCCGAGACGGATTCGTAATAGGCCAGACCCTCGACCCCGTTCAGCTCATCCTCGATGGGCTGGGCGACGGACTGGTTGATCTCGCCGGGGGATGCCCCGGTATAGGCGGTGGAAACCGTGATCTGCGGCCATGCCACCTGCGGATATTGCGCGATCGGGATCGAGGGCAAGGAGATCATCCCCGCGATCACGATAAAGATCGACAGCACCCAGGCCAGCACCGGCCGGGTGATAAAGAACTGTGCCATGATGGATTATCCCTGTTGCCCGCTCTTGGCAGCAGCCTCGGCCGTGGCATTGGCGGGGGTGTCGGCCTGCGCGGCCTTTTCCTTGGGCTCGACCGATTCGGGAACGACCTTGGCGTCGGGGTAAAGCTTCTGTGCGCCTGCGACGACGACGCGGTCCCCGGCCTTCAGCCCGTCCTCGACCAGCCAATGGCTGTCGGTGGTCTGGCCCAGCCGGACATTGCGGCGCTCGACCGTGTCGGCATCCTTCATCACATAGACATAGGCCTGCCCCGACTGGTCGCGCTGCACCGCCATCTGCGGGATGGTCAGGGCGTTTTCGCGGACCGCCTGTTCGATCCGGGCGCGGACATACAGGCCGGGCAGCAGGTCGCCATCGGGGTTCGGGAATTCCGCCCGCAGCGTGATCTGGCCGGTGGTGCTGTCGACGCTGGCTTCCGAGAACAGCAGCTTGCCCGAATGGGCATAGGTGCTGCCATCGTCAAAGATCAGCTGCACGCGGGCCTCGTCCGAGGTCGCCATCAGCAATTCGCCCGCATCCCGTGCGCGCCGCAGCGCAAACAGGTCCGAGGAGGATTGCGTCACGTCGACATAGACCGGGTCCAGCTGCTGGATCGTCGCCATGATGTCGTTCTGGGCATTGACCAGCGCGCCTTCGGTGACCAGCGCCCGCCCGACCACGCCCGAAATCGGCGCGGTCACGTCGGTATAGCCCAGATTCAGCTGCGCTTCCTGCAGGGCGGCGCGGGCAATCGCCACATCGGCATCGGCCTGCGCCATGGTGGTGGTGGCGTTTTCCAGATCGACCCCGGCGGTGACTTTCCGTTCGCGCAGCGCCTCGGCGCGTTTCAGCTGGTCCTTGGCGTTCTGGCGGGTCGCCTCCGCCCGTGCCAGCGTGGCCTCGGCGCTGGCGACGCGGACGGCATAGGGGGCGGGGTCGATCTTGAACAGGACCTCGCCTTCCTTGATCTGGCTGCCCTGTTCAAAGACCCGGCTGACGACGATGCCGCCGACGCGCGGGCGCACCTCGGCGGTGCGGGTCGCGGCGACGCGGCCCGGCAGCTCGTTCACGATCGGCATGGGTTCGGGTTTCAGGACCTGCACGCTGACGATGGCAGGCGGCAATTGCTGGGCGGAGGCCGGGCCCGCCATCAGGCAAAGCGCAGCCATCAGGCAGGAGAACCTGCCCGGCATTTTGTCGAAAAGCATGTGTCTGACCTTCAGATCAGGAGGGGGAGGAGGGGAGGAGGTAAAATAACTGTCAGTCTTGGAGAGGAGATGCGCCCTTATCGCTTTCCGCGATGGCCATCAGCTCATCCAGCAGCTCATTGCGGGTGGTTTCGTCAAAACGGTGCAGGTCGTAGAATTCAAGGAATGCCATGCCATGCAGCGTCAGCAGCGTGCGCAGCATCTTGTGCGGCTCGGCGGCCTCGGCGCGGATCTGTTCGGCATCGCGGCGCATCTCGTCGCGCATGATGTCGCGGCATTCGGTGCTGGCCCCCATGCCGACGCTGAGCATCAAGGCCATGGCGATGTCTTCATCGGTCGGCGCGGTGCGGAAGGTCTCGATCAGGGTGCGCAGGCAGGCATTGGGCTGGCCTTCGAAACGGGTATGGGCCTCGTCGTATTTGGCGCGGTGATGGGCCAGCTGGTAGCGGGTGAATGCCGCCATCAGCCCGGCCTTGCTTTCGCAATCATAGACGACGCTGGACTTGCTGACCCCGGCCTCCTTGGCCACGGCATCGATGCTGAGCCCGCCGATTCCATCGCGACGCGCGACGGCTTCGACAGCCTTCATCAGCTCATCCCGGTCGATCGTGCGCTTGCGTCCCATGTCGGTTCCATTATTTCAGTACGACCGTTCGTAAATAAATCGCCCGGACCCGTCAAGCGCGATGGACAAGCCGGTGTCACAGTGCCGTGACCGGGCGCCAGTGGCGCAGTGCGGCTTGAAAGCCGGTCATGCGGTGCAGCACATGCGGTTGCAGCAAATGGTCGTTTCTTCGACACGGTCGGTCAAGCCAAAGGTCAGACTGCGCGGCCACGCCCTTTTAGACAGCCGCTAGGAGCGAGATCAGAGTTTCCTCAATCGCCGGTGGATACATCGCATCCAATGTACATCGCGCAATTGGTGCGCGTTGGACGCCGGCGCCCACTCGATTTTGATAGCCGACGACAAGAAGTCGGCTAGGCTGCGAAAAAATTCCGCAGGCCGTGTCACATTGGCCTGCGCTGTCTCGTCAAGCCTGTGTCAGATGAAACAGGAGATCACCATGACACCCCGCATGACCGACCACATGAAACGCGCCGAAGCCGGGTTCAAGACGCTGTTCGCTCTTGAAAATACGCTCAAGACCGGCCCTCTTGAACCGGGCCTGCTGCATCTGGTGAAGCTGCGCGCCTCGCAGATCAATGGCTGTGCCTTTTGCATCCAGATGCATGTCGCCGAGGCCCTGCGGGACGGCGAGACGCAACTGCGCCTGCATATGCTGACCGCATGGCGCGAAAGCAGCCTCTATTCCGAGCGCGAGCGTGCCGCTCTGGCATGGACAGAATCCCTGACCCGGCTTTCCGAAACCGGCGCGCCGGATCAGGATTGGCAATTGGTCGAGGCCGCCTTCAACCCCGATGAGCGGGCATGGCTGTCGCTGGCGATCGGGGCGATCAACCTGTGGAACCGCGTTCAGGCGGGCTTCCGCGCGCCGCATGCGACCAGCCTGCCCGAGACCAAGGCCGATGCCGCCTGATCCGGTTGCGATCTTCGAGGCGCAGCGACCCCGCCTGCTGCGCCTTGCCTATCGGATGCTGGGCAGCCATGCCGAGGCCGAGGATGTCGTGCAGGATGCCTTCCTGCGCTGGCATGGCGCGGCGGGTGTCGAAAACCCACCGGCATGGCTGACCCGGACCGTCTCAAGGCTTTGTCTTGACCAGATGAAATCCGCCCGGATGCGTCGCGAAACCTATCCCGGCACCTGGCTGCCCGAACCGTTGATCGAACCCGAGGACGACACGCTTCGCCCCGACAACCTGACCCTGTCCCTGATGATGGCGCTGGAACGCCTGTCACCGCTGGAACGGGCCGCGTTCCTTTTGCACGACGTTTTTGGCCAGCCCCTCGACGAGGTTGCGACCACGATCGAGCGCAGCCCCAGCGCCACGCGCCAATTGGCCAGCCGCGCCCGCGCCCATGTGCAGATTGATCGCCCCCGCTACGACGTCCCGCGCGACAAGGGCGAGGAACTTGCCCGCGCCTTTTTCGAGGCCTGCCGTTCTGGCGATCCCGCCGTGCTTGGCGCGATGCTGGCCGAGGGGGCGAGCCTTCATGCCGATGGCGGCGGCAAGGTCCATTCCTATCCCAATGTCATCACCGGGGCGGACAATCTGCTTCGCCTGTTCACAAGTCTCGCGCGCAAATTCGGCGACGGCATGGAGTTTCTGGAGGCGACGATCATCGACGGGCTTCCGGGTTACGTAAGCCGTGTCGGTGGTGTGCTGCAGACCACGGCATTGGAGATCAGCGAAGGGCGGATCACCGCGATATATATCACCCGAAACCCCGACAAGCTGACCGGTATCACCCGGCACTGAGGTTCCGCAGGCCTCCGAGAAGGTACGCCCCGGGTTCCAGATAAGCAGATGTCAGGTGAGGGGCTCGGCGCGAAACATCCACGTCATGCTCGATTGCGGAACTGGCCGTGCATCGTGCTTTCGATCAGCGCGACGAAGGGTGGCCACAGGGGTCTCGTCGCCGTCCGCAGAGGTTCCACGTTTCCGGACAAGCAGGATTGCCCGATCTTCCTGAAGAATTGCGGCTGCGGCTATGCAGATCTCCATAACGGCGTCTTCCGTTGCTTACGTCTGACCTGTCCACAGAGTGAGGCACAAGTTCGACCAATGCAGGACTGTCCGCATAGCGCGACATGAGGGCCCCGCGACGCCGCCTGTCGCTCGGGGGCCCATTCCTGTCGTTCATCTGTTCCCCTCACGTTTAGGTATTGTGAGAGTGAACCAGCCGAAAGCCCATAATTGCATAGCGAACCTCCATCGTTTGGCGTTTCAGCAGATTTTCGCATCATACGGGAGGAATGCAGTGCCTCGGTCGGAGGTTTGGCAGTCTCCCAATCATCAGATCTATTTTCATTGCGCTCACTGCATGATGGCCACGCACTTGACGAAAACCGCCACGGCCCCATATTCGGGCCTTCGGGTTCAGGCCCCGGCCGCTCACAGGCAAGACGCCCATGGTGAAGTCCTGATTTGCTATCTCCCCATCTGGCATCTGCCGGTTGGCGGCAATGTGAGCCCCGCCTGTTGAGGCATCATGCAAGAATAGGTGAAGACATGGCATTGAACCATGATGTGAAGTCCTTGAAATCGCAGGCCAAGAACCTGCGCGCGGCGCTGGAGCGTGGCGGCAGGCCCATAAGCCATTCCGAGGCGCTGGAGCTGGTCGCCCAAAGCCACGGGCTGCGCGATTGGAATACCGCAAATGCGGTAGCGGTCGAACTCGCACCCTGGAGCTTTGGCGGCACGGTGCGCGGCCGCTACCTTGGCCAGACCTTTACCGGTCGGGTCATCGCGGCGCGTGAACGCGGTCGCGGCTATCACGCGCTGACCATTGATTTCGACAAGGCGGTGGACGTGTCGCGATCCGAGCTTTTCTCGGCTTCGCGAAAGCGGATCAACGCGACGGTGAATGCGGCGGGGGTCAGTCTCAGCAAGACCTCGGACGGCCAGCCGCATTTGGTTCTGGATGCGGCTTGAGCCAGCATCCACCCAAAGGAAAAGGGTGCCGAGCGGGACCCTTCTCTTTTAGGGCTCTATCCGTCAAGCTCTGCATGACCTTCTTGGCCTCTCAGTTTGAGAGGCCATTCTTTATGGTTATCAGCGACGGTTGAGCCCTTAGCGGTCTTTCGCGGCTGAGAGACGCCGCTCTGCGGCACTATTCGAAGCTTTGCAATCAACCGAGCCACCGCGAGCTAGCGTCAATAATTGAGAAAACGCGACGACAGACATCGCGGATGGTTCATTTTCCAACGCTCTCAGTGATCTTGCGACAGCGCACTGAAGTTCCCCTCAGATATAATCGAGGAACCGGGGCGGAGGGCCATTTGGCTTTTCCAACCAGTCGAGCTTGCCCTTTAGAAAGGCCACATCCCGTCGATTTCGCGGCGCTGCTGTTCCAGGCGGACGATATGATCCCTCAGCAATGCGTCGGTCTGCTCAGGGTTCCCCTGTCCGGCGGCGTACCCGGTTATCATCTCGGCAATTTCTGCCAGTGAGCTACCGAGTGCCTGATGCACGCGGATGATGCGTACCAACTCGACATCCTTCTCGCTAAAGATCTGATAGGGGCGTGAGCCCCCCTTGCGGCCCTGTTCGGGGCGCAAAAGTCCGCGGCGGACATAATAGCGGACCGTCTCGCGGGGCAGGCCCGTTACGCGGGCAAATTCAGCAATCAGCATGCAGTTTTCCCTGTTGACTGTGGAGTACGCTACGCAGTTATAGACCCTGTTCGTCCCAATCAGGAGATGAAGCATGACGAACACCCCATCGAAAATTCCACAGGTTGCACTAGGTCGGAATGGCCCGCTGGTGGGCATTCAGGGCCTGGGCTGCATGGGGATCAGCGAATTTTACGGTAGATCCGACCAGGTGCAGGCACGTGCCACGCTGGAACTGGCGCTGGAACTCGGGGTGTCGCATTTCGACACCGCCGACATGTATGGTATTGGCGCGAATGAGGAATTTCTTGCGCCCTTTCTGCATGCAAACCGCGATACGGTCCATATCGCGACGAAATACGGATATCGACGCAGCGCGGCTACACCCGATGACTGGAGTGTGACGAACGACCCCGGCCATATTCGGCGCGCAGCAGAAGCCTCGTTGAAGCGGCTGGGGGTCGAAGTGATCGACCTCTACTATATGCATCGACGCGATCCATCGGTGCCTCTGGCCGAGTCTATCGGCACAATGGCCGATCTTGTGACCGAGGGCAAAGTACGCGCCCTTGGTCTGTGTGAGGTCAGTGCTGCAGAACTGGCCGAGGCACATGCCATCCATCCTATCGCTGCCCTGCAATCAGAGTGGTCGGTTTTCTCGCGTGATATCGAGGCAGATGTCTCAGGGAAGGCGGCCGAACTTGGGATTGCGATCGTGCCCTTCGCACCTTTGGGCAGGGGCCTTCTAACGGGGCAACTGGCGTTGGCGGACGATGATGCACGGCGCAATTTCCCCCGCTTTGCCGAGGCAAATCTCTCTGCCAACATGCGCGCTGTCGAAACGGTCATCGGGCTGGCAAGGGCACGGGGTGTAACGCCTGCACAGATCGCACTGGCATGGCTGTATGATCGCGCGCGGATCTGTGACGTCAGCGTCATTCCGATACCCGGCACCCGCAAACCGGCGCGTCTACGCGAAAATCTTGAGGCGACGGCGGTCGTGCTCACAACGGCGGAACGGGCAGCGCTAGAACCCTTGGCTGGTTTTGTGCAGGGCGCACGGGTCTGAACGACTGCTGGATTTGCTTGACGGCACATAAGCACCAGTTTATTTCCAACCGGTCGGAAATAAACTGGTGCACCCATGCCAAGACCTCGCAAACATGATCAGAACGAAATCCTTGATGCCGTGGAGCGGGTGGTGGCCCGCGACGGCATCCTGAATGTCGAGGCTGTTGCCAAAGAGGCAGGCGTATCCAAGGCCACCGTGCTTTATGAACACCCCAGTAAGCGCGATCTGATTGCGGCGTTGGTCTTGCGCACGATCAAGGCGGACAATGCCTTCAACCAGCAATGTGCCGAACACTTTGCGGCTGAACCCGATGCCCTACTGCGCGGACGTATCGAGGCGGCGCGCCGTAGCCCTCCGGTTCAAGGCGGCAACTCCGCGGTCTTAAGCCTTGTCGCGGCACTCATGCAGGACAGCGCCATGCGCCAAACCTTCCGCGACAATCAAAACAGTCTCGGGCAAGAGCTTCTGGCGACCGCCAGCATACCGCGTGCCGCCCGTATTGCGTGGCTTGCATTGGAGGGGCTTAAATTTCAGGAGCATATGGAACTGCATGATTGGACAGAGGCCGAGCGCATCGAAATCCTGCAAGACATCGAAGCCCTTGCCCTGACCGGCATTGTGAAACAGGGCGGCCAAAATGACTGATCGCACCATCTTCATAACCGGCGCCAACGGCTATGTCGGACGCAACCTGATCCGTCATTTCATCGGCGCTGGCCGACCCGTCATTGGCATGGTCCGCAACCAAACAGCAGCGGAACGTGTTGCCGCCCTTGGTGCAAGACCTGTGATCGGCGACATGTTGACCAGCGACCTCACGCCTTTGATGCAAGGCGCAGATCACCTGATCCATGCGGCCGCAAATCTTGACCACGGTGCGGGTCGGGCTGCACTTGCTGCGAACCGTGACGGCACGGCCCGCGTCATGGCGTCGGCCCAGCAAGCCGGGATCGGCGCAGTCGTCCATATCAGCACGGATTCCGTGCTTCAGGCTGGCATGCCGCTTCGGGACGTCAATGAAACGGCGCCGTATCCGGCCCGTCCGGCAGGGGCCTATTCGGCCGGCAAGGCCGAGGCTGAGCGCATCGCATTACAGGCCGCCCAAACGATGCGGGTGATGATCCTGCGCCCGCGTATGGTCTGGGGGCGCGATGACGGCACCGCGCTGCCAACGCTTGCGACGATGGTGCGAAATGGGCGCTTTGCCTGGATTTCGAACGGCAATTATTTATCTTCGACGACGCATATCGCCAATCTCTGCCATGCGGTCGATCTGGCGCTGGAAAGAGGCCAAGCTGGCAGGATTTATCATATCACGGACGGACCGGCCCGACCGTTCCGTGATGTCGTTACCGGCCTTATGGCAACCCAAGATCTGAGCGTGCCCGAGAAATCCGTCCCTCGGGGGGTCTTGCGCCTGATCGCAAGGTTCGGTGACGTCCTTCACAGGTTCAGCGGGGGACGTCTGCATGGACCGCTAAGCTTCCAAGAATATGCCACGAGCGCTTTGGAAATCTCGCTGAACACTGCCAGAGCGCAGCGTGAGCTTGGCTACGCGCCGGTCATATCGTGGGAGGCAGGGCTGGAAGAGTTACGCCTAGGCAGTTGGAGCAGCCGCTGACCCCTGTACGGTGCGAATGTTTATATGCAGACCTTTCTACCGCAGTGGCGAATGGCGGCTTCGTCCGCATCGTTGCCATCCAATCGAGGATTTCGCTGCGCGGTGTCTGAGCGACCGCTTCGACGCATGCGGCAGTGCGGCACGAGTAGTGCTCGACCGGCGGCAATGGGCCGCCTTGGGTTGCTGGTTTGGGCGGATGCCCATGGTCCCGGCGCGGCGCTCATGCAAGTCCTGCTCGGGCCCCGGTATGGTCTTTTCTATTTTCCGACGAATGGCTAGGTCATGTTCGTGCAGGGCTTCGCTCCAGCCGGAGTGGGATGAGCCAGTTCCGTTCAACCGGCCAGCCGAGATGTAGCGGACGCCGGTCTAAACGAGAGGTCTTCGATCGATGTTTGAAAACCCATTGGTTCCTGTTCTGGAAACCGATCGCCTGATCCTGCGTGGGCATCGTCTTGACGATTTTCGCGACTGCGCGACGATGTGGGCTGATCCAGTGGTGGTCGCGCATATTTCCGGCGTACCTTCGACCGAGGAGCAGTCTTGGTCCCGGTTGCTACGATATGCCGGGCATTGGCATCATCTGGGATTCGGATATTGGGCCGTCACCGCCAAATCCGATGCCTCCTATCTGGGAGAGGTCGGTCTTGCAGACTATCACCGCGACACCCAGCCGAGCCTGAAGGGTAAGCCCGAAGCCGGATGGGCGTTCACGGCCAGTTCCCACGGCAAGGGCTACGCAACGGAGGCGGTAACGGCGATGCTGCGTTGGGCAGACGCGCATATCGAGTTCCCCCTCACCTCGACCATCATCGACCCCGCCAATGCGGCCTCTCTCAATGTTGCCAGAAAGGTGGGATATTCAAATGATGTCATGGGTCGATACGGCGACCACGAGACGCTGTTCTTGGAAAGGGCGCGACAGCAGCCCGTAGAACGGTTCCGGGAAGGTGATCCGGTTTGATCGCCCGAAGCGCGTTGTTGTAGGTATCGCGTGCAAATTTGATCGGCGCGGGGAGGTGCTTGCGTGTCAGGTCGTGGCGTGCTGAAGCTCTGAAATCCAAAAAAATCAGGTCTCTACTTCGTTCGCCTGCGCGGTGACGAACTTATCTTGGTCAATGATAATGATCCGAAGCGCCGCGAGAGAGCATCAGGGTCAATTCGAAATATCGATAAGCCGTCAACCTCCGGGCGCGCTTCGAGAGCTATTGCCGCACATTCGGTCCCGCGGGGTTGCTTCCAGGTGCTCATGCTCCACGACGGGCCGGGTGGGCTCCGGCGTCAGCAGCACGCGTATTTCCGGGGTTCCCGAATGCCGGGTTTGTCGGGCTTGGCAAATGAATGCTGGTGGGTATCGATCCGGAGGTGGCCTTTGCGCCAGCGCTCGCAATCTGCCGAAACAAGATGGCTATTGGCCCAAGTGCCTCTCTGACATCTGGCCGGCCAGAGCGAGCGATTATACCAGAGGTAAGGCGTCCGGTCGCCGATGCGCTTGGGCTCGATGACATTCTCAGACCGGCATGAGCGAACGGTTACTCGGCTTGCTTCACCACTAGGACAAACAAAGCTCAAGCAGACTTCGGGCCATTTTTCCGGTCGTGGCAGGATCGGTGGCAATAACGCGATCTATGCCGAGCACCTCGCCTTCGTGATGGCAGGCCATATGGCGGGCGGGAGATTTGAAGGGCTGGTCCGGCTGGCCGTGCGCGGCTCCACATAACACCCCTTAACGGACCAAGCACACGCAGGGGTGCGAACTTGGCGCGACAGGCCACTCTGAAGGGCGCATGGTCGACTAAATTTCCCGCCCGCCGGCTTGCTATGAATGCCTTCGAACGTGCCGTCCTGCTGATCAGCGGCGCGGGTCAGCAGCGTTTTTGCAATCCAAGTTCTCGCAGAACGGCGACTTGGGTATGATCAACGATGTGGCTTTGCATCAACATGAGTTTCAATCCACTCACCCGTGAAGGGGGCGACCGCCTTGTAAATCCGACACTGTTGAGAAACGCGAAACTCCTCCCAAAATGCGAACCTTGCGGCGGCTATTCTGCAGGCATCCTGCCTTTTCTGGATCTGAAGGGAAATGCCGGACCTTTCATGAGGAAAGGGGGTAGGTGCGAACCTCCTGCCTCCTTTCGAGACGCTCCGAGTTCGCAGCCCGCAATTGGCTCAGAGGATCTCGATCAACTCGACATCGACGGGGATCCCGGCGCGGTCGATGCGGATCTCATAGTCGTCGAATCTCCGGGCGGGCGGAAGGCTGCTGTCCGGGCGCCCATTCAGGGAGGCGAAATCCCCGTCGATCCTGCGGCCGATCTCGATCAGCCTCTGAAGCTTCTGGGCCGGGGCATTGCCGAACTTGCTGCCATGTTTGAATACAATGAGCTTCCGAGCGTTCATTTCCGCCCGAGCCGCCATACGATCATGCTCCAACATATTGGGAAGTGCCTCGAGAAGCAGGTCGAGATCGATCTGGGAGAATCCGGTCCGTCCCGAGAGATTTGCCGAGACGTAGCCATGGCAGTGGTAAAGCCCATAGGGCACGACAAGCTTGCGCGCCATCGTGCGCTCCTTCACGGCATCCTGCTCGTTGGTGACGGAGGACCTCGTGATAGCGATCTCGTCGGGCTGGATGGGTTCTACCGATTCCGAGAAATTGAAATGCACGGGGCCGCGCACCTGCCCGGCATGGACCTCGGTGTTCATGACCGCACCGAAGGCCCGGATGTCGTAGAACTGCTGGCACATCCAGCTTGTGATCGACGGGGCATCTTTTTCCGGCGCCGGTTTTTCCGGTACGTGCTTGATCCTCTTGCTGGCATAAGTCTCAGCGTGGGCGCGGTTGAGGATGGCCTTCTCCCGCATATAGATACGGTTAGGCATCTCGTTCTCTCGCGTCATCCCGACATAGTTGCGAATCTTGCGCTTGATCGCGACATCAGTGACCAGGCCCTTTTGGGTGTCGTCATCCATGCGCGGCATGTTGTCGTTATCGGGGTCCCCGTTCGGATTGCCTGGCAAAGCTCTCGTGAACATGTTCCGAAAATGCCAGCCCTGCCGAGCCGATATCGGGGATCCTCTGAAGCCTCAGCTGATACGAGCCGATCTCGCCAAAGCCATCCTTCTCCGTCAGTTTACGATGCTGTTCGTTCACCAGGCTGACGGGCAGAGGGGCGATTGCCAGATCCGCCATGACGGCTGCCAGTTGGCCGGCACCTGTCTCGGACGTATAAGCGATCCGATAGGCATGCCCGCTTCTGTCAAGCGCGGCAAGCGCCGCAGCCCGCCAAGGGCAGCCATGAGTGGACATGGCAAGTGGGACCGGTGTTCTGGAGAAGGCGATGCCGTCACGGGCACCGACCCAGACGAGTGGCTCTGAATGGATGAGTTGGCCCGTCGCCGGGTTGGATTGGGCCGAAACGGTAAGGATCATGTCAATCTCGCCTGCCTCGAATTTCCGGGACAGGTTGACGCTCGTTGACAGAAAAACCTCGACCTCGACAAGAGGATGGGTGGAGGCAAAGCGGGACAGGATTGCCGGCAGATAACGCACCCCGAAATCGTCCGGCGCGCCGAACCGGATCCGTCCCTCAAGCTGGGGCACCCGGAAACGGGACAATGCTTCGTCATTGATGCGCAGAATGTCCTTGGCATGCACAAGGAATGCCTCTCCGTCTGCGGTCAGCGCCACATGCCGAGGATGCCTGACGAACAGGGCCCGCCCTAGCAGTTCCTCAAGGCGCTTGATCTGCATGCTGACCGCCGAGGGCGTCCTGAACACGCATTTGGCCGCAACGGTGAAATTCCCGGTCTCCGAAATGGTGACAAAGGTCTTCAGCAGATCGGTTTCCAGAAGAGTGTGCTGTTGTGGTTGCATGGCACCATAGCGTTCAATTTCTCTGAACGATACCATGAAATCTATGCGCTGTATTGACGATTTTCGACATGCGACCTTGGTGCCAGCAATGGAGGTAGCGATGACCAAGGCAACCAGCATCATGAACCCGTCCGCACCGGGCCAGTCGATAAGGGTCGCGTTCCGACCGTTGACTTTACGGTTGCGGGGCGTGTTTGAGGAGCATCGCCGCAACAAGATCAGGCGATATGCGTTCCTGAATTTGCTGCGGCTGGACGACGAGATCTTGGAGGATATCGGGGTGACGCGGGCGGAGGTCGAGGCCGCGGCCCGCCTGCCGCTGCACGTGAACGCGTCGCAGGCGCTGGCCGACAAGGCGCTTGCGCGACGCAAGGGGCAGATTTGCTAGCAAAGGACGACCGGGCATTGCCGGACCATAAGGATCGCACCGCAAGCGGTCTGAAGGGCTGATTTGGCGTTGTTCATTCCGGCAATCCGGCCGTGGCGAGACCGGCAAGCTCGCCCGGCAGGATGGCAGGATCGGCGTAAACAATCGCACCTCGCCAAGCTCCAAGATCAATGCCGGAATCCTCGGCAGGTGCGGCCCTGACTTTGGCCCTCGCCTGGTCGATCTGGCCCAGCCGTACCAAGGTGATGGCATATTGCAGGCGCTGATAGGGCAAAAGCATGCGCGCGGCCTGGCTTTCCCGCGCAGACTCCTGCAATCGTCCTTGCAGGCGCAGCACCCATGCCCGCAGCGCATGCTGATAATCCGCATCCGCCGGGTTACGGACCGCGCCAAAATCGATATTTGTCAGCGCCTGATCATCCGCTCCCGCAGGGGCAAGGGTCTCGGCGAGGTCGGCGATCTGGGAGGCATCATAGGGCGCGAGGCTCGCCGTCAATTCCGCCTCGCGCAAAACGCGTCCCCAATCGCCCTCGCGCATGGCAATGTAGCCTAGCAAGCCATGCAGCCCGGTCGCGATGCAAGGCGTCAGGTTGGGCGTTGCCTCGATCTCACGCGCAAGCCGGGTTGCCGAGGAAAAATCCGCCGCCATGTCGTCGCTCCAGAAGTTATAGGCGCGACGCCAGTCGTTCCAGACAAGCTTGAGCTTGAGATGGGCGGAACCCGGATATCCGGCCAATTCCTCCTTCAAGATGGCGGCGGCGGCCGCATTACCTTGTGCAGAATTATCGCCAAACATCCGATCATGAGCCCGCATCGCATAGTCATACTCCCCCAAGGCTGGCACTGTCCTTGCCCCAGACCCGGGCATATTCGGCACGCGTAAGCTCGCCCTTGGTTCCGGCAAGAGCGCTGATGATCCGACCTGCTACGGCATCAGCAAGGGCGTCGGGATCTTGCCCCGCTCAACGAAACGCGCGGCCCAGACCTGTCGTCCGCTGTGCGTGTCATCCAGTCGGGTCGAGACATGCAATTCATCTCCATCGCGCCATACGCTGCCTTCCAGCAGGTACCCCGCCTGCAATGTCTGGCCAAGCGTGCGGACATCGCCTTCCTTGTCTCGCAGGGAAAATGAGGATCTGCGGGCGATGGTCATGATCTGTGGGGCACGGCTTAGCATCGTGATGATGGTCTCGGCCAAGCTTGCCCCAAGATGATCCGGCTCGATCGCGCCTCGTGTTTCAAAGGGCATGACGGCTATGACGGGCAGCGCAGTTGCAAGGCTCGGCGTTGCCGTCGGTCTCCATTGCACCAGTGAGGCCGCGACCACCCCGATGCTTGCAATTCCCGCCATCGCAAGCGTACTACGTCGCGAAACGGCTCTGACGGGTCTGGATGCGATCATTCCTTCGGTACCCGGATCAACCCGATAACCCTGCCGTGGAATGGTGCGTAGGATGACTTGCCCAGCTGGCCCCAGTGCCCGCCGGATGTCATGGATGCATTGCACCAAACTGTCATCCGTGACCGCTATTCCCGGCCAGACGGTCGAGATCAGCTTTTCCTTACCGACCACCCGACCATTCGGCGCGATAAGGTGACGCAATACCTCGAAGGATTGTCGGTGCAGGGTGACCGGTCGTCCTGCCGCGTCCAAGATCAACCCGGCCTCGAGATCGACCGTGACCTCTCCGATCCGAAACGCCCTCTCGCCCTGTCCATACATTGCGCCACGACCGAGCCGCAGGCTGTCAGGATAACGCATTTCGGCTACGAATCGTCGAATTTCGTCCCGGTTTCAGGACTTGGCACCCGGCTCGGGTAGAGACTGGTACCGGTCCTGATTGGAGGATGCCATGTTCATCAAGCTTATCATCGTTGCATGTCTCGTGGATGGAACCATCTGCCGGGATTTTCCGCATCTCTACGATGCCCGCGAGGTCTCATTGCTCCCTGCATGATCGCCGCCCACCCCGAACTGGCGCGTTGGCAAGCGGAACATCTTAAATGGCAGCTGCAGAAATGGTGCTGCGAGCCCATCGACCCAAGACGCAGCGAAACTTGAGCCATTGGACCCGGTGCCCAGCTGGTTGAATTGCTTGATAGCGCGGGGATGAATGATACACCTTCAAGCCCGACATAGCTTCAGGCCAAATTTTCGCCGCTCTTGTCAAAGACCTCGCTTTGGGTACCCGCCCCATTGACCATGCCCGGTGATCCCGGATTGGGAATTAGCTTACTATCAGGGCAGAGGGTCCTTGATGAGCAAGGGACCACGTCGCCGCTTGACGGTGGAGTTCAAGGTGTAGGCGGTTGCACGCCTTTTGTCTCCTGGTGCCACGCAGGCCCTCGTCGCGCAGGAGCTTGGCATCACCTCGTCACAGCTGAAGGGCTGGCGGCTCCATTTTGCGGCCACGACTCTGCTAGGCAGTGCGGTGCCAGAGGTGGACGCGGGATTTCAGACCAGTCGCTAAGCTTTAGCGGCTGCGGAAGAACCGACCTCAAAATGACCAAACGCAAGCGCTATTTTGCAGAGTTCAAAGCGAAGGTGGCCCTGGAGGCCATCCGCGAGGAACTGGCGACGGCTGAACTGGCCAAGAAGTACGAAAATATCCATCCGACGATGATCAGCAGCTGGAAACGCACCGCAATCGAGAACATGGCCGCAGCATTCGGCGGTCACTCGTCCACCGTGCCGCAGATCTCCGAGAAGGAGATCGAAAGCTGCATGCGAAGATCGGACAGCGCAATGCAAGGGCCGCAAGGCGCTTTCTGACAAGACTGATCGCCCGGTTCGGCGAGCCACGTGTCATCATGACGGATCAATTGTGCAGCTACTTCAAACCGATCCGTGACATTGTGCCAGGCACGGAGCATCGCGCGCACAAGGACATGAACAACCGGATCGAGGGATTGGGGTGGTTCAAGTCACTCAGGCACGCCCAAAGGTTTCTGACAGCCCACGACCAGATCAACACCTTCTTTCGCCCGCGCCGTTATCAAATTTTCGCTGCCTCGGACCGTCATGCCAGAGCCGATGCTTTCGATCTCTGGAGCGGCTATGCGGCCGAAATGAATGCCTGACAAAGCACCCGGCTCAATCATGCCCAAACAACTTGCCAATCCCCGTTGAATTGATGTGCGGCAGCACCCCATGAATAGGTGCCTAGCAGTACCCTCGATCGCTGAAGAAATTCGTCGACGGATAAGAGATCAGCGTGATCGGCAGGTCGCCGAGTTCGGGACCGCCGCACCATCGAAGCCTTCTCCAGCGCCCGACCTTTCAGGAAGGCCTGAACATCTGCTCGTGAGCGCCAAATTGGTCGTCTCACTGCTGATAAAGGGCGGTATGCGGCGGGTCATACCATGGGCAATTCGACCCCACCTGTCGGGAAAGTCACCGTCACGATCAGTCCCGGCTGTGCATCGCCAAGGACCAGACGCGCCCCGTGCAGATCTGCGATAGCCTTTACCATCGCAAGGCCAAGGCCGGAACCCGGCGTGCTGCGGCTTGCCTCAAGCCGGACGAGGCGGCGCAAGACATCCTCTCGCCGCTCGGCCACGATTCCCGGTCCGCTATCCGACACCGACAGGACGGGTCCACGCAACGCCAGATGGATCGGCCCGCCCGGCGCATGACGCAGCGCGTTCTCGACAAGGTTCGCGATCAGGCGCGACAGCAAGTGCCGGTCGCCGACGACAGTCGGCGGGTCCTCGATTCGGCAGTCAAGCGTGGCACCGCTTTCCTCGACCGCTGGCTCGTAGATTTCCGACATGTCGCGCAGCAATCCGGCCAAATCGACAGGGGCGAAACTCTCGCGGCCCTGCCCGCCTTCAAGTTGCGCGATCTGCAGAAGGGACTGGAACGTGCCGATGATCTGCGCGGTCTCGGTCTGCACCGCCTCGACCTCGTCCCGTGTCGTCTGGGGCAGATCGGTTTCGGCCAGCCGCTCCAGCCGCAGGGCGACCCGCTGGATTGGGGTCTTGAGGTCATGCGCGATGTCCGAGCCGATTTGCCGCAACGCATCGGTCGCGGCCTCTTGCGCAGCCGCCATCCGGTTGAGATCGCGCGAGATGTCACCCAGATCCGTGTCAGGATGCGGCGCACTCACGCGGGCTGAAAGCGTTCCTTCGCTTAGTGCATGCAGGGTGCTGCGGATCGCTTCGACCCGCGCGTTGGTCCGTCGCACGGCGACCATCCCGATCGCGCTGGTCAACAGCAGCGCCGGCAGGACACTGAAACCAAGAATGGCCACAAAGGTCTCGTTCAGCTCGACAAGGCTGTCTCGTCCGACAAGCACGGTGATCCGGTCGGCGCCAATTTCAGAGGTGCGGACAAGATAGCTGTCCGCCCGCTCATCCTTGAGCCCGGTTGCGGTGCCCTTGACCACGCCCTCATCAAGGGTCAGCGCCGATTGATGGCCGATGCTCCTGCCGTTGATGCGGGCAGCGATCACCATCTCCTCGGGATCCATCGAAGCGGCGAATTCCGCGGCGCGTTCGGCACGTTCTTCCGGCTCGGGGATGGCGCGCAATTCGTCGATCACCTGTTCGGCGCGTGTCTTGATATCGTCTGTCAGGGTCTCATGCATCAGCGCATAGGCAGTGCCCAGTCCGGCGGCAAGAAAGCCGGTAAAGACCAGGATCAGCGCAACCGCCAATCGCAGCGGCGTCGAGCGCAAGGCGATCATTCGACGATCCGGTAGCCAGAACCGCGCAGAGTTTCGATCAGGGCGGTTTCGAAAGGCTTGTCGACCTTGCCGCGCAACCGGCTCATGTGACTTTCCACCACGTTGGTCTGCGGATCGAAATGGATGTCCCAGACCGATTCCAGCAGCATCGTACGGGTCTGCACCCGGCCCTTGCGCCGCAGAAGATGTTCGAGCAGGGCGAATTCGCGCGGTTGCAGATCAATTTCCTGCCCGGCACGAGTGACGCGTCGGGACAGCAGGTTCATCTCAAGGTCACGCGCGCGCAAAATCGTCGGCTCGTCTGACGGGTGCGGACGGCGGCTCAGTGCGTTCAGCCGGGCCGAAAGCTCTCCGAAGGCAAAGGGTTTCACCAGATAGTCGTCGGCACCGGCATTGAGCCCGCCAATCCGGTCCTCGACCCCGTCGAGCGAGGTCAGGAGCAGCACCGGCACCGGCTTACGCGAGGCACGCAGCGTGCGCAGGATCGACATGCCGTCGACGCCCGGCACCATGCGGTCCAACACCATCACGTCATAGCTGCCCGACATGGCCTGCACGAGGCCTTCACGCCCGTCGGCCACAAGATCGACCACATGCCCCTCGGCGCGCAGGCCCGTGGCCACGTAATCCCCGGTGGTCTGATCGTCCTCGATAACGAGGATATGCATGTTTGTCCCGTCCTGTGCTGACGGTCGGCGGATCGTGCCGCCGACCGGTTCCGTGATAGCGCCGCGAGGCGGGCCTGTCAGTCTTTGTCCGCCGCGCCCTTTTCGTGATGGTCGTCATTCTCTTCGGCAAGCTGGGTGATGCTGCCATCCTTGGGGTTGACGAACCAGTTCTGCACGGCCTTCGAGGCATCGGCGATCTCGACTTCGTAGCCCCAGACGCCGGCTTCGTTATCCTCCCAGCCCGCCGAGATCGCGGTGCCGCCCGTCTGCGCCACGGCTTTGTCGATGGCTTGGTTCAGCGTCATGCCGCTTTGCTGCACGGCCTGCACCTCCTCGGCATCGCTCATCTCGGGGCCGGCATGGGCGGCGATGGCCAGATTGGATGCAATCGCCGCGGCGAGCGCCGCACCGGTGGCAAGATGTCTCATGGCTGTTCCTTTCGGTCTGCGGGCCCGGCACTGTACCGTGGCCCTCATGACCCCTGATCTGGCGGCCTCGTCCGACCATCTCGTGACGGCAAGATTGATTATTCGTAATCAGGTTGTCGGCAGACATTACGGATAATCAATCTTGCCGTCAGGCGGGCGCAGGCTGTGCTTTCCAAAAAGGGCACATCAAAACCTGATGAGGCCATATCCATGAAACAGGTCCTTCTTGCCTCGGCGCTGATCCTTCTCCCCATCGCGGTGTTCTCGGGGGTCAACCATTACCTTGTCGGGCCGGATCCCGGCCTCGCGGTGACCGCACCGCTTGGCGACGTCTCGCAATTCGCGTCGATTGTATCAGACACGCAGGCCATCGCCGCGCGAGGGGATCTGACCGCCGCTGAACACCGCATCACGGATTTGGAAAACCTTTGGGACGATGCCGAGTCCAAACTGCAACCACAGGCCCCGGTCGCATGGGGCAATGTCGATGCCGCGGCCGACGCGGCCTTCGCCGCCCTGCGGGCGCCCAACCCGGATGCCGGGCAGGTCAGCACCGTGCTGGCTGGATTGCAGGCAACGCTGGCCGACCCGGCAAAAACCGGTGGCGGCATGACCGAGTCCGTCGCGGGCATCGCCGTGACCGATGCTGCAGGTCACCCGCTGCCCTGCGAGATGATGCTGAACGACCTGCGTGACACGCTGCAAGCCGGGCATGCCGCGCCGGACTCGACCGACAGGATCAAAGAACTGCGCGAGCGTGCCACCGAACGCTGCAATGCAGATGACGACCGCCGTGCCGACAGCTTCACTGCGCAGGCCCTTGCGCTGGTGACGCCATGAGCCCCATCCTGCAGGAGATCATCGAAATGACCCGAACCCAAACCTCCGCCCGAAACAAGGTTCCCGAGGTCACGGCCGGTTTCTGGCTCATCAAGCTGATGGCCGTGACGATGGGCGAGACTGCAGCGGATTATCTGGCCGTCAATCTCGGCTTCGGCCTGACCGCGACCTCGATGATCATGACGGTGATCCTGCTGGGTACGCTGGCGCTGCAATTCGCGACCGATCGCTATGTTCCCTGGGCCTATTGGCTGAACGTGGTCCTGATCTCGGTGGTGGGCACGCTGCTGACTGACAACTTCGTCGACAATCTGGGCGTCAGCCTTGTGACCTGCACCGCCGGATTCAGCCTGCTGCTGGGCCTTACCTTCCTTGTCTGGTACCGAAGCGAGGGCACGCTTTCGATCCATGCCGTGGATACCCCACGCCGCGAGGGTTTCTACTGGCTGGCGATCCTGTTCACCTTCGCCTTGGGGACCGCCGCCGGAGATCTGGTCGCCGAGCATTATGGCCTGGGCTACGCGGCGACGGGCATCCTGTTCGGTGCGGTGATCCTGAGCCTGTCTCTGGGGTATTTCTTCCTTGGCCTCGACAACGTACTGGCGTTCTGGCTGGTCTATATCCTGACCCGTCCGCTGGGCGCGAGCTTTGGCGACCTTCTCTCCCAACCGGCAGACTATGGCGGAATGGGGCTTGGCACTGTGTCGACCAGCCTGACCTTTCTTGCCGTCATCGTGATCACCGTCACCGCCATGACCTTCATGGGCCGCGATACGGCGCGACAGATGGACCGGCTGACCCGATAAACTTGACGCTGCGGGCGCACCGCGCCGCCCGCAGCCCGCCGGGGGCCATTCTTGGCGACGAGGCCAGCTGGCATACGGGGTGCTGGCTGAGGAGCGCTGGCAGTCTCTGGACAACATGCCTTCCGTCGCGCGCACCAACTGGTGCGCGAGCGCGGTTCGCTCGCCTTGGTTATAGGCCGGTTTCCTGGCCCCGTCGCCAGCCTTGCCGCGCTTACAGCTGCCTTGCCGGGGATGGGCCGATCAGCGCCCGGATCATCCAGAGATTCGACCCCGGGCGCATCTTCCTGTCGGCCGCGCCCCTGACCGCGCTGGCATCGGTCGGAGTCGGGCTGGGGGCCCTGTCGATTGCCGGCTGGGTGGGCCCGAAGCCCTCGCCACCGTGGCCTGTCGCAACTATTTCCTGCGCACCACGCCAGCAGGTCAGGCCGCCAAGGCGATGAGCTCATATCTTTTCGCGATCATTTTCGGCGCGTTCTGCGGATCGGCGCTTGGAGGGGTTCTGGCCGACCGGATCGGGGCGGGCCTGACATTCTTCTTTGGCGCCTTCGTCGCCATTCTGGCCGCAGTGCTGGAGGCAAACACGATCGTCGGCGCGACCGTGCCAGAACTTGCGCCCCCCGAAATCGAGGACACTGCCCCCAAACCCCGCGCCAAGGTCTTTCTCGGCTCGCCCTTGCCTTCGGGATCGCGGTGCCGATGAACCTCGGCAGTCGGTCTTCATCTGGTATCTCGTGCCCGTCGTACTTGAGGAAGACGGCGCCCGGTCTACGGATATCGGGCGGGTCATCATGCTTTACTACCTGATCCCGCTGCTGATCTGTCCAATGGCGGCGGGGCTGACCGACGGGCGTCTGGGTTGCGTGGCGCTGCTAACCTTCGGGATGGGAAGGTAGGAGTTGGCCGTCTTGGGACTGACCGTCTTTCCCGGCTTCTGGCCTATGGTGGCCGCGGTGGCGGCTCTCGGCTTTGGCGGCGCCCTGTGCGAGGTCGCGCAACACAGCCTCGCCCTGCATATCATCGGGTCGGACGCAGACCCGGCGACGCTCGACGCCAGGTTCTCGGCCCTACGCCTGATCGAGCGTGTATCCGCCATTCTGAAGCAGATAGAAGTCATGCGCCTGCCCGGATGATCCGGCAGCCGCCATCAGGAGCAGGGAAATGAAGCTTGTCGGTCCAACACTCGCATGTCTCGTTTTCGCCGCCGACGCCCCGCTGTCTGCGCCGCCGCTCAGGATCTATGACATCTGGTATGAAGGCTGCGAGGCGACCTGCAAGGCCTTTGCCGAGACCATCAGGGCCAGTCGTTCAGATGTTGAGCTGATCACCCGCGACGCCCAGCAGGACAAGACGCTGCTCCCTGGATTCGTCCGCGAGGCCCGGGACATGCAGGACGATCTGGTCACGACCTACGGCACCAGTACTACCATCGGAACCATCGGAACCATCGGGCGGACCGGCGATGCCGGAGAGTTCATCACCGACATTCCCGTCGTCTTCATGTTCGTCTCCGATCCCATCGCTTCGAGGATCGCAAAAAGCTTTGGGCAGAGTGGGCGCTCCAATATGTGTTAACGGTCCACCTGAGAGTTTCTGTCGCAAGTAACATCGGTGGCAAACATTCGAGAGGGGATCCGGGATTTTCGACCAATTTTCCGCTTTGCCCGCGTCAGGACTCGTTGTCGGCTCATAGCCAGAACATGATAGTTGCAGCCAAGGCGACGGCGGAAAGGAAGACTTTCCGGCATCTGTCATAGCGTGTTGCGACCCGACGCCAGTCTTTGAGCCGGCCGAACACGATTTCAATCCTGTTTCGGCGTTTGTCGTTTTGGTGGGCGTCCCGCGTGACTTCCGGCCTGAGATGCAAGGCGTTATGCCTTCGCCCGGCTCGTTGATCTCGCGCTCGTCGTTCGACCACCCCCGGCGGGCAAGACGGAACAGAACCTCGGGCTGATGCGGCGGATTGAGCGGCAATTCCTGGACACGCCTTTCTCCGGCGTCCGGCAGATGACCATCTGCAGAAGTCTGGGGGTCAGCCTGCAGACGGGCGTGGCGTGAACCAGAAGCGCATCCGGCGGCGGATGCGGCTCATGCCAAGCCTGATGCGTCGACATCGCCTCTCTGCCGATGCGGCGCATGCGCCGGGCTCAAACAGATGGGGCCGCGATGGCTCATTTCTGTATCCGGTGGTCCTTCACCCGCAAGGTGCTGGTCTGGCGCAAATCAAACACGCTGGAGGCCGAGTGTCTCGCGTTGAGGCGCTGAACGAGTCCATCCACCGCTATGGCGCGCCCGAGGTCATGAGGTTCGCAGTTCACATCTTTTGTCTGGACTGATCGGCTGAAGCGGATCGGCACCCAGATCTTGAGGGGTGGCAGGCGGCGCTGGATCGACAACGTCTGCATCAAGCGCCTGTGGTGGCCCCTGAAATATGAACGCGTCCATCTGCACTTGGTAGACCGGATTTCAGGCCAAATGCGCCATCAGCGGCTGGATTTTTCGGCCACTCTCTCGGACCGATGGCGTTCGCGGCCTCACTCTACAATCACCAGCGGCCCCACGCCGCCCACGGCAACCGCCCGCCGTGGTCTATTGGAACAGCATCAAAACCGATCGGTAGGCGCAGGCAGTAGCTTCAATCACCCCGGAAACTGGCCAAGGATGGGAAGCAGCTCACCCTGCGCGGCGAAGTACCGAAACTCGGGTTTCAGCGATAGACAAAGGTTTGCGGCGCTTCGCCCCGACGGACCGCGCCGCGATACATGCCTTCGCAATTGAAGGGCATGGCGATATTGCCCTGCCGGTCCACCGCAATGACCCCGCCCGACCCACCGTTTGGCATCAGGTCCTCCATCACCACTGCCGTCGCCGCTTGATCCAGACTCTGCCCGGCATGGCGCAGACGGGCCGCGATCTCGGCGCCGGCGGTCCAGCGGATGAAGATCTCGCCATGGCCGGTGGCCGAGACGGCGCAGGTGGCATTGTCCGCGAAGGTTCCCGCTCCGATGACAGGTGTATCGCCGACCCGGCCCGGAAGCTTGGCCGTCATACCGCCGGTCGAGGTCGCGGCGGCGAGGTTGCCTGCAAGGTCCAGCGCCACCGCACCGACCGTACCGTGGCGACGGGCGGGATCGGTCTCGACCGCCCCGGCGGCGCGCAGGGCCAGCGTCTCTTGCAAGGCGGTCCAGCGGGCCTTGGTGAAGAAATAATCGCGATCCTCGAAGGGCAGCCCGGCCGCGCGCGCCAAAGCAAGCGCTGGGGGACCGATCATCATCACCTGCGGGCTGTCCATGACCAGCCGCGCGACCCGGATGGGATTGCGCGGGCCAAAGATTCCGGCCACCGCGCCAGCCTGCCGGTCGCGTCCGTCCATTACCGCGGCGTCCATTTCCTGCTCACCGGCCGAGGTAAAGACCGCGCCCCGGCCAGCATTGAACAGGGGCTCATCCTCAAGCACCACGACGGCTTCGGTCACCGCGTCGATGGCCAGACCACCGTCGCGCAGGACAGACTGACCCGCCTCCAGCACCCGGCGCAGGGCGGCATGATAGGCGGCCTCGCGTTCCGGCGTCATCGTGCTGCGCAGAATGGTTCCGGCGCCGCCATGAATGGCCAAGGCCCATTTCGCTGTCGTCATCCCCGCAACTCCATTCCGTTTTCGCGCGCACAATGGCGGGCGATGTCGGCATGTGTTGCCACCCAGCAATCGCCCTTTTCAGTGATCCGGCGCAGCAATTCCTCAAGGATAAAAATGCGCGAGCGGTAACCGGTGACATGCGGGTGCATGGTCAGCAGAAACAGCCCACCTTCGGCATAGGCCCCCTCAAACTCGCGCAGGAAGATGTCCAGCACGGCGGTCGGAGGGGTATAGGGCCGCTGTCCGCCAAAGCGGTTCATCATGAAATAGGGCGCGTCGTCGCGGATCCACTCGACCGGCAGTTCGACAATGCCGGTCGGACGGCCATTGCTGAGGATCTCATAGGGGTCGTCATCGGCGAAAAGCGAGCTGTCATAGACAAGGCCCAACTCCTCGGCGATGGCGAGGGTGGCGGGGCTGTAATCCCATGACGGCGTGCGCATGCCGACGGGACGAATGCCGGTGACGCGTTCCAGCGTATCCGCGGCGCGCAGCATCAACTCGCGCTCCTGCGCTGGCGGAACCTGGGTGTTCACCTCGTGGATCCAGCCGTGCAGCGCGACCTCATGGCCGTCCTCGACAAGTGATTTCTGCTCATCCGGGTAAAGTTCGGCGGCGACGCCGGGGACGAAGAAGCTGGCCTTGGCGCCGAAGCGGTCCAGCACCTCGCGGATGCGGGGAACGCCCCGCCGGTTGCCGTATTGGCCCCATGACAAGCGGCCAATCGAGTTGCCGCCATCGCGCAGCTCGTTCGTCTCGTGGTCGCTATCAAAGCTGAGGGCGACGGCGCAGCGCGCGCCACCGGGCCAGCTTTTCGGCTTGAGCGAGCGCCCGGCGCGCACAAAATCCACCAGACCACGCCAGGTCGGCTCGTCCCAACTATGGGGCGGGGTGTCGGGCGCAAGGCTCATGGGAGTCTCCAATGGTAAAAGGGGTCCGCGCAGGACCGGCGGGCCATGCGCGGACGGGATGGTTTACTTCGCGGGGTGGACGTCCATGGCGACGGTATCTTCGTCGGCGCGCGGATCGTAGGTCACCTTGTCGGCCTTCATGCCCCATGCCGAGACGTTGATCACCAGCGGCAGGTCGGGCCGGTCGGTCGAAACCAGCAGGTTGGCTTCCTCAAGCAGCGCCTTGCGCTTGGCCTCGTCCAACTCGGCGGCCGCGGCTTCGATCAGCTGGTCCATCTTGGGATTGGCATAGCCGCGCACGTTGAAGGCACCCAAGCCCTTATCCGCGTCGTTGCTGTGCATCAGCGACGACAGCGTATAATTCGACTCGCCGGTCAGTGTCGCCCAGGACGCCATGTACAGCGAATACTCGCCGCGCGTCTTGGCCGGGTTGAAGACCGTCGCGGGCACGCCCTGCACGTCGACCGTCACGTCGATCGCGGCCAGAAGCTGGGCGATGGTCGGTCCAAGCTCGGTCGGCATCCGGTCGCTTGCATAGGCCAGCGCGACCTTGAAGCCTTCCGGATAGCCGGCATCGGCCATCAGCTGGCGCGCCTTGTCGACATCGAAGACCGGCGCGGGGATGTTTGCGTTATAGCCGAAGATGTTCGGCGTCACCATCTGGGTCGAGACCTTGCCCATGCCCTCCAGCGCGAACTCGATGATGGTCTCGCGGTCCAGCGCCAGATCGAACGCCTCGCGGACGCGGGGATCGGCGAAGGGGTTCTTCTCGACCTTGTTGCCGGCATTGTCCCAGACCTGGGGCGTGTTCTCGCGGAAGTCGAACTCCAGGTAGGGAATGAAGACCGAGGGCGAATTCACCACCTTCAGCGCCTCGTCCTGCTCGACGCTGGCCAGGTCGGTCGCCGGGATCTTCGAGATCAGATCGACCTGCCCGGCCTTCAGCTGCGCGACACGGGCGGCGTCATTCGGGATTTCCTTGCGGATGACGTGGTCCCAGGGCTGTGCGCCGCCCCAGTAGCCATCGAATTTCTCAAGCACCAGGTCCTGCGTCGGGGCCCAGCTGACGAATTTGTAGGGGCCGGTGCCGATGGTGGCCTTGCCCGAGTTGAAGCCCTCGGTCGCGGTCTCTTTGGTCGAGAAATCCGCCGCCGCCGTATGCGAGACGATGAACAGGCGGATCAAGTCGTTGGGCAGCGTCGGGGCCGGGCCCTTGGTCTTGATGCGGATGGTGTGGGGGTCGACGATCTCGACCCCCGCCACGCGGCGGACATAGATCGTCGTCGGGTTCGGCCCGGTCACGTTCGGAATCCGCTCGATCGAGAACTTGACGTCCTCGGCGGTGAAGTCCGAACCGTCGTGGAATTTCACGCCCTCGCGCAGCTTGAATTCCCAGGTCGTGTCATCGACCAGTTTCCACTCGGTCGCCAGCGAGGGCTCGATCTGCAGGTCGTTGCCCGATTTCAGCAGCGTGTCGAAGACCTGCTTGGTCGCCTCGGCATTGGCCGAGGTCGCGGTGAAATGCGGGTCCATCGAGGCCGGGCCGGACTTGGTCGCGATCACCAGATCGGCGGCCAACACCGGGAACGGCGTGGCAAGCGCGCTCATCAGCAGCGCGGTGCGAAGCATTGGCTTCAGTTTCATGCGGTCCCTCTTGGGCTAAGGTGGGTCTGCCGGTTTCGCGCCGGTCTGTTATGGGATTGCGCGGTCAGGTGTCGTCTCCGGCCGCCTCGCCGCCAAGCGATTGGGGCCATGTCCCCGATGCCGCGACAAGCTTCGTCAAAATCTCGGAGAGGTTCAGTCTTTCAGCGGGGCTGAGGCAGTCCAGCATCAGCCGCTCATGCCCCAGCATCTCGGCCTTGACCGCCTCGACCCCTGCCCTGCCCCGATCAGTCAGGTGCAGGGTGACGCGCCGCTGATCCATGGCATCGCCCTCACGGTCGATCATGCCAAGGCCGAAGACCTTGTTGGCGGCGCGACTGAGCGTGTTCTTGGGGAAACCCGATGCGCGGACAAGATCCGTCAGGGTCGAGGGGCCGGCCACATAGAGCGACCACAGCACCACGAAATCCGGCCTGAGCAGTCCCAGCTTGCCCTGAATGAAGCCATAGACCGGATTGTTGAAGGACAGGGCCAGGTAGTTCAGCCGATACGAGAACCAGCAGGGATTCTCCCACAGGCGGGTCCGCAGCGGGCTGTCCTCGGCAATGCCTTCGACTGTCAGGGGCATCTCGCGACCCGCCCTTCCCTCATAAAGCGACTGACGAATGACGTCATCCATGAACGCGCCTAAGATTTTGTCACAAGTTCCATTTGAGACGTTATTGTGAGGAATTATCTTGCGTCAATCATAATATTTGTTCCTGATGGAACCAAATTGGGATGATTCAGCGGAACTGCCAAGAAGGCGGCGATCCGCGCGGGGATGGACGGAACGAATGCGGATTCAGGACATGAACTGGGGTCAGGTCGAGGCGAGGGTGGCGCAGGACGACCGCTGCGTGCTGCCGATCGGCTCGGTCGAACAGCACGCCTATCTCAGCCTTGCCACCGACATGATTCTGGCCGAACGCGTCTCGGTCGAGGCGGTCGAGGCGGCCGAGCCGCTGGGCGTGCCGGTCTTTCCGTGCCTGCCCTTTGGCATGGCCGCCGGTTTCACCGCCTATCCGGGGACAATCTCGCTGAAGCTTCGGACCTATCTGTCGGTGATCGAGGATATGCTGGACAGCGTCTATCGCGCGGGCTTCCGCCGCATCCTGATCGTCAACGGCCATGGCGGCAATGCGCCGGTCAATCCGCTGATCGGCGAATGGCTGAACGATCATCGCGATGCCTCGGTCAAGCTGCATGACTGGTGGCGCGCGCCGAAGACCATGGCCAAGGTGCTGGAAATCGACCCCGCCGCCTCGCATGCAAGCTGGATGGAGAACTTCCCCTGGACCCGGCTGGAGGGCGCTCCGGTCCCGGACTTCAGCAAGGAGCGCATCGATTTTTCCGCCGTCGGCCGCGTCGATGCCGGGCGCAAGCGCACCCGCATTGCCGAGGGCAATTATCACGGCGTCTTCCAGCGCCCGGATGCCGAGATGCTGGCCATCTGGCAGGTCGGCGTTGCCGAGACCCGTCACGAAATCGAACACGGCTGGCACTGACGGCCAGGAGCGCGCTATGGCATCCTTCATCATCCGCCGGTTCGCGCAGGCGCTGATCGTCCTGCTGGTCATGTCGCTGCTGGTCTTTGCCGGCGTCTATGTGATCGGCAATCCGATCGACGTGCTGATCTCACCCGATGCGACACAGGCGATCCGGCAGCAGGTGATCGAACAATATGGGTTCGACCTGCCGATCTGGCAGCAATATCTGCATTTCCTGCAACGGTTGCTGACCGGCGATCTGGGCAGTTCCTTCGTCTTCAACATGCCGGTCGCCACGCTGATCGCCCAGAAGCTGCCCGCGACGCTGGAACTGACGCTGATCGCGGTGCTGTTCGCGTCGGCGGTGGGGATTCCGCTGGGCATCTATGCCGGTTACCGGCCCGACAGCATTGCGGCGCGCGTGATCATGGCGGCCTCGGTCCTTGGATTTTCGGTGCCGACCTTCTGGATCGGGCTAATGCTGATCATGGTCTTTGCAGTACAATTCGGCATCCTGCCCGCCGGTGGCCGCGGCGAGACGCGGGCGCTTTTCGGGGTGCCCTTTTCATTTCTGACGCTTGACGGCTGGTCGCATCTGATCCTGCCCGCGCTGAACCTGTCCCTGTTCAAGATGTCGATGATGTGCCGGCTGGCCGCCTCGGGCACGCGCGAGGTCATGCTGACCGACACGATCAAATTCGCCCGTGCCGCCGGTATTTCGGAACGCACGATTCTGCGGCGGCATGTGCTGAAGCTGATCTCGATCCCGCTGGTCACGGTCTTTGGGCTTGAGCTTGGCTCGACGCTGGCCTTTGCGCTGGTGACCGAGACGATCTTCAGTTGGCCGGGACTGGGCAAGCTGATCGTGGATTCGATCACCTCGCTCGACCGGCCGGTGATGGTCGCCTATCTGATGCTGGTCTCGGCGCTGTTCGTGGTCATCAACCTGTGCGTGGATCTGGCCTATGCGGCGCTTGATCCCCGACTGCGCCACGGGGGGCAGTAAGATGTCGACAGCACTATCCACCGGGGCCGTTTCACCCTTCGCGCAATTTTGGCACGACTTCCGCCGCAACAAGGTCGCCGTGGTGGCACTGGGTGTCGTGGCGCTGATCGTCTTTGTCGCGATTTTCGCGGCGCTGATCGTGCCGCAGGACCCTTATGATCTGAAATCCTTGGTGCTGCGCGATGCCCGCAGGCCGCCGGGTTATGTCGGGCGCGACGGGATGCTGCATCTGCTGGGTACTGACAGTCAGGGCCGCGATCTGCTTTCAGCCATCGTCTATGGGCTGCGAATTTCCCTGCAAATGGGCCTGATGGCGGGCGCCATCGCCTTTGCCATCGGGGCCGTGGTCGGCTGCTCGGCAGCCTATATCGGTGGCCGGCTTGAGGCGCTGATCATGCGCATCGTCGATCTGCAACTGTCCTTCCCCGCGATCCTGCTGGCCTTCGTGGTGGCGGCGATCCTTGGGCAGGGGAAACAGCAGCTGATCCTTGCACTGGTCTTTGCCCAATACGCTTATTTTGTGCGCACCGCCCATGGTGCCGCCGCCGCCGAGCGGCAGAAGGATTACGTTCAGGCCGCGCTTTCCGTGCCAATGGGCGGCTGGTTCGTCATCACCCGCCATATCCTGCCCAATGCCCTGCCGCCGCTGATCGTCGTGGCGACCGTGCAGGTCGCCTCGGCCATCTCGCTGGAGGCGACTTTGTCCTTCCTTGGCGTCGGCCTGCCCGCGACCGAGCCCTCGCTGGGCATGCTGATCGCGAACGGCTTTCAATACCTGATGTCGGGCCGCTACTGGATCGCGATCTATCCCGGGGTGGCGCTGATCATCCTGATCATGGCGATCAACCTTGTCGGCGACCAGATCCGCGACCAGTTGAACCCGAGGCTGCGCAAATGACCGACCTTCTTGAGGTGCGCGACCTGCGCACATGGTTCCACACCGACCGCGGCATCGTGAAGTCGGTCGACGGCATCTCATTCTCGCTGAAACGCGGCGAGATCATGGGCCTTGTCGGCGAATCTGGCTCGGGCAAGTCGATCACCGGATTTTCCCTGATCGGGTTGATAGACAGGCCGGGCCGGATCGAGGATGGCAGTTCCATCCGCCTTGAGGGCCGCGAGCTGGTCGGCCTGCCTGACCGCGACTTGCGCGGCATCCGGGGCAAGGACATCTCGATGGTGTTTCAGGACCCGATGATGACGCTGAACCCGGTGGTCAGGATCATCGACCAGATCGGCATGGCGATCCGCGCGCATGAGCAGGCATCCGACGCCGAGATCCGCCGCCGCGCCGTTGAGGCGCTGGCACGGGTGCGCATCACCGATCCCGAACGCAAGGTCGATCAATATCCGCATGAGTTTTCCGGCGGCATGCGCCAGCGCGTCGCCATCGCCATCGCGCTTTTGCACCGCCCGCGTCTGGTGATCGCGGATGAGCCGACGACGGCGCTGGATGTCTCGGTGCAGGCGGAAATCCTGAAGGTGGTCAAGGCGCTGGTGTCCGAGATGGGCACTTCGCTGATCTGGATCAGCCATGATCTGGCCACCGTGTCCTCGATTGCCGACAAGATCACGGTGATGCGGCGCGGCCAGATCGTCGAAGCGGGGCCCGTGCGCGCGGTGCTGGACAATCCGCAGCATCCCTATACGCAGGCGCTGCTGGACGCGCTGCCTTCCCGGTCAAAACCGGGCGAATTGCTGGCCTCGGGCGCGACCGAGGCGGCGGGTAAGCTGGACCCCTCGACGCTTGGCGGATCGGCCGTGGGTGCGCCTGCCGATCCGGGCTTCGTGACCGCGCAGGGCATCGACAAGACATTCGCCCGCCGAGCCGGCAGCCTGCGGCAGCTGGGGGTCCGGCTGGGGCTGGCGTCTGAACCCGCGCAGGTCCATGCGGTCAAGCAGGCCGCGCTGACCATCGCGCGGGGCGAAATTCTGGGTCTGGTCGGCGAGTCCGGGTCGGGGAAATCGACGCTGGGGCGCATTCTTTGCGGGATCATTCCGCCAACTGCGGGCACAGTGACGATCGGCGGCGAGCAGGTGATGGACGGCCTGCGCAAACGCAGCACCAAGGTCCAGATGATCTTTCAGGACCCCTTCGCCTCGCTCGATCCCCGGCGCAGCATCTTTCAGACCGTGGCCGAGGGGCCGGTCGCGCATGGTCTTTGCACCCGTGCTGGCGCGCGCGCCTATGTCGATCGCTGGCTGCGCGCCGTCGCCTTCGATCCGGCGCTGGCGAACCGCTATCCGCATCAGTTTTCCGGCGGGCAGCGGCAGCGTATCGCGATTGCCCGCGCCTTGGCGATGCAGCCCGAGGTCTTGATCTGCGACGAACCAGTGGCCTCGCTGGATGTCTCGATTCAGGCGCAGGTCATCAACCTGCTGATGGAGCTGCGCCGTCACCTGAACCTGACGCTGCTGTTCATCAGCCACGACTTGTCGGTGGTGCATCATCTGTGCGACCGCGTGGTGGTGATGCGGCATGGCGAGATTATCGAGACCGGCACGGCGACCCAGATCTTCCACACACCAAAGCAGCCCTATACGCGGATGCTGCTGGACGCGATCCCGCGATTGCAGCCGTGATATACCGGCCCAGGCACAGGGATAACAGGGCATGCGAGGTCCGACGCAGACATTCCCCTCCGGCAAGATATGTCATGGGATCGTCGGAATATGCGGTTATTCACACGTAATCCGATAACTGTTTGGTATATGCAGATAACATGGTGTTGTATGGTGAGCGACATTTATTAAAGATAAGGAAATTATCGATTATATGCTCATAGAGCTATGACCAGTACTCCGATCGACTCTAGTTGAGAGAACTTTTAGTCGACCAGCTATAGATTATATGGTGACTCGAATGTGTCTGATTATGTTGCGCCGCAGTGATCTAACCCGGCGTCAAGCGTATCTCCTTCGTGATGCAATCTAAGGAGATACGTATCCGTATAATATCGCATAACCATTTTCAGATTAATCTCATCCACCGTCAGGAATGTCCTTGAACGTGATGTCTAACAGATGCTGTGGCCACTTTCCGCTTTTGATCAGGTCGGCATTCTGCGTGAGGTAGTTCTGGATAAGTGTCATTTTCGAGATCGCGACATCGACCTGATCGCCCCCTCTGGAATTGCCTGAGCAAGGAAGTAGCTACCTTTAGGATACTGTTTTTTGTATCCTTGATGATGAATTTCATTCTCATCACCAAAATAGTGGGCCGTGAGTGTGCCCGCGAGGCTGGCGGCACACAACTTTGATTCTATATAGTATTCGAAACTCGGCCTAGACCTCGTCGGCAGCAGCAGCCTCGCTCCCCTACCCTACTACCACGACCGAGCCCGTTGGCTACCTACATGGGCTAGCCGCACCAGACTTCCCGGCATAGACTTGGCCGCAGCCACCAGCGCCGAACTCAGCAGAGGACAGAACCCTGGAAAAGGCCTTCCGGGCAGCATCAGGCTCGCCCTGGTTGGGAAAGGTCGACCATAATTCATTGAAATGAACGCCACCCACCCGGCACCCGTCGGGGGCTTACGGGGTTATGTCTCGCTTATCATTAAGTATGATTCAGGGCGTGGAAACCGGTAAGTATTGTTGAAGCCCCTGCCCTGGGAAATGGCCACACACCAACTTTTGGTTGCTTCTTTGATGTCGGCAGCTCATGCAAGATCGGTCTGCGAAAAATCGCCACCCTTATGCAGCAGTGGAACGTCGAGCACCTTGGCACAGGCATTGGAGAACCCGTCGCCCATATTGAGTTGCGCTGGATGTCCAACCACCTTCCCATACCGCGCAAGGGCTCTGCTCGCAGTTATCCCGACGTCGGAACTAATGTCGATTTCTAGCGCTCCGAACGCCACAATGAGATCATGAACGAGATCGGTGGCGATCCTGTAGTCATCTTCGCTTGCAGGCTCCTACCCCGCGCCTGAACGCGCATTCGACTAAGGCAAGCACTGCCTCAAGACGCATGATCGGCGGAAATTGCACGTCAGTCCGCCCCGCCTCAATAGCCCACATGAAATCAAGCAAACACCCCCGGTCCGAACTGCCGTGGAACCATGACGGTTTAGTATCGGCGTGACGAGCGAAGTGCAAAGTTCCGCCTCAACTCGATTGAGTGGCCATCGGACCGGTTCTGATAATGGAGAGGGGGCAGACACGGCCCGCCCCCTCATACTTAACCTTGTAACTCGTTTCGCTTCTTAAGCCTCTTCTTCCTGAAAGGCTTCTTCTCGGGTGCGGCGGAAGGAGGGAAGGATCATCAGGGCTAGCAGGATCACCGTGGCAATCAGCATCACCAGGCTGATCGGGCGCTCGACGAAAATGCTGGGATCGCCCTGGGTGATCAGCAACGTCCGGCGCAGGTTCGATTCCAGCAACGGCCCCAGGACAAAGCCCAGAAGCAGCGGCCCCGGCTCGCATTTTGCCTTGCGGAAGGCATAGCCCAGCAGCCCGAAGCCCGCAGCCAGGATCACGTCGAAGATGCGGTTGTTCATCGAATAGACGCCGATGCAGCAAAACAGCAGGATCGCCGGATAAAGCAGCCGGTAGGGCACCGTCAGCAGCTTCACCCACAGCCCGATCATCGGCAGGTTGATGACGACCAGCAGCAGGTTGCCGATCCACATGCTGGCGACGAGGCCCCAGAAGATCTCGGGCTGGTTGGTCAGCACGGTCGGGCCGGGGGTGATGCCGTGGATCATGAAGGCCGACAGCATCATCGCCATCATGTTGTTCGACGGAATTCCCAGCGTCAGCAGCGGGATGAAGGATGATTGTGCGGCGGCATTGTTGGCGGCTTCGGGGGCGGCCACGCCCTCGACCACGCCGGTGCCGAATTTCTCGGGGTGTTTTGAGACCCTCTTTTCCAGCGAATAGGCGCTGAACGAGGCCAGCGTCGCGCCGCCGCCGGGAAGCAGACCCAGAAGCGTGCCGATCCCCGTGCCGCGCAGGACCGCCGCCCAGGAATTGTGGAAATCCTCACGCGTGGGCCACAGGCGCGACAGGTGCGCCAGTTTTACGCCTTCGGAGCCGGTGCGTTCCAGATTGGCGATGATCTCGGAAAAGCCAAAGATGCCGATGGCGATGACGATGAAGTCGATGCCGTCGAACAGTTCGATCGCACCAAAGGTCAGCCGCTCGGCCCCGGTCGCCTGATCCGTGCCGACCATGCCCAGAAGAAGCCCGATCAGGATCATGCCAATGGCCTTCACAACCGGCCCGCTGGCCAGGATCGTCGCGGCCAGAAGGCCAAAGACCATCAGCGAGACATATTCGGCAGGCCCGAAGGACAGCGCAAAGCTGGACAGCGTCGGCCCCGCCACGGCGATGGCGAATGTCGCGACGGTGCCCGCAAAGAACGAGCCGAGCGCCGCCACGGCAAGCGCCGCCCCGGCCCTGCCCTGCCGTGCCATCTGATAGCCGTCGAGTGTCGTCACAACCGCCGAAGCCTCGCCCGGCAGGTTGACCAGCACGGCCGTGGTCGATCCCCCGTATTGCGCGCCGTAATAGATGCCCGACAGCATGATGATCCCCGCCAGCGGCGGCAGGAAGAACGTGATCGGCAGCAGAACGGCGATGGTCGCGGTCGGGCCGATGCCGGGCAGGACGCCGATCAGCGTGCCAAGCAGTGCGCCCAACAGGCAGAAGGCCAGGTTCGCGGGCGTGATCGCCTCGCTGAAGCCGAGAAAAAGCAGGTCAACGAATGTCATTCGATCCTCCCCAGGCGATGACGGTTGTCAGAAGGGCCACAGGGGGACTTGCACGCCCAACCCGTAGACAAAGACCAGGGCGCCGAACAGCGTCAGCCCGGCTGCCAAGGACAGCACGTGGCGCCATTTGCCACCCGGATCGGCAAGCGAGCCTGCAATGACCAGCCACAGCGAGGCCAGTACGAAGCCCGCATGTGTGGCCGCAAAGGCAAAGCCCACAACGGCGATGGTAATCACCAGAAGTGGCCGCAGCCGGATCGCCTCGATCGCCTGTGCGGGCCGTTTCAGGGCAGGCAGCCCGACGGCCAGCCCGACGGCGATCAGCAGCAGGCAGACCACGCGGGGCAGAAAGCCCGGCCCCATCTGCGCAAGCGTGCCGAAGTCGAGGCCCCGGCTCATCCACAGACCAAGCGCGCCGAAGCCGATGAACAGGCCCGCTGACAGCAGGTCGGGCCTGTCGCCTTTTGCGGTGTCCTGAAGGCGGGCCATTACTGGCCGCCCTCGATCATCTTGAAGATTTCGGTAAAGCGCTCCAGCCGTGCAGGCATGTCGGCCTGCCAGTCCTTGCCGGACTTGAAGGACAAGGGCAGCGCCTGTTGCTTGGCTTTTTCCTGAAACTCGGGGTTGGCCAGCGCGGTATCGACGGCGGTAGCCAGCTTTGCGCGGATATCCTCAGGCACGTCACAGCGTGCGGCAAGGCCACGTTCGGACGACATCAACACGTCGAAGCCTTGTTCCTTGGCGGTCGGCAGGTCGGGGGCCAAGGTCGAGCGCTGCTCGGCGAATTGTGCCAAGGCGCGGAAGGACGACCGATCGCTGGTGGTGTATTCGCCGACATTCAGGCCGATCATCGCGACATGGCCGCCCAGCAGCGCGGTCTTGGCCTCGTTCGCGCCGCCAAAGGGCACCGCGGTCAGGTCGATCCCGGCAGCCTGCTCCAGTTGCAGCATCGCCAGATGTTCGTCGGTGCCCACGCCCGTGGTGCCGACCGAGACGGCGCCGGGGTTCGCCTTGGCAAAGGCCACCAGATCGGTCAGCGACTTATACTCAGAACCCGCCTGGACGATGAACGTGCCGGGGTCTTCGACAATGCGGGCGATCGGGCAGATATCGGCGGGATCATAGCGCAGCTTGCGCCCGATCTGCATGGTCAGGAAGCCCGGCGTATTCAGCGACGACACCGTGTAGCCGTCGGGACGGGCCTGCGACAGCGCGGTATAGGCGATCTCGCCCGAGGCGCCGGGACGATTCAGCACCGGGAACTGCGCATCCAGCTCGGTCTCAAGGAACGGCGCCAGAGTGCGCAGCATGATGTCCGTTCCGCCGCCGGGTGCAAAGGCCACGATCAGCTCGATCGGGCGGTCTGTCGGCCAATCGGCCAAAGCGGCGCCCGTCCCGGCCGCCAAAAGGGTCGCGGTCAGGACCGCAGTCTTCGTGATCGTCATGATTGTCTCCTCCCAGAAATCTCGCCTGCGCTCAGTTGCCCTCGGGCATGGCGCAACCCAGTCGTTTCAACGCGGCATCCACCCAAGACCGGTCGTTGGTCCCGGCCTCGATAGCGGCCATCTGTCTGGCCTCGGCATCCTGCTTTGCGGCGGTCTTTGCATAGACCTCTTCGGCCGCGTCAATGGGCACGGCAAGAACACCGTCGCTGTCACCCAGCATCAGATCGCCCGGATGGATCACCATGCCATCCAAGGCAATGGGTACGTTGATCTCTCCGGGGCCGTCCTTGTAGGGGCCGCGATGCGTGATGCCCACGGCAAAGACCGGCAAGTTCATCGCGATGAACTGGTCCGCATCGCGGATCGCACCGTTCAGCACAAAGCCCGCGACGCCGCGACGGATCGCATAGGCCAGCATCAATTCGCCCATCAGCGAGTTGGTCAGATCGCCGCCGGCATCGACCACGATCACGTCGCCCGGCTGCGCCATGTCGATGGCCTTGTGCAGCATCAGGTTGTCACCCGGCCGCGCCTTGACGGTCAGTGCCGGACCCGCCAACACGCCCTCGCGGTGCATCTTGATCAGCCGAGGCCCGCCGGCAGTCATGCGATGCATGCTGTCGCTGACATTGGCGACGGGCAGTCTGGCGAATTTGGCGACCAGATCGCTTGATACGCTGCGTTCGCGGTTGAGGATGCGAAATCCCGTGGACATGAACTTTCCCTCCCAGATGTCAGGCGTCTGATTTGCTGTGCGCCAGCGCCGGGCCGTTGATGATGCGGGCGGGCGGCACCGGGCGACCCGCCAGAATGTCGATGATGCCTTGGGCGGCCTCGACGCCGACGCGGGTATTGGCGGCCTCGGTCACGCCGCCGATATGCGGGGTCAGGACCAGACGCGGTTCGGACCAGAATGGATGGTCGGCAGCGGGCGGCTCCTGAGCAAAGCTGTCGAGACCCGCCCCGGCGATGCGCCCTTCGGCCAGCGCGGCGGACAAGGCAGCCTCATCGATCAATGCGCCGCGGGCGGTATTGATGATGATCGCGCCGGGCTTCATCAGGGTCAGCCGTTCAGCATTGATCATGGCCCGCGTCTCGGGCGTCAGGGGCGCGTGCAGGCTGATGACGTCGCAGCGCGACACCAGATCGTCCAGGCTTTCGATCCGGGTGACGCCGGTTTCCATGAACGCCGCATCGGACGCGAAGGGGTCATAGGCATAGACCTCCATCCCGAAGGCCTTGGCAAAGACCGCCGTCTGCCGCGCGATAGCACCAAAGGCGACCAGCCCGATGCTGGACCCCGCCAGTTCGCGCCCCTTGAAGCCCGGCTTTTCCCAACGGCCCGCGCGCAGTCCCGCATCCAAAGGCACCAGCTTCTTGGCCACCGCGAAAAGCAGCGCCATCGCATGTTCTGCCACCGACACGGCATTGGCGCCCGTCGCGACCAGCACCGGCACGCCATAGCTGCTGGCCAGCGCGATATTGATATTGTCCACGCCGACGCCGTGCTTGGAAATGACGCGCAGATCCGGCGCGGCCTCGAAGACGGGGGCATCGATGCGGCCCATACGTGAGATGATCCCCACGGGACGCGCGCCACGGACGGCGTCGATCAACCCATCGCCCTGGCTGTAGGCGGGCACATAGACAGGTTCGAGACCTGCTGCCTCAAGCAACGTGACCGCGGTCGGCGCAAGGCTCGGGCCGGTTATCAGAACTTTGTCGGTCATTTCTCCCCCTTGGTCAGCGCAGGCATGGCCGCGCCGATAGGTCAGAGTGAATACCAGTAGATTTTCTGAAAAAAAGCGCTTAATTCTTGATATGATCTTAAGGAAATCTGGAATAGTGGACACGCGTCAGCTTAAGACACTGTTGGCCGTCGTGGAGTTCGGCAGCTTTTCGCGTGCAGCGGATGCCGTTCACCTGACGGTTTCTGCCGTGAGCCAGCAAATCCAGGCCCTCGAGCAGGAAGTCGGGGCGTCCTTGTTCGACCGGACATCGCGGCCCGCACGCCTGACGGCGGCCGGGCAGCAGATGGCGGAACTTGCCGATCAACTGGTCCGAGCGGCTGAAAACGCCATCGACGCGATTTCGGGTCGCAAGCTGATCGGGACGCTGTCGATCGGTTCGGTGCGCACCAGCGCCCTGTCGCTGCTGCCGCGCGCCATGGTCAAGATGAATGCCACACATCCCGACCTGCACATCAAGCTGCGGGTCGCCTCATCAGAGACGCTGTTGCAGGATGTCCTTGCCGGTCGTATCGACGCGGCCATGATCGCCGAGCACGGAAATTTTCCGTCTGCTCTGCGCTGGCGCCCCTTCCTGCGAGAGCCGCTTTGGGTCATCGCGCCCCCGGGATCGCCACCCTTGTCCGCCAAGACGTTCCTGACGACCTATCCGTTCATCCGGTTTCGCGCGAATGTGCCGCTTGCGCATATTGTCGACCTGGAACTTGCCCGCCTCAACCTGACATTGAACGAGGTGGCCGAAATCGACACGATCGCCGCCATCACGTCTTGTGTCGCCAATGGTCTGGGCGTCTCTGTCGTGCCGCAAGTGGCCATCGACGACACCGCCGCTGAACTTGTCCGGACCCCCTTTGGCGATCCGCAAATGTTCCGGCAGATCGGTCTGGTCGAGCGCCGCAGCGCTTCGCGGGTCGTGCTGATCGCGGAACTTCACAGACTGCTGGTCGAGATCTGTGGTCCGAACGGAGTTTCGAGCGACCCCCAGTAACAGCGGCCATTCTGAGATACTGTATGCCCTTCACCCGCGACGGGCGGAGCAAACGTATTGGACCTAGCAAGCTGCGGTGCTGCGGCCTGATACCTTCCCGACTGGAAACTATAGGTCGCCCTGTTCCGCGCGACCTCCGACTGGCCCAGACGGCCATAACTGGCCGGGCTTCATCTGCACCCTTGAGCATAGCCACGAAGGCTCAGGCCTATGGACGTGCTTAAGCTGTCGGGGTTTTCGCCCATTTTGCCGCTTAGCTAAGCGCTGGCATGGGTTTCATGTCAGGCGGAGGCTTTGAGGTGCTGGCTGGAGGTATCCTAGGCCTCAGCGGGCGTCAGCAGCCCATGCGATAAGTGAGGACGTCTTTCGATGTAATAGCTGATCCAACGCCGATCCTCCTGCGCGCTTCCGATCCGGTCTCGAAGGCGTTCCGGTAGACGCATTCGTATTTGAGCGACCGCTAAAGCCTTTCGATCATCCGGTTGTCGATCCAGCGACCGCGGTCATCCATGGAGACGTACACCTTGGCGCCCGGCAGCATCTCGATGCACTCGGTGCTGGTGAATTGCGAGCCCTGATCGGAATTGACGATCTCGGGTCGGCCGTATCTGGCAAGCGCCTCTTGCAAAGCCCCGACGCAAAAGCCCGCATCCATGGAGTTGGAACGCTGCCAGCTCAACACCTTGCGGCTGTGCCAATCCACGATGGCCACCAAGTAAAGGAACCCTCGGCGCATGGATGTAACTCGTGTCGGTGCACCAGACCTGATCGGGACGGGTGATAGCCAAGCAGTTGAGCAGGTGAGCCGTCAGGCCGCCATCGGTTCAAGGCCGACGGCGAACGGATAAATCCTGTGCTTCGGATGCTTCTTGCTGGTCTTCGGCGCCTGATAGATCGGAACCGCTCCGGACGCTTACGCGGTCCCACAGGGGCAAGGTCGTCCTTCACCATCAGCCACACCAATCGATGGCTCTCTTGCATGTGGCGGGCCATTTGGCGCGCAACATGAATCAATGCGTCCCAAGGAATTGTCGGTCGGTGATCGCCATGAAAGTTAGGTCTCGGCGCTTTCTCCGCGTGGTTGATCGTAGAGCCCGGTGCGCACCGGTGGCTGCAGGCTGCATAGCCGCCGGACGCTGAGATCGGGATGATCCTGCCTGTGGAGAGTATGAGACGGGAGGATGCCGACAAGAAATCCCGCTCAATGGCCGACGGGCTGGTCTTGGCATGCAGCTTCTCGACCTCCTTCTCGGAGAACTCCGGCACGGCGAACGAGGCACCGCGGAATGACGCTGCCATGTTCTCGAGCGCGGTGCGTTTCCAGCCGCTGACCATCGTCGTGTGCATATCGTTGAACGGCTCTCTCGGACCGTCGCCCACCGAGCTCGGATCGGTGGTGCCTTGATGGGCGACTGTTCACCGTTCAGCGTTGGCCAGTTCAGCCGTTGTCAGTTCCTCGCGGATGGTTTCCAAGGCCACCTTCGCTTTGAACTCTGCAGAAGAGCGCTTGCGTTTCGTCATCTCAGCTCGGCCTCTTCGTCAGGCGCTAAAGCTAAACGACCCGTCCGAAATTCCCCGACCGCGTTTGGTAGCCGCCGTTCGAGCGCGCCCGAGAGGCTTGTGCGTCGCTGTGGCGTGGCACCGGGTCCGCTGCATCGTTGGCGGCGGCTCATGCTCCAAGCATGTTTCGACGGCAAGCTGATCACCATGCGATCCAACCCGCGCTGGTGCTTGGATGGATGCGAGATCATCGGGCGGAGGGGTGCCAAGGGCCTCCCACTCTAAAGTGCGATTACATCCAGATCACGCCATTGCAGGACGCCGACATGGTCCTCGGGTTGCTCAGGGGATGGATTGAGGATTACAACGACGTCCACCCGAACTCTGGTGAACGGGGCAAGACCAATAAGGGCTTTTATGGCAATAACGGCATTCGTTTTCGGTGTACTGGCCTTACTGCTTGCGCCTGGTCCGACCAACACCCTCATGGGGCTTGCCGGTGCCCAGGGAGGCCTCTCCCGTGTTGTTCGCCTGCTCCCTGCGGAACTCGCGGGATATGTTACAACTATACTGCCGCTGTCATTTCTTGGTGCCCAGCTTTTCCAAAGCTTTCCGGGCTTCGGCGTAGCCCTCAAGATTATCGCAGCGATCTGGATCGCGCTGCTCGCGATCAGGCTTTGGACGTCGTTATCACTTGGCAAGGGTGAGAGGGAAATCAGTGCCACGCGTGTCTACATCACAACGTGCTTGAATCCCAAGGCGCTTATCTTTGGACTTGTCCTGCTGCCTTCCCCAGAAAGCGCAGAGTTCGTACCCCGATTTGCGCTGTTTGGGGCGATGGTGATTGGTGTTGCGATGATATGGGGCGGCCTTGGTATGGCGACGCAGCTATCCGCCGCCGGAACCAAAAGACTGGCGATACTGCAACGGGTAGCGTCTGCATGGTTGCTGTTCGTATCGCTGTCACTCATGTTCAACATCGTACGGACCTGACCGGCAGCTTTGGTGCTGCTGATGTGCCGGCGAAGGCCGCTGCAGGGTATCAGTGCTCCATCTTTGCCGTGGCATGCCGCATGTAACGTCGTGTTGCGCCACTTCTGCAAGGGGTTGCCTTTGCGGTGGAATTGGCCAACCTCAAGCCCGCTCAACAGCGAGGAGATGGATGTGTCACACGAGCGCCCGCCCTCGCCCGTTCAGGATGTCCCGGCCCCGGCTCGGCCGCTTGAGATCGTGGCCGCCCTTGGCACGGGCGGATTGCTGACGCTGATGCTGCTGTCGAACAGCACCATGGCGGCGCATACCACGCCGCTGTTTTCGTCGCTCACGGCGCATGCGGTCGGAAGCATCATCGCTGCGCTGGCCCTTTGCGCAGTCTGGCTTTTGCGGGGGACCGCGCGTGCCCTGCCCCGCCAAAACCGTGCGCCGTTATGGGCCTATCTTGGCGGCCTTTCAGGCGCGCTGACTGTGATGCTGACCTCGGCCAGTGCAAATTCGGCGCTGGCATTGACCGGAACGCTGGCCATAGGCCTTGCCGGGCAGGTCGTTCTGGCACTGATTTTCGACCTGTTCGGGGCGATGGGGCTGGAAAGGCGGCGACCGCGAAAGCAGGACCTGATCGCGTTGCTGGCCATCATCGCAGGAGCGCTGATCATCATCCTTGCGCGGGGATTGGGGCAATGAGCGTGATGATCCTGCTGGCCTTTCTGGGTGGGGCGCTGGTGACATTGTCGCGCCAGATCAACGGGCGGCTGGCGGTCGAGACATCGGCACTGCAATCCTCGTTCTGGAACCACTTTGTTGGCTGCGCTGCACTGGCGGCGGTGACAGTTCTTGCAGGCAGCTTCTGGCCCGAGGGGGCGGCCACGGCGCCTTGGCTGGCCTGGATCGGCGGTGCCCTTGGCGTCGCCTTTGTGGCCAGCGGCAGCTGGCTGGTCCCGCGCCTGGGGGCGGCCATGACAGGTGGGCTGCTGGTGGCTGGGCAGATGCTTTCGGGGGTGGTGCTTGACCTTGTCCGGGGGGCGGACGCCATCCTGTGGATGCAACTCGCAGGCGTTGCGCTGATCCTGACCGGGGTAATTCTCAGCCGCCGATGATCACGGGGCATGGAAAGCGAATGTCGCGAGTGCTTCCCGCCAAGGCGGCGGTTCAGAAGGCTGGATGCGACACCGCGCAGCCTGCGGTCAGCTGAAATTTACACCCGCAGGGTTCGCGAGAAACTACCGGTCGCCTTCACCGCCAAAGGACAGCGCAATGGCGTTGACGGCCAGTTCGGCCAGCGAAATGCCCTCAAGGGCATCGCAACATTGCCGCCAAGCTTCCAAGGGTGACGCGCTACCGCATGTAAGTATTTCATGTAAAATTAATTATTTACGGCATCCTTGATATGCCGCCTTTCACGCGACGCAGTGGGATCGAACTCTCGATCGTCGAAACACCTGGAACCCGCGTCAGCCGTCCCGTCAGAAAGCTCTCGAAGTCAGCCAGACTGGCGGTGACCACCCGCAGCAGATAATCGCGGCTGCCGGTCATCAGCCAGCAATCCACAACCTCGGGAAAGGCGCGCACGGCGGTTTCGAACTTGGCCAGCGCCTCATCAACCTGCCGATCAAGCTGGACCGAGACAAAGACCGATACCCCATAGCCAAGGGCGGTCTCATCCAGCAGCGCGGCGTAACCGGTGATGACGCCGCTTTCCTCCAGCGCGCGGATGCGGCGCGCGACTGGCGAAGGGCTTAGGCCCACCTGATCGCTGATCTCCTGCACGGAGGCACGCCCGCTTTTATGCAAATGCCGCAGGATTCTTGCATCAATCCCGTCGATCTGGACGTTTGTCATAAGTCATTTCCATACTCGCACAGCTTTCCGCCAAGAATAGGCGCGGCATTGGCCGGAAACAGCGAAAAAATGCGTGGGCCGGGTGTTAAAGTCGAAGGCATCCGCGAAAGGAACGCCATGGCACAATCACATCTGAAGACCATCGAGCAGCGCCTGCTTTGGCTATCGCACTGGATGATCCATCAGGCCAACCACATCAGGCCCAAGCAGGACGGCATCAAGATCGGCGGCCATCAGGCTTCGTCGGCCTCGATGGTGTCGATCATGACCGCGCTTTATTTCTCGGCGCTGCGGCCCGAGGACCGCGTGGCCGTGAAACCCCATGCCGGGCCGGTCTTTCACGCGATGCATTACCTGATGGGCAATATCTCGCGCGAGAAGATGCAGGATTTCCGCGGTTATGGCGGGGTGCAAAGCTATCCCAGCCGCACCAAGGACGTGGATGACGTGGATTTCTCGACCGGCTCGGTCGGCTTGGGGGTGGCGATCACCTCTTTCGCGTCAATGGTGCAGGATTACATTGCGGCGAAGTCGTGGGGTCAGGATCGGCCGATGGGCCGGATGATCGCGCTGATGGGCGATGCGGAGCTGGACGAGGGCAATATCCACGAATGCCTGCAAGAAGGCTGGAAGCACGGCCTGCGCAATACTTGGTGGATCGTGGACTACAACCGTCAGTCGCTGGACGGGGTGGTGCATGAGGGGCTTTGGGAGCGGATCGAGGGCGTCTTTTCGGCCTTTGGCTGGGATGTGGTTCGGGTCAAATACGGGCGACTGCAGCGCGCGGCCTTTGCCGAACCCGGGGGCGAGCAGTTGCGGCGATGGATCGACGATTGCCCGAACGACCTTTATTCGGCGCTGACCTTTCAGGGTGGCGCGGTCTGGCGCGAGCAGTTGATGAACGACCTTGGCGATCAGGGGCCGGTCAGCGCGCTGATCAAGCGGCGCGATGATGATGAGCTTGCGGCCCTGATGGAGAACCTTGGCGGCAATTGCGTCGCTACCATGGCCGAAACCTTTGCCGCGATCGACCACGACCGCCCCACCTGCTTTCTTGCCTATACGATCAAGGGCTGGGGCACGCCGATTGCCGGTCACAAGGACAATCACGGCGGGCTGATGACCAAGGCCCAGATGACCGACTGGCAAAGCCGAATGCGCATTCCGGTAGGTCAGGAATGGGAGCCGATGGCAGGTGTCGCGGACCCCACCACGCTGCGCGCCTTTCTGGACAAGGTGCCCTTCTTTGCCGCCGGTAATCGCCGCTTTGCCGATGCACGCATTTCCGTTCCTGCGATCGAACCACCTGCCGAGCGCAAGATCTCGACCCAGCAAGCATTCGCCAAGATCCTTGACGATCTGGCCCGTGGCGACAGCGACCTGGCCGAGCGGATCATGACCACGTCTCCCGACGTGACCGGCACCACCGGGCTTGGGCCCTGGGTCAACCGCCGCAAGCTGTTCGCAAGGGATGCGCGCAACGACATGTTCCGGGCACGAAACATTGCCTCGACCGCAAAATGGGATTTCGCCCCGCAGGGTCAGCATGTCGAGCTGGGCATTGCCGAGATGAACCTGTTCCTGCTGCTGGCGGCGGCAGGTCTGTCGCATTCGCTGTTTGGCAAACGGCTTCTGCCGGTGGGCACGGTCTATGACCCCTTCGTCTGCCGCGGTCTCGATGCGATGAACTACGCCTGCTATCAGGATGCCCGCTTCATGATCGTGGGGACGCCTTCGGGCATCACGCTTGCCCCCGAGGGCGGCGCGCATCAGTCCATTGCGACGCCGCTGATCGGCATGGCGCAGGACGGGCTTGCGGCCTTTGAACCGGCCTTTGCCGATGAGTTGGCAGTGATCACCCGCTGGGCCTTCGACTACATGCAGCGCGAGGGCAAGCCGGACCTGTGCGAGCGGACCTGGCTGCGCGACGAAACCGGCGGTGCGGTCTATCTGCGCCTTTCGACCAACCCGATTGAACAGCCGGGTCGCCGCCATGATGACGCCTTTGTTCAGGGTGCGATCGACGGTGCCTATTGGCTGCGCCCGCCCGGACCCAACTGCGAGGTGGTCATTGCATATCAGGGCGTCGTCGCCCCCGAGGCCATCGCCGCCGCCGGCATGATTGCCGAGGCGCGCCGCGATGTGGGCGTGCTGGCCGTCACTTCGGCGGATCGGCTGAATGCGGGCTGGAATGCGGCGCAGCGCGTCCGTGCCCGAGGCAATCCGCGCGCCATCAGCCATGTCGAGCGCCTGCTGCGGCCGCTGTCGCGGGATTGCAGCCTTGTCACGGTGATCGACGGTCATCCCGCGACACTGTCTTGGCTGGGCTCGGTCCATGGGCATCGGACGATCTCGCTTGGGGTCGAGCATTTCGGCCAGACCGGGACCATCGGCGATCTTTATCGCCATTTCGGGATCGATGCGCAAAGCATCGTGGACCGGGTCGCAGGTCTGACGCCGGGGGCATGGATCAGCGCCCGTTCGGCCTGAAGGCATCGAATTTTCCGACCCTGCCAGCCCCGCGCCCATCGGTGCGGGGTTTCGGTTTTCCGGCATCAGGCGCTTGCCTTGGCTTACGCCAGAACAGGGCATTTTCCGGACAGATCTGCATCGAAAACAAGCTTCGGAAAAATCCTGATGGTCGGTTCGCAATTTTCATACCAATTGGTATGATCAAATGGTATGAAAATTGGCAGGACGCCACGAAGCCTGTCTTTCGCGGCGCAGCATGGGGGACAGATGAAACGTTACTGGGCGGACCATTCGAGCCTTGAGTTTTCGCAGCTTGATCGGTCCAGGCTGATCGCCGTGCTGCCCCTGGGCGCAATCGAGCAGCACGGACCGCATCTGCCGATGTCGGTCGATACCTGTTCGGTGGATGGCATCTGCACCCGGCTGGCCCGAGATCTGCCTGCGGAAAGCCCGGTGGTCTTCCTGCCGACCCAGGCTGTCACCAAAAGCAACGAACATCTGGCTTTTCCCGGCACTTTGACCCTGTCGCCCGAAACGCTGATCCGGGTCTGGACCGAAATCGGCGCCTGCGTGGCCCGTGCGGGCGTGCGCAAACTGGTGCTGCTGAACGGGCATGGCGGCAATGTTCCGGCAATGGACATCGTCGCGCGCGAATTGCGTGTGTCGCAGCAGATGATGGTTTTCTCGCTCAACTGGTACGCGGCGGGCATGCCCGAGGGGCTCTATTCGCCCGTCGAACTGGGTCACGGCATCCATGCGGGCGACATGGAAACCTCGGTCATGCTGGCCTTGGACCCCGACAATGTCCGCATGGACCGCGCCCGGAACTTCCGGTCGCGACTGCAGGACCTGCGCGAGACCCATCCCTCGATCGCGCTTTCCGGGCCGGCGCGGCCGGGCTGGATGATTCACGACCTGAATCCGGCCGGTGCCTGCGGTGAGGCGCATCTTGCCAGCGCCGACAAGGGCCACGCCACGCTGGACCACGCCACAGGGCGGCTGATCGACATTTTCCACGACATCGACCGGACGCCGCTGTCATGGCTCGATGCTAGCCCCGAATGGTGAGCCAATGACACAGCCAGCCCAGATCACCCTGTCCCATGTCGAAAAGCGTTTCGGCAATGGAACGCTGGCCCTGCGCGACATGAACCTGAGCATCCGCGAAGGCGAATTCGTCAGCTTCCTTGGCCCCTCGGGCTGCGGGAAATCCACCGCTTTGCGGATGATTGCGGGACTGCTTGAGCCAAGCGGCGGGACGATCACCGTGAATGGCCGCGAGGCAGGCGATGGCGGCGATGTCAGCTTCGTCTTTCAGGACGCGACGTTGATGCCCTGGGCCACGGTCTTCGACAATGTGATGCTGCCTCTCAAGCTGCGGGGCCTGGGCCGGGCCGAGGCGCGCGCGCAGGTCGAAGAGGCGCTTGGAATGGTCGGGCTGACAAAATTTGCCAGCTCCTATCCGCGCGAATTGTCGGGGGGCATGAAAATGCGCGTCTCGATCGCGCGGGCGATGGTGACAAAGCCCCGACTGCTGCTGATGGACGAGCCATTCGCCGCACTGGACGAAATGACCCGCTTCAAGCTGAACAACGATGTGCTGGAGCTATGGCGCAAGCAGGGTCTGACGGTGGTCTTTGTCACCCATTCGGTATTCGAAAGCGTCTACCTGTCCAGCCGCGTCGTCGTCATGGGCTCGCGTCCGGGCCGGGTCGTCCATGACCTGCCGATGCCCGAGGGGCCGCGGGATGAGCATTACCGAACGACTGCCCGCTATGCCGAGACCTGCCGCATCGTCACCGAGGCACTGGAAGGGACCATGGACCATGTCGACATCAACCACTGAAAGCATGCCCGTCGCGATCACGCCCACGGCCCCGTCCGCCGACCCCGCATTGCGCCGCGCGCGGCAGGAACGCCGGTTGCGACTGCTGCTGCCGGTCTGTGCCATCTCGTTTGCGCTGCTGACGTGGGAATTTCTGGTCTGGTACAACGAGGTCCCGCATTATCTGATCCCTGCCCCCAGCCTGATCGCCCGGACCCTGGTCGAAAACTTCGGTTCGCTGATGGGCAGCGCCTGGTTCACGGTCAAGCTGACGCTGATGTCCTTGGCGCTGGCCATCTCGGGTGGGGTGGCATTGGGCATGATCTTTGCCCTTTCCCGCCCGATCGAGATGAGCCTGTTCCCCTTTGCCGTGATCCTGCAGGTGACACCGATCGTCGCCATCGCGCCCCTGATCCTGATCTATGTGCCAGATACGTTCTGGGCATTGTTGATCTGCGCATGGATCGTCGCGTTCTTTCCGATCCTGTCGAACACCGCCATCGGATTGCGCAGCGCGGATCACAACCTGCGCGACCTGTTCACGCTTTACCGTGCGACGCCGTTGCAGCGCCTGCGCTACCTGCTGATCCCCTCTGCCCTACCCTATTTCATGGCCGCGTTGAAGATCGCGGGCGGGCTTGCGCTGATTGGCGCGGTGGTGGCGGAATTCGTCGCGGGCACCGCTGGCCAGAATACCGGTCTTGCCTCGCGCATTCTGGAATCCAGCTTCCGCAACGAAATCCCGCTGATGTTTGCCGCGCTATTTCTGGTCTCGGCACTGGGGATCGTGATTTTCCTGGTCACGTCCTGGTTGTCCACCGCCGTGCTGGGTCACTGGCATGAGAGCGAGATCAAGCGGACGCGATGACCAGCATGCTGCAACGTATCGTCACCGATCTGCAGGGCGTCCGGTTGGCCGGTCGCGCGGGGCACTGGGACCTGAGTGTCGCGGATGGCCGGATCGCGGGGCTACGCCCCTCGGAGCGGAACGGGGGTGGGCTGATCACCCCGCTTTTCGCCGATCCGCATGTGCATCTGGATAAGACCTACACGCTGCAACGGATGCCGCGCCGCGCCGGATCGTTGCATGACGCGATCGAGATGATGGCCCAAGATGTGCCGAACTGGACGCCCGAAGACATCCGGCAGCGCGCCCAACTGGCCCTGTCCCGTGCCTTTGCCCATGGCACCGGGCGCATGCGCAGCCATATCGACTGGCATGACGACCGCCCCCCCGCCGCATGGCAGGTGCTGGTCGATCTGGCGCAGGAATGGCAGGGGCGGATCAAGCTGGAATTGGCCTCGCTGACGCCGCTTGACGCATTCGCCACGCATGGAGAGGCGATTGCCCGCCGGATTGCGGCTTCGCGCGGCGTTCTGGGTGCCTTTGTCTATCGCAATGACAATCTGGCCGAGGGCGTGGCGCGGGTCTTTGATCTGGCCGAGCGTTTCGATCTGCCCCTTGATTTCCACGTCGACGAGGGCACCGATCCCTTGGCGCAGGGCTTTGACGCCATCCTGACCGAAACCGAGCGTCGCGGCCTTTCAGGTCGGGTGCTTTGCGGTCATGCCTGCGCATTGTCGGTGCGCCCGGCGGACGAGGTCGGGCAGCTGCTTGACCGCGCGGCGGCGGCGGGTCTGGGGCTGGTCGCCCTGCCTGCCTGCAATGCATGGCTGCAGGACGCGACGGGCGTGCGTACCCCGCGCCTGCGCGGCATCGCCCCGATCCGCGAGGCCCGTGCGGCGGGCATGCAGGTCATGTTCGGCTCGGACAATGTCTGCGATGGCTTTTTCCCGCATGGCGATTACGACCCCGCCGATGCGTGGCGGCTGGCCGTGCTGCTGGGCCATCTTGAGCCCGAGGACTGGCTGGACGCCGTGACGACGCTGCCCGCTGGCTGGTCCGGTGGTGCCGCGCCTCTCACTGAGGGCGCAGCCGCAGATTTCATCCATTTCGCCGTCAACAACGCCGATGAACTGGCCAGCCGTCCGACAGCAGGCCGCACGGTCTGGCGCGACGGCAATCCCATTGCCCCCCTGAACGGAGCCATCCCATGCTGACCGAAGCACGCCCGCCGCGCGCCGCTGCCCTTGCCGCGTTCAAGGCCGAAATGGACGGAATCCGCGTCCATGACGATGAAAAGACCCTTGAACTGCGCTCGCGCGATTATTTCTGGTACAGCCCGATCCTGAACGAGCAGCTTGAGGATTGCCGGGGCGAGCTTGTCGTGATCCCGACCTCGCAGGAGGAAGTGTTCCGCGTGGCATCTGCTGCTGCCCGCCACCGTCTGCCCGTGACCATTCGCGGTGGCGGCACGGGCAATTATGGCCAATGCGTGCCGTTGGATGGTGGCGTGATTCTGGACATGACGCGGCTCGACAAGGTGATCGAGATCACGCCGGGCCATGTCCGGGTTGAAGCCGGGGCAAGGATCTCTCGGCTTGACGACGCCGTGCATGAGACCGGGCAGGAGCTTCTGATGTATCCCTCGACCCGGACGCTGGCGACCATCGGCGGTTTCATCGCGGGCGGCTCGGGCGGCATCGGGTCGTTTCGCAACGGCATGCTGCGCGACAATGACAACGTGACCTACGCCCGGATTGTCACCGTCGAACCCGAGCCGCAGATCATCGAACTGCATGGCGAGGCGATCAACAAGATCCAGCACGCCTATGGCACGAACGGCATCCTGGTCGAGGTCGGCCTTGGCCTGACGCCCGCGACCGAGTGGGTGCATGTCGCGGCCTTGTTCGACGGCTATGACGCCGCCTTGGATTTTGCGACCGGGGTACAGGATCAGGGTCTGGACCTTTACCTGCTGACCTGTGTCGAGCGCCGTTTCTCGGCCTATTACCGCAAGCTCAAGGATCATTTCCCGGCGGATCGCGACGCCGTCTTCGCCATGGTCGCGCCTGCCGATCTCTCGCGCTTTCGCACCGAGGTCGAGAACGGCGGCGGCGCGGTGACATTTGCCCTGACCAAGGAGGAAATCCACCAGCAGGGCCTGCAACCGGCCTATGAGCTGGGCTGGAACCACACCACGCTGCAAGCGCTGAAGATCGACAAGGGCTGGACCTATCTGCAGGTGGCATATCCCCACCCCTTCGACCCCGCGCTGGTCCTGCGCCAGATGCAGCGACATGGCGACGAGTTGTTCTGGCATCACGAGATGGCCCGCGAACAGGGCCGCGTGCAGATCTTTGCCCTGCCGCTGGTGCGCTATCGCGGCAAGGACGAGATGTACGCGCTGATCCGCGAGCTTGAGGCCGATGGCTGCACCATCTTCGATCCGCATGTCTACACGATCGAGGATGGCGGCATGAAAACCATCGACGACACCCAGATCGCCTTCAAGAAGCAGGCCGATCCTTACGGCCTGATGAACCCCGGCAAAACCCGCGGCTGGACGCCTGAAATGGCGCTGGCCGAATGAACCAATAACCAAGAATACCGACAGGAGAGTCCCATGATCAACGGCAAGACCCTGATGCTGGCGCTGGCAGCCTCGGTCATCTCGACCACCGCATTTGCCCTGGACAAGGTGAAGTTCGGCACCAACTGGTTGGCCCAAGGCGGCCATGGCGGCTATTATCAGGCCGTCGCCGATGGCACCTACGAGAAATATGGCCTTGAGGTCGAAATCGTTCCCGGCGGTCCGCAGGTCAACAACCGGCCCATGCTTCCGGCGGGAAGGCTGGACTTCCTGATGGGCGGCAACCTGCTTCTGTCCTTTGACAACGTGCGCAACGGCATTCCGACAACGGTGGTCGCGGCGATCTATCAGAAGGACCCGCAGGCGCTGATGGCGCATAAGGGCAGCTATGCAAGCTTTGCCGATCTCGCCAAGGCGCCCAGCGTGCTGCTGGCCAAGGACGGGCAGTTTTCGTATTGGAAATGGATGGTCGACGCCCATGGTTTCCGTGACGAGCAGGTCCGCCCCTATAACTACAACCTTGCGCAGTTCCTGCAGGACAAGCAGATGGTCCAGCAATCCTATGCCACAGCCGAGCCGCTTTACGCCGCCGAGCAAGGCGCGCCGGTCGATGTCTTTCTGCTGGCCGATCAGGGTTGGTCGACCTATGCCAGCACCATCGAGACCCGCCAGCAGCTGATCGAGGAAAACCCCGAGCTGGTGGAGCGCTTCGTCAATGCCTCGATCGAGGGCTGGTACAACTTCCTCTATGGTGACCGCAGCAAGGCCTATGACGCGATCATGGCCGCCAACCCGGAAATGACCAAGGCCAAGCTGGATGCCGAGGTGCAGCAGATGATCGATCTGGGCATCGTTGACAGTGGCGATACGCTGGAAAAAGGTATCGGCGCGATGAGTGAGGACCGCCTTGCCGCCTTCCAGAAGCTTGCCGTCTCGGCCGGATTGATCGACGAGGGCGCGGTTGACATTGCCAAGGTCGCCGACCTGCGCTTCGTCAACAAGGGGACCGGTCTGGACATCCGCAAGACGCTGGCCGGTCATTGATTGCCCGCGGGCAGCGACAATCGCTGCCGCCCGGACCATGAACACCATCTGTCGGGACGCTACTCCGCGTCCCGCAGGTCAGACAGCAGGAGAGCCATGTCCAGCGCGAAACAAAGGCGGGAAGCGATCCACGACAGCATCCGCGATGCGGCTGTGGTCGAATTCGCACGCAATGGCCTTTCGGGGACGTCGACCCAGGCCATTGCTCAGGCCGCCGGTATCACCAAGGCGCAACTGCATTATTACATCACCTCGAAAGAGGATCTTTATCAGCAGGTTCTGGGTGACATCGTGACCCGCTGGAAAGAGATCTTCTTTCTGTCCACCTCGGCGCCGGACGACCCCCGCATCGTCATCGCCGACTATGTCCGGCGCAAGATACGCCATGCATTGCACCACCCCGAAGTCGCGCGCTTCTTCGCGCGCGAGATCGCTCGCGGCGCCCCTGAAATGGCGCGGCATTGGGGTCCGTTGCGCCAATCCGTGGATGAGGCCACGGCCATCATTCAGGGTTGGATCGATACCGGACGTATCCGTCCGCTCGATCCCCTGCTGTTTCAGATGAACCTTTGGGCGGTGACCCAGCATTACGCCGAATACGAAACCCAGGTCCGCATGTTGATGGACAGGCCCGCGCCGACGCTTCTGGACGAAACCCGCATCGTCGAAGAGGCGACCGCGCTGTTTCTGGGCCGTTGCGGACTTCTGGACTGAACCAGTTCCTCACCCCGCAAGACGGAGGACGCCTTGACCCATGTCCTGATCCTTGGTGCCGGTCAGGCCGGCGCCGCACTGGCCGCGCGCTTGCGCAGCCTGGGCCATGACGGGCCCATTACCCTGGTCGGGGACGAGGACGCGCCCCCCTATCAGCGCCCGCCGCTGTCGAAGAAATATCTGCTGGGTGAAATGACGCGCGAGAACCTGTTCCTGCGCCCTGAGCGCTTCTACACCGAACAGGGCATCACCTTGCGGCGGGGTCGCCGCGCCATCGCCATAGACCGGGATCGGCATCGTGTCGATCTGGACGGGGAATGGCTGAATTACGACCATCTTGTCCTGACCACCGGCACCCGCGCGCGACTTCTGCCTGCCGCAGCGGGCGGAGATCTGGCACAGGTCCATGCGCTGCGCGGGCTTGCCGATATCGACCGTCTGGCACCCGAACTGCGCCCCGGACGGCGTGTGCTGATCGTGGGCGGCGGGTATATCGGGCTTGAGGCCGCGGCCGTCTGTCGTCGGCAGGGGCTGGATGTCATTCTGATCGAGGCTGCGCCGCGCATTCTGCAACGCGTCGCGGGCGAAGAAACCGCGGCTTTTTTCCGCGACCTGCATCGCGGCCATGGCGTCGAGATATTGGAGGGAACCGGCCTGACCGCGCTGCATCCCGGTGCGCCCGTTCGCGCGGAACTCTCCGATGGCAGTCACCGTGAGATCGACTTCGTGATTTTGGGTATCGGGGTTCTGGCCAATGACGAATTGGCGTCGGATGCCGGGCTGGCTTGTGATGGCGGCATTGTCGTCGATGCGCAGGGTCGGACCTCGGACCCGCGGATATGGGCGGCCGGCGACTGCACCCGCCTGCCCTGTCATGGCAGGATGATCAGGCTGGAATGCGTCCAGAACGCCATTGATCAGGCCGAGACCGTCGCCGCCAACATTCTGGGGGCCGAGCAGGATTACCATCCCAAGCCTTGGTTCTGGTCGGATCAGCATGACATCAAGCTGCAGATTGCCGGTCTAAGTGATGGCCATGACAGCGTGATCACCCGACCGGGGGCGACAGGGCAATCGCATTGGTATTTCGCAAGCGACAGGCTGATCGCCGTAGATGCGATGAACGACCCCCGCGCCTACATGATCGGCAAGCGCTTGATCGAAGCAGATCGCTCACCCCTGCCCGATCAATTGCGCGACCCCGGTTTCGATCTGAAAACCCTGCTCTGATCCCCATCCCCGCAAGCCAAGGACCGCAATGACCCTGACCCCGCTTCTGCCCGCCTCGATCGCCCCGCCGTTTGGAAACTATTCCCACGGGATCGGAACAGAGACGCTGGTGGTCACATCAGGCCAACTGGCGCTTGCCGCGGATGGCTCGGTGCCCGCCGGGATCGAGGCGCAGGCCGAACTGTGCTTTGCCAATATCGCCGCCATTCTGGCCGAAGCGGGGCTGGATTTCAGCCATGTGCTGCGCTTTTCCACCTATGTCACCCGCCGCGAGGACATGGCGCCCTATATGGCGGTCCGCGACCGCGTGCTGGCTGGGCTGCCGGTAAAGCCTGCCTCGACCCTGCTGATCGTTTCCGGCTTCACCCGCCCCGAATTTCTGATCGAGATCGAAGCGCTCGCCTCTCGCTAAGCCGAATTCACGGCTCCTGAGTCGAAGGTTCATCGCTGGGCGCAAAACCTCCTTCGCTGTTTTCTTGGCCTTCGCGCGATGCATTGATCGCGGCTTCAAGCACCGGCCCCCAGGCGGCAAAGAAAGCCTCCGGTGGTGGCATGACCGAGACGACGACCTCGCAGCCGTCATAGGGTGGCGTGTCTGAGGCCGCCGCGAAGGTCACCCGCTGCCACGGTCCCGTTACGTCAAGACCACTGGCCGCAAGGCCGCGGGCGGCGTCGGCGGCAGCCGCCAGCAGCGCAAGGTCACCGGGTTCGTCCTCGACAAGCGTGACGGCAAGTGTGGCGCCTTCCGGGATCACTCCCGCAAAACTACCACCAGCCGGTCGCGTCATGGGGTCCACGTCAAACTGCCGCTCGGGACTGTCACCCAGCGACGGATCGGGCACAGGAAAGACCGCGTAGGGCACAGCCGGTCCCCCCGCATCAAGCTTGGCCCGTCTGAAGCAGACGATCGGAACCGGCCCGTCCCCATCGGCAAAGCGTTCGACCAGATGCAGCGACGGGATTTCGGTTTCCTCGGAATACCCCCCTTTCAGGGCCACCTGGACCGGGATGCCGCCGTCGCCAAGGACACGTATCGCGGCAGCAACACGGGCGACCAGATCCTTGTAGCCCACTCCGGCCAGAAGTCCGGCGGGCTCGTCACCGCCGCGATAAAGCCGCGCCGCCTCTTTGTCGGACTTGCCCGGCGCGACCTCCAGATCAAGAACAAGCCGTGCAAGGAACAGGTTGTCACAGGGATCGGCAAGCAGCGCCATCAATGCGTCGTCGTCGGGCATCGCGGGCAGAAGCGGACCGTCCGGTCCCATGTAGCGCATGGCGGCAGCGGTGACCGCGACCCTCGCCGTCGAAAGACGGATCTGGCCGATCCCATAGGACCAGTCTGGCCAGTTTCCCGAAATGTCGCGCCACAATCGGGCGATGGACAGTTCAAGGTCACGCCGCCACGCCGGACGCGCGTAGCTCTCGGCGGTGGCGATGCCGATCGCCAGCGGCGTCCGTCCACAACGGGCAACCGCGCCGGTATCGACGAAGGACCAAGGGTCGTCCGGCCCTCCCTCCTCCGGCTCCATCAGCCGGACCAGACCGACACGATGCATCGAGACGACCGCAAGGCGTTCGGCCGGAGACAGCGTCATGCCCTTTGCAACCTCATCCGCGTCCGAAGCGCCAAGATACAGAAACGGCGCAAGCGCTATGGCAAGCGCCAGCGCAATCACCACCGGCGCGAAAAGACGCCAGAGCGCCCGCCTCACTTCGACCCCGAGATGAGAAACGCGGCCACCCCGGCGGTGAACGCCGCACCGATCGAGCTGAGGATCGGGCGCATCAGCGGGTGATCCGCGACGGTTGCCAATGTCAAAGGCGGCCATTCTGCCGAGCGCGTCATGACGGCTTCGGCCGCCTCCGCGCCCGCCCGCGCGAACAGCGCATAGCCCGCGAAATAGACAAAATAGGCGATGAGAAACAGAAGTCGCTGCGGGGCTAAAGCCGGGTCGATCAGCAGGTCCCACATCAGGATATAGGGCCAGGCCATCAGCAGCGCCGAGAGAAAGGCCGCATATGTCAGGGTCAGGTCCAACTGCTCATCAACCAGCCGGTCGAGCCTCGCCGCGGACCCCCGTAACGCAGTCTGGGCGATCCGCGCCTGATAGATCAACGCGGCGAGCGCAAAGGCCACCACAAAGGGCAGCGCAAACTTGATCACGAGCGACTGCAGCCTGAGCACCGAGCGCTCATCGAACAGGAATGACGAGAAGGTGAAATAGAAGCGATCAGGCAGAAGCAGTGCAGCCGTCTTGATCGCCGCCAGATTCAGGAATGTCGCAACCAGAAACAGATGCGGATGGATCGACTTCATTCTGCCCTCTCTGCATATGCAAAGTGCGAATTGTCGTGCCGAGTCGCGCTGATGCGCCGAACAATGCCCGCAGGTTAACACATCTGGCCAACGACCGCTCGGACGATGGCGTCGAGAACCCCGCGCAATGCAGGAGAAGACGGCGTCTGGCACTTAAACAGCCTTGGGTTGCGTCTGGTGGCCCGACGCCGTGCGGACGGCGGCTTTTCCAGTTCACCGCACACAGCGGCTGCGTCGCCGTCATCCCGCTTTGGGCGTCGGTCGCCTTTCCGCGAAGCCGAATGACGACAAGCTGCAGGTGCAGCTGGCGAATTTTTCACAACACCGCCCCAAGGGCCGAGGAAAGTGAACAGCCCCGCGCGAATGGATGGTGGTGTCTTCAGTTGCCGATCCGAGGGCCCTTTGTTCGGGCCATGCGCACCAGCGTACCATCGCGCGACATCGCCTCGTGGAAGCCCACCATAACGACAATCAGCACGCCCGGCACCCATAGCAATCGCCATGTAAAGACCGCCAAGTTCGACCAGCCATCCGATATCGGGCGTGCGGAAAAGATCTCGAAGCCGAAAGATGCAAAACCCATGGGCCCGCATCAAGGCGATGACCGGCACCAGCAGCATGACGAGCTACAGCATGCCATGGCCTACCGCTGCCGCCTTGCCCAGCAACCCACCTCCATGGCTCGGTCGATTGCGTCGGTTGGCCCGCGCCCAGATCACCCGCGGAGCGATCAGAACCAGAAGGACGGGTCCGACAGGCTGATGCGATGTCACAAATGGCGATAGAAACGGCTGGCGGCCAAAGATCGACTGCAGCCCATCCCGAGAAATTGCCAAGCCAGCGATGCTCCTGTGCATTAACCGTGTCACGCGGCCATAGACCTCGAGCGTATCGAATAGCAATGTTCTTATCTCGGTCATGTCTAACTCACGGCGCTGGCCTGCTCTGGGTTCTAGGCTGTGAGAGCCTGAGAATGGCAGATCGTGTCCGCATGGTTCCGCGCCGCAGCAGGTGGATCTCGACGCGGCGACCATCGTGCCGCCATGGTCACGGAAGACATCCCGGGCGACGGACAGGCCCACTCTCGGTCGGGCAGCTGTTCTCGCCGCGCCCGACAGGCTCGCAAACCTTGAGCAATAGTGCGGCTGGAACGCCCGGACCTGTGTTCTCGATGTGGATCAGGGCGACATCTTGGCCGTGCGCAGTCATGGTCGCGCCTTGGCCCTTGAGAAGGTCTTTCGGTTGCGAGGCATGGCTGACCTTGCCTGACAGTTGGGCGCGGATCGCGGGGGCGGTGGGGAGGACGGCGATCCGCGCCCTTTCCCTCATGCCGCGCGTGTCAGTTTCACGCCGGGAAAATTGACCGGCACGTCCTGCGCGACATTGAGGTAATCGGCAAAGAGATTAAGGGCGACATGGGAGATGATCTCGGCCACTTCCTCATCGCCCAATCCCGCAACCCGCAGGGCATCGACATTCGGGGCGGCGATACGTGGGTCGGTCGAGCGACCCGCTTGTGCCTCGGCAATTTCGACGCTGCTGGCACCGGCCTTGCGGCCGACGCCCTTATGCGTGGCAAGGCAGTAGGTGTAATTGTTGCGGTCGGCGATCTGCTCACCCAGCTTCGCGCCGCGCCGGCCAGAACGAAGCGCGGCGAACGACCCCCACATGCTGCTCGGCGCGGCTGGGGAATTGGCGACTGCCTTGAGCATGTCTGGGACCATGCCAAAGGCTCGCCTAATCCGGGAAAATTGTTCGGCGGTGATACCCATCGCACTGGACGGGTCGATCAGACTGATCCGGCTCATCTGCGGTCCTTTCATCTGGAAATGGTCAGTCCAAGGGCGCCACCTTGCCCGGCAGGCTCAGATTGCCCGAGGCCACCTTGAAGACATTGCTGACGCAAAGCAGGGGCGCGTGCAGGTTGCCATTCACCTTCAAACCCGCCGTGACCCCGTCATATGAGGCCCCGGCAATCCCGCCGATCAGTTGCAGCGGGATTTCGACATCCACCGCGTCGCCCTTGAAGGTCGTCGGGTATTCGGGGCTGTCGATCAGCAGCGGCACGCCCGGCCATGTCGCGGGCAGCTTCGGCTTGGCCCCTTCGGGAATGTCGATGACCTTCAGCCCGCCGCCGCAGGCCTTGTCCTCGGCCAAAACGACCCAATGCGGATGCCAGATGTCGCGATTGACGCCGCCATTGGCCGCATCGTCGAAATCGGGGTGAAAGGTCACGGCCAGCGCGACGATGCCCTGCTTGGCCTCGAACCCGATCTCGGCGCTGTCGAGCGAGGTCGGCCAGACATAGGCATAGACATCCGAGCCCTCGAACTTGCCGGTTGCGGCTGGTTTTTGCGCGCCGGCCTCGCCCCGGACGCGGGTCGAGAAAATCGCCGTCTCGTCCTTGATCGAAATCTTGGTCTCGATGATGTCGAAGGCCGCCTGCACGGCCTCGGTCGGCTCGGATTTAACGGAATGGGCATGGACCTGCCCGACCGAGGCAAGCAGCGCAAGCGAGGCGCAAAGATGGATGCGGGTCATCGGGCTTTCTCCCTGTAGGTCACTGGTTACGCACGAAACTGGCAATGATATCCGCCGTAAGCTGCGGATGCTGGTGCTGCGGCCCGTGCCCGGCCTGAGGGAAGGTGACCAAGGTGACGCTCGGCAGGACCTCGTTCAGCGCAAACCAGTTCTCGACCGGGAAGATGATGTCGTGATCACCGCCGATATGCAGGATCGGGACCCGCGTCGATTTCAGCATTTGCAGGACCGGCTCGGCGGGAAATGCCGGGCTTTTCGGACCATGCGCAAGCAAGGGACGCGCGAATTCGACCGGAACCGGGGGCGACAGATCCTCTTTTCTGCCCTCGATCCGCGCCTGAGACCGCACCGCAGCCGCGCGGCTTTTCTCGGATTTCGGCTCAAAGAACAGCGCGGTGATATCCTCGATCGAATAGCTGTCCTTACCGGCGAGGTCATAGAAAAGCTGCTCGGCCAGTTTTACCAGATCGCCCGGCGGCGTGGTGCCAATCAGCGCAAGATGGCTGATCCGGTCGGGATAAAGGGTCAGCGCGGCCTGCGCGGCCATGCCGCCCAGGGACCAGCCGCCCAGAACGACATCGCGCAGACCCAGCCCCGCAATCAGGTCGCGGGGATCGGCGGCCATCTCGACCGGGTTATAGGTCGGGGTTCCGTCCGAAAGACCCAAACCGGAATAGTCAAAGACGATGACCTGAAAGCCTTGCCCAACCAAGGCCTCCAGAAAGGCCGGGTCCCAGAGGTCCATCACCCCGCGAAAACGGTGGCATAGAATGATCGGACGCCCCTTGCCCATCGCGCGATAAGCGAGCGTCCGGCCATTGACCGTCAGGTAATCAGTGGGCGAGGTCGTTGCGGAAATCTGCTGGATATTCATATCTTTCCTCCGATCAGCGGGGGATTGGGACAGGCAGTTCAGCCAAAGCCTAGCTTTTGCCGGTGGGGGCGTATTGTAAGCGATTGCTGCGTCGGATCAGACGCGGCGCGCCCTTAGCCACCTGCCCGGAGGCAGCCCGACAATATTGCGGAAGTATCTGGTGAAATGCGCCTGATCGTAGAAACCGACCGCCAGCGCGACATCGGCAAGGGTCGATTCCGGTTCCTGCAACAGCGCCTGCGCCACGCGCACCCTTTCGCGGATCTGCCAGATATGGGGCGATACCCCCAGCGAGACCTTGAAGGCGCGGCAGAAATGAAAGGGCGAAAGCTGGACCAGATTGCACAACTCGCTCAGCCGGATGTTTTCGGTCAGGCGGGCGTGCATGTATTCGATGATCAGCCGCCGCTCGGCAGGTGACAGCCCGCGCGGGCGATCCTCATGCGGGCGCTCGATCCGGGCCAGGTTTTGCAGCAGGGCCAGCGCCAACATGTCGTCCCGCAGGGTCTCGGGCTGTTTGCCACCTTCGCAAGCCGCCTCATATTGGCGGGCGATGTGCAGCAGCGCCGGATCATGGAACATGTAGCGGGGGCGGAAATCCGAAGGCTCATAGCCTTCGCCAAGCTGACGGCCCAGATTGGCGACGTCGAATTGCAGGACCAGCCAGCGCAGCGGCCCCGAGGGGTGATCGAAAAATCCCCATTGCCGCGCACCGGGTGCCGCAACGGTCATCTGATGCGGCGTATCATGCGTCGGGACGGGTCTGCGGCGGCCATGCGGGCCGATCATCACGCGCGCATCGGGTTGCGACAGCATGACGATCAGCCGCGAACAATCCGCCTCATCGGCATTGACCGAGGGGCGCAGGCACGAGGCCTCGACCACCTTGGCACTGAGAAAGGTCCATGCCGAGACCGACCTGATCCCATAAGAGATCCCCTCATGACGGATCGTCGAGACCTGCTGCCAGGCTTCGGGGCCAAAGCTTGGCTTTGCCTGCGCTGCTCGGGCAAGACTGGGGCGCATGCGATCTGGCCCCGGTTCACGGACCGACTGACGCCAGCCGGTCCCGCGCAGCGTCATCGGCCACGGGATCTAAGGAAAGTGCGGCGGCGATGCCTGCGCCATAGGCCGGATCGGCCCGCGTGCAATTCGCGACATGGCGTTGCCTGACCTCAATACCCACCCCGGCCATGGCGCGGGCGGTGTTCTGGAACAGGCGCTGGCGCTCGTCCAGCGTCATCAGGCGGAACAACGCGCCGGGCTGCTCGAAATGGTCGTCGGTCAATCTGTGGTCGTAATGATCCACCGCACCTTCCAGCGGCAGCGCTGGGTCCGCTTGTCCCTGACTGGTCCATTCATCGACCGAGTTCGGCCAATAGGCGATGGTCGATCCCGCATTGCCATCGACCCGCATCTGTCCGTCGCGATGATAGGAATGGACGGGACAGCGCGGTGCGTTGACCGGGATGCTCATGTGATTGACGCCCAGCCGATAGCGTTGCGCATCGCCATATGAGAAAAGCCGCGCCTGCAGCATCCGGTCGGGCGAAAAGCCGATGCCGGGCACGACATTGGCCGGGCTGAAGACGGCCTGCTCGACCTCGGCAAAGACATTTTCGGGGTTGCGGTTCAACTCCATCACCCCGACCTCGATCAGCGGGTAGTCACGCTTGGACCAGACCTTGGTCAGATCGAAGGGATCGTGGCGATGGCTGCGCGCCTGTGCCTCGGTCATCATCTGCACGCAAAGGGTCCAATGCGGGAAATCGCCACTTTCGATGGCGGTATACAGGTCGCGCTGATGGCTTTCGCGGTCTTCGCCGATCAGGGCTGCCGCCTCGTCATCGCGAAGATTCTGGATGCCCTGCCCGCAGCGCCAGTGGAATTTCGTCCAGACCCGTTCATTCGCGGCATTGATCAGGCTGAAGGTGTGGCTGCCGAAGCCGTGCATATGACGATAGGAACGCGGGATGCCGCGATCGCTCATCACGATGGTCACCTGATGCAGGGCCTCGGGCAGCAGCGTCCAGAAGTCCCAATTGCTATGGGCGTTGCGCATCCCGGTCCGGGGATCGCGCTTGACCGCGTGGTTCAGGTCGGGAAAGCGCAAGGGATCGCGAAAGAAAAAGACCGGCGTATTGTTCCCGACAAGATCCCAATTGCCCTGTTCGGTATAGAATTTCACCGCGAATCCGCGAATGTCGCGCTCGGCATCCGCTGCGCCACGTTCACCCGCGACGGTCGAGAAACGCGCGAAGACCGGCGTCTGTTTTCCGATCTGCGAAAACAGCGCCGCACTGGAATGGCGCGTGATGTCGCCGGTCACGGTGAAGGTTCCATATGCGCCCGAACCCTTGGCATGCATGCGGCGCTCGGGGATCACCTCGCGGTCGAAATGGGCCAGTTTCTCGATCAGCCAGATATCCTGCAACAGCGCGGGACCGCGACGGCCAGCAGTCTGGATGTTCAGGTTATCGGCCACCGGTGCGCCATTGGCATGGGTCAGGGGCTTGTCGCTCATGTCATCCGCCCTTTACTGGGTCGAGGTTCAGACGCTGTCGAGCGCCGCGATGAATTCGTGACTGGTCAGGATCGCATGCGCATAGGTCGGGCCGTTCACCTCATGCGCGTTGTGCAGCGCCTCGGGGCTGGCGGCGGCGGTCGCATCGCGGATCAGCGTCACGTGATAGCCAAGCTCGGAGGCGAAGCGCCCGGTGGCTTCGATGCAGGTATTGGCGATCAGCCCGATCAGGACGACATGCGTGACCTTGCGCTGTTTCAGCAGCAGATCCAGATCGGTATTGGCAAATCCGCTGGCCCCCCAATGTTCCTTGACGACGATCTCGCCCGCCCGGGGTGCAAAATCGGGAAACCATTCCGCGCCCCAACTGCCCTTGGCAAAGACCTGATGATGCGCGGCCCCCAGCTGATAGGGCGTCGGATGATCCCAGGTCTCGAAATCGCCCTTCTCCCATTGGTGATGCGGGACGATGAAGACATGCAGGTCGGCTGCCCGCGCCGCTGCAAGAACCTTGCGCAGGTTATCGTGCAGACCCAGACCGGTCGCGACCTGTTTTACCAGGGGCCATAGCTTACCGCTCTCGGCCAGAAAATCGTTGTAAGGATCGACGAACAGCAGCGCCGTTCGGCCCGGATCATAGGATGGGGGTTGGGACATCTGCGGCAGTCCTGTACGGCGAAATTTCGGGAAAGTCTGGTCCCGCGCATTGCCAAGGGAAATTCTACGACCGTGTGGCGGGGCCAAACCTTCGGATAGGCCGGATCAGGCGGCCTTGGCGGCTTGGCCCAGATATTCATCGGTCGAAAGGGCCTTGGCATAGGCGAATGACAGCGCCGACATGAAGGCGGCATGGGCCATCGCTGCCGGGACGCGGGTGCCGTTGAATTCCAGATCGCGAGAGGCGCAGGCGTCATGGACCAGCACCACAGCATAGCCGAAATCGGCCGAGGCGCGCGTCGCCGCATCGACGCACATATGGCTCATATTGCCGCAGATCACCACTTCCGAGATGCCGGCTCCGTCAAGATGGGGCTTCAGATCCGTGCCCAGATAGGAATTGATCTGATGCTTCAGCACGACATGCTCGCCCTCAATCGGTGCGACGGACGCGTGGATTGCGGCCCCCTTGCTGCCGGGACGAAAGAAGGGGGCGGCGGCGCTTTCGAATTCGTGGCGGATATGCACGACCAGATCACCCGCTGACCGCGCCGCGGCGATCAGGCGCGCGGCATTCGCGGCAGCCTCCTCGACCCCGACCAGCGGCCAGTCGCCATCGGGGAAATAGTCATTCTGGATGTCTATGACGATCAGGGCCTTGGGCATGACGCGCACCTCGCATTCGGGATGGGTTGATCAGCTTTGGAAGAAGGCAAGCAGGTCGGCATTGATCACGTCGGGATGCGTCGTGCACATGCCGTGATCGAAACCGGGATAGGTCTTGAGCACCCCGTTTTTCAGCAGCTTCGCAGAAAGCGGGGCCGAGTCCGCATAGGGCACGATCTGATCGTCATCGCCATGCATCACAAGGACGGGGACGCTGATCGCCTTCAGGTCCTCGGTGAAGTCGGTTTCGGAAAAGGCCTTGATGCAGTCGTAATGGGCCTTGGCCCCGCCCATCATGCCTTGCCGCCACCAGTTCTCGATCACGCCCTGACTGGGCGCCGCGCCGGGGCGGTTGTAGCCATAGAACGGCCCCGAGGGCACGTCCTTGAAGAATTGCGCCCGATTGGCAAGGAAGGCCGCGCGAAAGCCGTCGAATACCTCGATGGGCAGGCCACCGGGATTGGCCTCGGTCTTGACCATGAGCGGGGGGACCGCGCCGATCAGCACGGCCTTTGCGACCCGGCCCGGCTTTGCCCTTGCGACATAGCGCGCGACCTCTCCGCCTCCGGTCGAGTGGCCGACATGGATTGCACCCTTCAGGTCAAGCTGGTCGGTCAGCGCCGCGACATCGGCTGCATAGGTGTCCATCTCATTGCCAGTAAAGGTCTGGGTCGAGCGGCCATGTCCCCGCCGGTCATGAGCGATGACCCGGAACCCCTTGTCCAGAAAGAACATCATCTGGCTGTCCCAGTCATCCGACGACAGTGGCCACCCGTGATGAAAGACGATGGCCTGAGCCTCTCGCGGGCCCCAGTCCTTGTAGAAGATTTCGGTGCCGTCGGAGGTCGTGACATAGGACATGATGAAATCTCCCTGTTTGGTGGTGGCATCGGCGAGGGCCGGAAAGGGTGGCAGCATAGTTGCGGTCAGCGCCGCGCCACCTGCGATCAGGATACCACGCCGCGTGGCGTCGGGGAAAATCGGTGGATTGCGGGTCATGGGCACCTCGGGGCTGTAGGGCGGTGGGATGCGGCTTGGTCATGCTGGGCAGTACGGGGCGAACTGACGAGTAAATCGTCGCAAAAAATTGCAAAGCAGCGTCATGCCGGGACAAGGCGATAGGTGCCGTCGCGGATGGCCTTGGTGATCGCTACGCGGTTCCAGATGCTCTCAGGGCGCGCGGTCGAGCAGTTTCCGCCGGTTTGCGAGCGCCCGCTTGATGCCAAAGCCGAGATCATCACTCAACAAGAACCGCCGATCCTCGACCGGCAGATTTTCCGGCTTCGCGCTTGGACCAAAGACATGCGGCCGACATCGTCATGGGTAATCGGGTAGCCCCGCTTACAACAATCACCCAAGGTCTCGCCCGACTTGTCGGGCAAAGGCCTGGGTAAGGATGGGCTTGGTGAGATGAACCGGCTCGATCCCGGCCCTCTTGAGGTTGTCGGCCAGCCGCCTGATGCGGGGCTGGAAATTCCAGCCCGCACGGTTGTCGATCAGGACTCCCGCGCGGATCAGCGGGACATTTGCTTGCACCCACGTCCCGAATCCACCGACCCCAAATGTAGCCGAATTCGGCCCGCTCCTCAGGAGTGGCATTGGGCAACAGCATCTCGGGTGACAAGTCTAGGAAACGCCCTTAAAGGCCCGAAATTCAGCCAAATTCGAGCCTGTCAAACGCCATCATCCCCTGCGTGAGATTATCGCCGGCAAGAGGCTGCGGTCGTTGCAGTGGACGATTTGCAATAGCCACGCCATTCCGCGCATTGGCGATCAAGAGGGGCGAATAAAATAGGGCAGCAGGCGATTCCACGCAATATCGTACTTCGGAAGGGCGACAGCGCTGCGCATGGCCATTAGCATTCCACCATCGATCCCTGATTTCGGTAATGAGGTGAGTGGTGGAAGGCGCGTTTCAGTCCTCCGGAACGGGATATGAGGTCCGCTTCGGAGAGTATCGTTTCCTTCCCGGCTCGGGCGTCCTGTTGCGGCAAGACAGCCCGGTCAGGATTGGCAGCAGGGCCAGGATGCTCCTGCGGACGCTCGCGCAGAACCCAGGAGAGACGATCGGCTATGCCGAGCTGATCTCCTCGGCCTGGCCCGGAATTCATGTCGATGAAGCGAACTTGCGCGTGCAGATGTCGGCGCTCAGGCGGTTGCTCGACGCCGGGTCGTCGGGGCCGTCCCATATCTCGAACACTCCCGGTCGGGGATATGCACTGACCTGTCCGCCAGTCCCCAACCCTGGAAATCAGCTTGGGGCCGGCTTGAACGCAATGGGCCTGATCTCGCCCCTGTCCTCGATGATAGGCCGGGGTGAGGATGTTGCCATTGCCCTTGACCGCCTGCAGCGGCATCGTTGCCTTAGCATTGTGGGACCGGGTGGGATCGGCAAGACCCGCCTTGCTGTCGAACTGTGCTGGTGCCTTGCCGATGACGATCAATTTCGGATCTGCTTTGTCGATCTGGCGCCGCTTGCTTCTGCCGATCTCGTGCCGGCAGCCATCGCCGCGACGTTTGGTGGGACGGGCGATCCGCATAACGCGCCTGAACAGCTTATCCTTGCGGCGGTCAGGGCGACCCCGACCCTGCTGGTCCTCGACAATTGCGAACATGTGCTGGAGGTGACTGCTGCGCTTGCCGGACGCCTGTTGCTGCAAGCGCCGGACCTGCGCATTCTGGTCACGAGCCGCGAGCCGTTTCTGATCGATGGCGAGGCCGTCCTGCGTCTTGGCGGACTTGAGCTACCCCCCGAAGGCAACATGCCCCCGTCGCTTGTCGAGGCGCTCAACTATCCGGGCATCGAACTGCTGGTCGAACGGGCGATGGCCGCGCAAAGCGTTTCTTTCTCGGATCAGGATGTGCCCGCGCTGGTCCAGATTGCGCGTCGCCTGGACGGCATTCCACTTGCCATCGAACTGGCTGCCGGTCGGATCGAGGCGATCGGCGTCGAGGCCCTTGCCCATGCGCTTGAAGGGCAGATCAGCCTTCTTGACGGCGGCAAGCGCACGGCATTGCCGCGTCATCGCACGCTGGCCGCAACGCTTGAATGGAGTTTTGACCTGCTATCCGAGGATGAGCGGAACCTGCTGGTGATGCTCAGCGTCTTTCAGGGCGAATTTCAGTTGGAGGCTGCCGGGCAGGTTTCAAAAAGTGAATTCGAGAGCCTTCTGCGGCTGGTCGCCTCGCTGGTCACGAAATCCTTCGTGATCGTCAGCCGCTCGGGCCAATCGGTGCGCTACCGCCTGCTGGAGACGACGCGCGCCTTTTGCGCCTCGCGTCTGGCGGACAGAGCGGATGCGCCCGAAATCCAGCACCGCCACGCCGCACATCTGGTCACCGAACTGGCGCAGGCCATCCGGATCGGCGGCACCAATGCAGAGGGCAGAGGTGACCACAATGCAGAATTGCGCCGGATCGCGGCCGATATCCGCGCGGCCATCGCCTGGGGATTGCGCGAGGGCGGAGATGCACGGCTTGCGGTGCAACTGATCGTCGAGAGTGGCCCGATGTGGCTGCGGCTTTCGATGCTCAAGGACTACGCTCTGGTCATCGAACGGGCGATCGACATTTTCGCGAACCATCCCGATCTTGACGAAACCGATCTGGTCTGGCTTGCGCCCAGCCTGCACAAGGCCTGGTACAATTCACTGGGCCTGTCGCCAAAGGTTCAGCCGATGCTGATCAAGGCCATCGATGTGGCACATCGGACGGAAAACCGAAGCTGCCATCTTGACTGTCTCTGGGCGATGTTTGGGACCCGCCTGACCCAAGCCAGATATGGCGATGCTCTGATCTATGCCCGCGAATTCCAGCAGGTCGCAGAGGCCTCGGGCGATACGGCGCAGATCGCGATGGCACATCGCATCGTGGCGCTCAGCATGTGGCGGGACGGGAATCTTGCCGATGCCGCGCGTCATGGACGGGCGGCGCTGCGATCGAATGCGCAGATGACGGCCCATGTCCAACTGGACCTGATGTACAAGCAGGGCGTGACGTCGCGGGCGAACATGTCGAACCTGCTATGGCTGACCGGTCAGGCCGATGCCGCGTTGGATCTGGCACATGAGGCGGTGACGGTCGGGTTGTCGGGCGATCTGCTGGGGCTGGCCTATGGCCTGGGAATGATGATCATTCCGCTGACCTTCTGGGTCGGGGACATCGAACAGGCCGAGTCGCTTTCCGCCCTGCTGATGAAGATCTCGGCCGAGAACGATTACAGTTATTGGGGGCGCTGGGGTCGAACCTACCAAAGCGCGGTCCACCGCCTCAAGCACGGAACGGCGGCGCCCGACGATGCCATCATTGCTTACGCGGACGAGTTGGACGGGCTGCACCGCCATATCCTGGCTACGATCCTGCCGGGCCTTCCCATGGCATGGATCACGCAGATGGACGGAGAGGAAAAGCGGCACTATCCCCATTGGAGCACCGCCGAATTGCAGCGTATCGCAGCGGTGCAGCTTCTTTCCGGCGGTGATGCCGAGGGTGCACGCGCGCAGTTGGAATTCGCGTTTGAGACAGCCCGTAGTCAAGGCGCCATGGCTTGGGAGCTTCGCATTGCAACAAACCTGGCCGAACTGGACCTGCATAGCGGGTATCAGACCCTGGCGCGGGACAGACTCTTTGAGAGTCTCAGGCGCATGACCCAAGGCACGAAAACTCAGGATGTAAGGCAGGCGAGGCGGCTGCTGTCGGCCATAAAGTGAAGCTCGGCGGCGGCTTTACTGCTGTTTGGGCAGGAAAGGCTGACCGGATCTTCAAGCATTCCGTGGCCAGAACTGATCACAGCCAACTGGTGACCAATTGGGGAATGCCGCAGCGCTGAAGATCTATCAAGGATCGTCGGTAGATACCCGCAACGCTGCGTTGCCATTGCAAACGGCCAAGAATGACACGTCGCCAAGGGCTAAGCGCCCTCGCTGGTCACCTCCTTCCGCGTGGTGTCATTTTTGGGATGGCCTGAGATCATGGTCAGGTAGTTTGAGCGGTGATGCTGGGAATAGGGGCGATCTCCTCCATGACGATCTGGGCGAAGGCCTCGTCCATCGATGGCGCGGCGGGCAGCCGCTATAATACCTTCCTGCCCGAGCACCTGCTGAAGATCGCGACCATGTATCACCTGCCCGACGATCAAGGGCGCATCGGCGGCGCGCTACGTCTGCAAAGCACCTCGGATTGAACGGCGTCTTTGATCCACGTCTGGCCGAGTCCCCGATCCGTCAGGGCGGTTACGGCACTCTCGACCTGACCGCAGGCTATGCAACAGAACGATTGGGCTTCTGACCATGAATACCCCCGCCCAATAGAAAAACCCCGCCCTGCGCCTGCAGGACGGGGTGATTATTGCCGGGTTTCCCGGATCAGGTCACGGGGGCGGGGTTGAAGACGGCCAGCGCGTTATGGATGCCCCAGACATCCGACCACGGCTTCTTGCGGCCGCTGGCCACGTCAAGGATCAGCTCGAACAGTTGCTGGCCGACCTCCTCGATGGTGGCCTCACCGGTGGCGACGGGGCCGGCGTCGAAATCCATCAGGTCGTGCCAGCGTTTCGCCAGATCGGTGCGGGTCGCGACCTTGATGACCGGGGCTGCGGCCAGACCGTAGGGCGTGCCACGACCGGTGGTGAAGACCTGAAGCGTCATGCCCGAGGCCAGCTGCTGCGTGCCGCAGACGAAATCCGAGGCAGGCGTCGCTGCAAAGATCAGGCCCTTTTTCGTCACCCGCTCACCCGGTGCCAGCACCTGCGAGATCTTGCTGCTGCCGGATTTCGCAATCGAACCAAGAGCTTTCTCGACGATGTTCGACAGCCCGCCCTTCTTGTTGCCGGGCGAGGGGTTGGCGCTGCGATCGGTACGACCCTGCGCCAGATAATCGTCATACCATTTCATCTCGCGCAGCATGGCGCGGCCGGTTTCCTCATCGGCGCAGCGGGGCGTCAGCAGGTGGACCGCATCGCGCACCTCGGTCACTTCCGAGAACATAACGGTGCCCCCTGCCCGCACGATCAGGTCGGCGGCATAGCCAAGCGCCGGGTTCGCGGTCACGCCCGAAAACGCGTCCGAGCCGCCGCATTGCAGACCGACGACCAGTTCCGAGGCCGGGACGGTTTCGCGGGTGCGGCGGTTCAGCTGCTCCAGCCGTTCCTCGGCCATGGCCAGAATGCCGTCGATCATCGCCTGAAAGCCGGTGAAGCCCTCATCCTGCAGGCTCAGCACATTGCGCATGGCTTGGTCCGAGGGCAGTTCCGGCATCAGGGTCTCGGGGCGCAGCTTCTCGCAGCCAAGGCCGACGACCAGAATCTCGCCACCGAAATTCGGGTTCCGGGCCAGGTTCTGCAGGGTGCGGATCGGGACCACGGCCTCGGGGGCGTTGATCGCCACGCCGCAGCCGTAAAGATGGTTCAGGCCGACAACGTCATCGACATTGGGGTATTTCGGAAGCAGGCGTTCCTTGATGATGCGGACGGCATGATCGACCACGCCCGCCACGCAATGCACCGAGGTCGAGATGCCCAGCACGTTGCGGGTGCCCACGGTTCCGTCGGCATTGCGGTAGCCCTCGAAGGTATAGCCTTCCAGCGCAGGCAGATCGGCGGGAACCTTGGTCGCCAGCGGCAGGCTTGCCAGTTCCGGCGGCGTCGGCAGTTCCAGCAGCAATTCGTTGACCCACGATCCGCGCGGCAGGGCCTTGATCGCATAGCCGATGACCTCGCCATAGCGGGTGATCGCGCCGCCTTCGGGGATGTCGGCCAGCGTGACCTTATGGGCCTGCGGGACGTGATCGATCAGGGTGATGTCACCCATCTGCGTCCCGGCGGGCAGGCCGCCGGAATTGACGACGATGGCCACGTTGTCGCTGGGGTTCAAACGGATCGAACGGGGGGCTTCCATGGCTACCTGCTGGTTCATCTCGGGCTCCTCGGGTTGCGCCGGAACCGGCGCAGGAATGTCACGTAAATGGCGGCAACCCGAGGGCCGCCGCCAAGACTGTCATCACGCGTTTTGCGCGACCAGCGATTTTTTCAGCTCGACCCGCTCGATGCGGCCGACAAAGACCAGCATCATGAACAGGGCGACTGCAGCGCTAAGACCGACAAAGACCAGCGCGCTGTTGAACGACCCGCCGCTGGCCTGCACCAGATAGCCGATGACGATCGGCGTCACGATGCCGGCCGAGTTGCCGAAGGTGTTGAACAGGCTGCCCGAGATGCCGCCGGCTTCCTTGGGCGAGGTATCCGACACGATCGCCCAGCCCAGCGAGCCCACGCCCTTGCCGAAGAAGGCCAGCGACATGAAGAAGATGACCAGCGCGTTCGAGTCGACATATTCGCAGGCCAGCATCGACATCGCCAGGAACATGCCGATCACGATCGGCGTCTTGCGGGCGACGGTCAGCGAATAGCCGCGTTTCAGCATCTGGTCCGACAGCCAGCCGCCCAGCAGCGCACCGGCAAAGCCGCACAGCGCCGGCAGCGAGGCGACAAAGCCCGCCTTCAGGATCGACATGCCGCGTTCCTTGACCAGATAGATCGGGAACCAGGTCAGGAAGAAATAGGTCAGGATGTTGATGCAGAACTGGAACATATAGACGCCCAGCAGCATGCGGCTGGCCAGCAGTTCCTTGATGCATTTCATCGTGTCGACGGTCTTGGGCTTCGCCGCGGATGCGGCATAGTCCAGATCGACCAGCGCGCCGCCCTCACGGATATAGTCAAGCTCGGCCTGATTGACGCCCGGATGCAGGCGCGGCGGGAAGATGAACTTGCCCCAGACCGCAGCCAGCACGACGCCAAGCGCGCCGATGATGTAGAACACTGCCTCCCAGCCGAAGGTGTGGACGATGAAGCCCATCAGCGGCGCGAATGCGGCAGTGGCGAAATATTGCGACGAGTTGAAGATCGCCGAGGCAAACCCGCGTTCCTGTTTCGGGAACCAGGCCGAGGTCAGCCGGGCATTGCCGGGGAAGCAGGGCGCTTCAGCGGCACCGACCGCCAGACGCAGGCCGAACAGCAGCGCGACAGCGGCGCCACCGGTCAGGAAGCCGACCAGGCCTTGCGCCATGGTAAAGACCGACCACAGCAGCAGGCCCCAGAAATAGACTTTGCGCGAGCCGTGCTTGTCCAGCATCGTGCCCATCGGCAGCTGCGCCAGCACATAGGACCAGGCAAAGGCCGACATGATGTAGCCCATCTGGACCGAGGACAGGCCGAGGGCTGCGCTCATGTCCTTGCCCGCCATCGACATGGTCGCGCGGTCGGCATAGTTGATCGTGGTCGCGATGAAGAGCATCGCAAGAATGCCCCAGCGGGCATTGGTGCGCCGGGCCTCTGCCGCAGCAGAGCCCAGATGTGTGGACATATCCAAAGGCTGTTCCTCCCGAGCCTGTATCAGTTCCAGACGACCTGAGCGGTGCGGGTCGCGCATTATCCGCTGGATCAGGGCGCGGGGATTCGTCCCGTCGCAAGCCGTTGAACCGGTTGGATTTTCAGGTCGCCATGCAGTTACATGTCATACAACTATGCGATTCACCGCCGGTTTGACAATACAAATAATACAAGTTGGCGGGACGCCGCCCGCCATCCCCTGCCGCAGCCCCCTTGCCACAGACCCTGCCCCGCACAAGGTGCGCCCCTACACATGGCGCGCGCGACGGACTATCTTTCGCCGCGGAGGAGGCGTCGCACCCGTCGCGACGCAAGGAAATACAAGTGGAAAGCAGATTGAGGGACGACAGGACCATCCCGGACGAAAGCGCGCGCGGCGCAGGCGCAGCCACGCTGGCCGACCAGATCTATGACGAGATCCTGCACCTGATCCTGAACAAACCCCTGCCCGAAGGCAGCCGTCTGCCGACCGAGGCGCAGTTCTGCCAGATGTATTCGGTATCCCGGACCGTCGTGCGCGAGGCCCTGTCGCGGCTGAAGATCGACGGCATCGTCACCTCGCGTCAGGGTCAGGGCAGCATGGTGCTGCGCAAGCCCAATGCGGGCGTGCTGGATTATCCCGATATCGGCAGCATCGCCACGATGCAGCGGCTGTTCGAATTCCGGCAGGTCATCGAATGCGAGGTCGCGGGTTTTGCGGCGACCCGCCACACGCCCGAACAGCTGGCCCGGATCGAGGCCGCGCATCGCGCCGTGGACGTGGCGCTTGCCGCCGGTGCGCATGGGATCGAGGAAGACCGTCTGCTGCATCTGGCAATTGCCGAGGCGGCGCATAACGCCTTCCTGCTTGCGGCTTTGGCCTCGGCCGGGCCACAATTCGTCAAAAGCATCGAATTTGCCCGCAGCTTGTCAGGCAGGCTCAGCCCCGGCCGCATCGCATTGGTCAGTCAGGAACATGCCGCCATCGTCGAGGCGATCCGTGCCCGCGATGCGGAAGCCGCGCGGGCCGCGATGGCAGAGCATCTGACCCGCACCCGCACCCGCGTCTTCCTTGAGGAATAGGGCGGTTCAGCCGCCCAAGCTTGCCGCCTTGCGGGTCGCCGCGGCAAAACCTTCCTGAAGCGCAGTGTCAAAGCCCAGCCGCTGCGCCTCAAGCAGGCCAGCGGCGGTGGTCCCGGCATAGTCGACATAGCTTTGCACCATGGCCTCGGCCTCGGCCATGCGGCCCGACAGCAGGCGCGCGGCGTCGCAGATGACGGCCTCGGCGGCGTGTTCGGCGACCGAGCGGGGCAGCCCCTGATCGGTCAGATAGCGCATGATCGCCACCGCCATCAGCGCCGGATAGGCCGGACCGGCACCGGGCACGGCGGTCATCAGGTCCAGCTGCGATTCCTCGGTCAGTTCTTCCTCGCGCCCGATGGCCGACAGGATCGCGGCGATCCGCGCCCGGTCCTGCCGGGTCACGTCCGGCCCCGCCACCCAAGGCGAATAGGACGCCCCGATCTCGGCCGCGGCATTGGGGATGGCGCGGACGGTGCGCGGCCCGATGGCCGCGATCGGCACCCCCGCCATCACCGACAGCACCAGCCGCCCCTGCCCCGCGAAATCCAAGCCCGGCCAGTCCTGCGGGCGCACCGACAGCACGACGACTTCACTGCGCTCGACCAGATCGCGGCAATCGCGCGCCCATTGCACCTTGTGGCCGAAATAATCCTCGCGCGGGCCAGAGCGGTTCAGGATCACCAGATCCTGCGCCTCGACCGTCTCGGTCGCCAGCAGCGCCCGCCCCAGTGCCGCGCCGATCCAGCCGGTGCCGCCAATGATGCCGATGGTCATGAGGCCTCCTCCAGTCCCGCCCGGAACCGCGCCAGTTCCGCCGCATCGGGGCGGCGCCCGGTATAGATTTCGACGTAATGCGGAATGCGTTCAAGCCGCGTGGTCAGGCTTTCGCGCGTCTGCATCGAGATATAGCCGATCTGAACCAGATAGACCGTCCGCGCCCGGACATCGGCGTCCTTCGGGTCATGGCCCCAGCGCATCAGCAGGGATTCGATCGCGGATAGCCGCGCGGCATCGGCCTGCTGCAACCGGGTCATCATCGCCCCATCGCTTAGCGCCCAGCTGCGCGCGGCGAATTCCAGCCTTGCGTCGAAACGCTCGCTCAGGAAGCAGCCGATCATGTTCAGCATCGCCTCGGTCTTAGTCGCGGCAAAGGCATGGCTGGCGGCGACCAGCGGCGCGGTGGTGCGTTCCGCCCACAACCCGGCCAAGGCGTCCAGCAGCGCCGCCCGATCCTTGAAAAACCAGTAGAACGAGGTCCGCGACAGCTTCAGCCGCGCCGCCAGGGGCTGGATCTTGACCGCATCGACACCGTTTTCGATCAGCGCGTCATAGGCCGCACTCAGCCACAAATCGGGCGAGCCGCGCCAGCCGGCATCCTGTTCCTGAACGCTATCCATGCCTCCAGACTAGGGCCGCCCGCGCGCTTGGGCAAGAAAATGTTCAGTCATGAACGAAAACTTGACACATGTGAACAGTTTTGGAATCCTGCCTTCAGCAACCGGAGGCCGACATGTCCCGCGACCCGCTTCTGCAGCCGTTCCAGCTTCGTCATCTGACGCTGCGCAACCGCATCATGATCACATCCCACGAACCCGCCTATGCCGAGGACGGGATGCCCAAGGAACGCTACCGCGCCTATCACGTCGAACGGGCGCGGGCGGGCGTGGCGATGACCATGACGGCGGGCTCGGCCAGTGTGGCGCGCGACAGCCCGCCCGCCTTCAACAACATCCTTGTCTGGAAGGATGAGGTCGTCGGCTGGATGCGGCAGCTGGTCGATGAATGCCACGACCATGGCGCGGCGGTGATGATCCAGCTGACCCATCTGGGGCGGCGCACCCGCTGGGATACCGGCGACTGGCTGCCCGTCCTTGCCCCCAGCCACGAACGCGAGGCCGCGCATCGCGCCTTTCCCAAGCGGATCGAGGATTGGGACATCGCCCGCGTCATCAGCGATTTCACCGATGCCGCCGAGCGGATGAAGGCCGCCGGCGTCGACGGGATCGAGCTTGAGGCTTACGGCCACCTGCTGGAACAATTCTGGTCGCCGCTGACCAATGATCTGGACGCGCCCTATGGCGGGTCGCTGGACAACCGGCTGCGCTTTGCGATGCGGGTGCTGCAATCCATCCGCGACCGCTGCGGGCCAGATTTTATCGTGGGCCTGCGCTATACCGGCGATCAGGACCTGCCCGGCGGCATGGGCAAGGCCGAGGGGCTGGAGGTCAGCCGCAAGCTGCGCGACAGCGGGCTGGTCGATTTTCTGAACGTGGTGCGCGGCCATATCGACACCGATCCCGGCCTGACCGACCTGATCCCGATTCAGGGCATGCGGAACGCCCCGCATCTGGATTTCGCCGGAGAAATCCGCGCCGCGACCGGGATGCCGACCTTTCACGCCGCCAAGATCCCCGATCTTGCCACCGCCCGCCACGCCATCGCCAGCGGGCGGCTGGACATGGTCGGCATGACCCGCGCCCATATGGCCGACCCGCATCTGGTCCGCAAGCTGGTCGAGGGGCATGAGGACGACATCCGCCCCTGCGTCGGCGCGAATTACTGTCTGGACCGTATCTATCAGGGCGGCATGGCCTTGTGCCTGCACAACCCCGCCACCGGCCGCGAACTGACGATGCCACATGTCGTGGCCCCCGCGCCCTCCCCGCGCCGCGTGACGGTGGTCGGTGCCGGACCGGGCGGGCTTGAGGCCGCCCGCGTCGCAGCCGCCCGCGGCCATCAGGTGACAGTGTTCGAGGCCGCGTCCGAGCCCGGCGGCCAGATCCGCCTGACCGCGCAGGATGAAAGACGGCGCGAGATGATCTCGATCATCCGCTGGCGCTACGACCAATGCATCAAGGTGGGCGTCGGATTCCGGTTCAACACCTATGCCGAGACCGACACGGTTCTGGAAAGCGACCCCGATATCGTCGTCATCGCCACCGGCGGCCTGCCCCATACCGAGGTGCTGGCGCAGGGCAATGATCTGGCCTGCTCGGCTTGGGACATCCTGTCGGGTGATGTGAAGCCGGGGCGCGAGGTGCTGGTCTTTGACGATGCGGGCGATCATGCCGGGCTGATGGCCGCCGACCTGATCTCGGCCAGCGGGGCGCGGGTGGAAATCGTCACTCCCGACCGCAGCTTCGCCCCCGAAGTGATGGCGATGAATCTGGTGCCCTATATGCGCGCGATGCAGGGCCGCGACACCACCTTTACCGTGACGTGGCGGCTGGTCGGGTTGGCACGCGAAGCCAACCGCATCCTTGCCACGCTGGGCAGCGATTACGGCCCGGTGACCCGCGAAAGGCTGGTCGATCAGGTCGTGATCAACCACGGCACCCGGCCGCTGGACGAGCTGTATTTCGATCTGAAACCCCTGTCCCGGAACTTGGGAGAGGTCGATTACGAGGCCTTGGTCGGGGGCGACCCGCAGCAGCTTTCCGCCAATCCGCAGGGCCGCTTCCAGCTGTTCCGCATTGGCGATGCGGTCTCGGCGCGCAATACTCATGCGGCGATCTATGATGCATTGCGGCTGATGAAGGATCTGTAGCCTGCACTGAAAAGGCATCAAAATATAATTTGAATTGCAAATCAATTTAAATTCGCCATATTGGCGGGATGACACAGGATTCCCCCTCGGCTCGTTCGCGCTTCGGCATTCGTTTTTCGCTTCTGGCCCGGCGCTGGCGGCGTGCTATCGACCTGCGGCTGGCCGCGGCTGGCCTGTCTGACGCCAGCTGGGTGCCGCTGGTCCATCTGCGGGAAACCGGCGGCGGCATCTCGCAAAAGGAACTGGCGGCGCTGGTGGGCGTCGATGGCTCCAGCCTTGTGCGGGTGCTGGATTTCCTGTGCCGCGAAGGTCTGGTCGAACGTCGCCCCGACGCGAGCGACGGCCGCGCCAAGCTGATCCACCTGACCCCCGCCGGTGAGGCCCGCGTCACCGAGATCCGCCGCGAGCTTGGCCGCGCCGAGGACGAATTGCTGGCCGATCTGGCCGATACCGACATTGCCGCGATGCTGGGCCATTTCGACCGGATCGAGGCCCGGATGGTTTCCCCGACCGAGGGCAAGCGATGACCCAGACCCTGTCCCGCCGTGCCGCCACCCGCCATCTGCTGCGGCCCCTGCATCTGCGCGACAGTCTGACGCTGGCGCGGCAGCCGTCGTTGCGCAATGCGGCGCTGGCCGGGTCTCAGGCCGCGCTGACGCTGGCGATCACCCTGCCGCTGGTGCATCTGTCGCCATGGCACGGGCTGACCGGCTTTGCCGCACTTGGCGCGCTGGTCGCCCTGTTTGGCCGCTTCGCGCCCGAAGGGCAGCGCAGTCGGGTGCTGCTGCAAAGCGGTGCGCTGCAGGTTCTGGCGGTGCTGTCCATGTCGCTGGCGGTCTGGCTGGGCCTTTCGGCCAATGGTCAGTTGGCCTTGCTGGCGCTGACCAGCGGGGTGCTGTTCTTTGCCACGACGACATGGCGACTGGGACCGCCGGGGGTGCTGATCTTTGTCTTTGCCGCCGGGGCCGCGATGGGGCATCCGGTCACCCTGCCCGAGATATTTGGCCGGGTCGCGGCGACCGGTCTGGTCGCGGTCCTCGCTTGGGCGGTCTGCACCCTGACCGAGACGCTGCGCCATGCCGCCGGGCCCGACCGGCCCTTGCCGGTCGAACCGGTCCGCCCGCTGGGACATCGACTGACGGCCTCGGCGCGGGTGGCGCTTGGCGCGGGGATCGCGGCATTTGCCAGCGACATGGCGGGCGCGGCGCATCCGGCCTGGGCGGCGATGGGGGCGATCGTGGTCATTCAGGGACCGTTCCTGCATGTCAGCATGTCCCGCGCCCTGCAGCGGATGGCGGGGACGGTTGCCGGGGCGCTGCTGGTCTGGCTGATCCTGCAGGCTGACCCTTCGTTCTGGGTGATGATCGTGGTGCTGGCCATGCTGCAAATCACCACCGAGCTGATCATCGGCACGAACTACGGTCTGGGCCAGATCCTTGTGACGCCGATGGCCCTGTTAATGAGCTATCTGGCGATGCCGCAGGCCTCGGGCGCGGCGATGGCGTCGGAACGGGTGCTGGACACGCTGGCGGGCGTGGTGATCGGCATGCTGGTCGCCATCGCCCTTTCGACGCTGGACGACCGGGCGCATCTGGCCCGCCATCACGACGCGCGCATGGCGGGCTGATGCCTAAACCAAAAGTCGCAGTTCATCCGCGTTGACAAAATCGTGATCTCTCCCGCACCCTTCCGTTGGTTTCCAGCGGGAGAGGAGCCCGCGCGGAAACGCTTCAGGAGGGGGGATCATGACTCGCAAGGGACTTCTTGCCGGGCTTTGCCTTGGCACGCTTCTGTCCGGGCCGCTGGCCGCGCAGGACAACATGGACAAGCTGACCAGCATGAAGCGCACGGATGCGACCTTTACCACCGTGCCGCAGGACGATGACCGCGCGACGGCACTGAAGGACATCGTGCCGTTCATCAAGGTGCCCGACGGGTTCGAGGCCAGCCTGTACGCCGTCGTGCCCGATGCGCGCTCGATGGCGGTGGCGCCGCAGGGCACGGTGACCTTTGTCGGCACGCGCAAGGACAAGGTCTGGTCGGTGGTCGATCGCGACCGCAACCGCATTGCCGATGAGGTCAAGGATTTCGCGCCCTCGGTCACCTTCGACCTGCCGAACGGGCCCTGCTTTTCGCCCGACGGCTTCCTGTTCATCGCCGAGCGCAACCGCGTCCTGACCTTCCCGGCGGCCGAGTTCTTCTTTGAGGGGCCGGACCCCGCTGTCGGCGTCGTGGTGGACAAGGGCAAGCTGATCCCGGCCGAGGAAGAAAGCTTCAACCACACCGCCCGCGTCTGCCGGGTCGGGCCGGATGGCAAGCTGTATATCTCATTGGGGCAGCCGCATAACATCCAGCCGGTCGACAAGCATCAGATGTATGACGAAACCGGCATTGGCGGCATCATCCGCATGAACAAGGACGGCACCGGGCGCGAGGTCTTTACCCGCGGCATCCGCAACTCGGTCGGGCATGACTTCAACCCGGCCAATGGCGAGCTGTGGTTCACCGACAATCAGGTCGACGGCATGGGCGACGACATCCCGCCCGGAGAGTTGAACCGCCAGACCAAGCCCGGCGAGCATTTCGGCTTTCCCTGGGTGAATGGCGCGGTCGAGATCCCCGAATACAAGGACGTGCCGCGTCCCGAAGGTGTCGAATTCACCGCCCCCGCCGTGGAAATGCAGGCCCATGCCGCCGATCTGGGCATGCGCTTCTATGTCGGGAAATCCTTCCCCGAGAAATATCACGGCGGCATCTTCTCGGCCCAGCACGGGTCGTGGAACCGCACCAAGCCGGTCGGCGCAAGGGTGATGTTCACCCCCGTCGATACCGAGGGCAAGGCCGGCACGCCCGAGGTCTTTGCCGAGGGCTGGCTGGACGAGGAAACCGGCGAATATCGCGGCAGGCCGATGGACATCGCCTTCCTGCCCGATGGCTCGATGCTGGTTTCGGACGATTTCGCCGGGGCAATCTGGCGGATCGCCGTGAAAAAATGAGAGGGATGCTTTCCCTTGCTCTCGGCGGGCTGCTGCTTGCCGGGGGCGCGCTGGCCGATCCGGTGGGCAACCGGGCTGACGGGCGCAAGCTGGCCGGCCAATGCCGGACCTGCCACGGGCTGGACGGCAAGTCCCAGATGCCGGTCGCCCCGAATATCGGCAGCGAATCCGAGACCTATATCCGCGCGCAGCTGACCGCCTTTCGCGATGGCAAGCGGGTGAACGAGATGATGACCATCGTCACCCGCAGCCTGAACGACCAGCAGATCGCGGATCTGGCCGCATGGTATGCGGGCCATCGGATTACCGCCACCATGACCGCCGATCCGGCGGGCGCGCCCGAGCAATGCGTGACCTGCCACGGCGCGGACGGTATCAGGCTGATCGACGAGGCCCCGAACCTTGCCGGTGAGAACAACATCTATATCGACACCCAGCTCAAGGCCTTTCGCAGCGGTTCTCGTCCCAGCGAGATCATGGCCCCGGTCGCGGCCGAGCTGACCGATGCCCAAATCCGCGCGGTGGCCGATTGGTACGGGGCGACACAGATCGCCATCGAGACGGTCGAATAAGCCCCGCTGCGGCCCTATCCGGGTCGCGGCGGGTGGCGCGGGGCTTGACCCGCTGGGGTCGGGCTGCTTCATGGCGGGGACCACATCGCGAAAGGGGCGGCAATGGCCTTTACCATCAGGCAGTTGCGCTATTTTCTGGCCGCCGCCGAAAGCGCCTCGGTTTCCGGGGCGGCGCAGGCCTTGGCGATTTCGCAATCCGCCGTGACCGAAGCCATCCGTGATCTTGAAGCCGATCTGGGCGTGCAACTGTTCGAACGCCATCCGCGCGGTCTGGACATCACGCCCCGTGGTCACCAGTTCCTGCGCCATGCCCAGACCATCCTCGCCTCGGTCTCGGATGCGCGGCAGGCGATGGTGGCCGAGGCCAAGCAGCTGTCGGGCAAGCTGAATATCGGCGTGACCTCGCTGGTGGCGGGCTATGTCATCTCGGACGTGCTGGCGCGGTTCCGTCGCGCCAATCCGGGCGTCGAGGTCGCGGCGCTTGAGGATTCGGGCGAATATCTGGAACATCTGCTGATCGGCGGCGAGTTGGACGCGGCGGTCATGGTCACCTCGAACCTGCGCGACCGGCTGGCCCTGCAGGCCGAGATCCTTGAGGTCTCGCCCTATCAGCTATGGCTGCCGAACGGGCATCCGCTGGCTAGCCAACCCTCGGTGTCGATCGAGGATCTGGCGCAGGAACCGATGATCATGCTGCGGCTGGACGAAACCGAACAGCCGACCCGGCGCCTGCTGGACGCATTCGGGGCAAGGCCGCGCATCGCCTTTCGCACGCGGTCGGTCGAGGCCGTGCGCTCACTGGTGGCGACGGGCGCGGGGATCGCGCTGCTGCCCGCGCTGATCTATCGGCGCTGGTCGCTGGAGGGCGATCCGATCGTCTCGCGCGATGTGTCCGGCGCGCTGCCGGTGGTGCAGGTGGGCGTGGTCTGGCGCAAGGGCGCGCCGCTTTCGCCGGCGGTGCGCGAGTTCATCCGTACCGCCCAATCCCAGCGTTTCCGGCGCTAGAAGCTAGCTATCGGTTTTTCCGATAGCGCCCTTCTGACAATTGAATTTGCGAAAACGCACTTGTGCGCACATGCTTTCCCGCAAGGGGCCCCAAAGGTCTCGGATCAACAGGGAAAACAACATGAACAAGCTGCTGAACGCGCTGGCCTCGGGTCTGGCGCTGGTTGCTGCTGGCGCATTGCCGGTCTCGGCCGAGATGCTGACCAAGCTGGGTGAGCCGGAAGGCGCGCTGTCGATCGTCGCTTGGCCGGGCTATATTGAGCGCGGCGAGACCGACAAGGCCTTTGACTGGGTCACCAAGTTCGAAGAAAAAACCGGCTGCAAGGTCGAGGTCAAGACGGCGGGCACCTCGGACGAAATGGTCTCGCTGATGAACCAGGGCGGGTTCGATCTGGTCACGGCCTCGGGCGATGCCTCGCTGCGGCTGATCGCGGGCGAGAAGGTCCAGCCGATCAATACCGACCTGATCCCCAGCTGGAAAACCGTCGATGACCGCCTGAAGGACGCGCCTTGGCACACGGTCGACGGCACGCATTACGGCACGCCCTTCATGTGGGGCCCGAACGTGCTGATGTACAACACCACCATCTTCAAGGAAGCGCCGAAAAGCTGGGACGTGGTCTTCCACGAGCAGACTTTGCCCGATGGCAAGTCGAACAAGGGCCGCGTTCAGGCCTATGACGGCCCGATCTACATTGCCGACGCGGCGCTGTTCCTGATGAAGCACAAGCCGGAACTGGGCATCACCAACCCCTATGAGCTGAACGAGGACCAATATGCGGCGGCGCTGGAGCTGCTGAAGGGTCAGCGCCAGCTGACCTCGCGCTATTGGCATGATGCCATGGTCCAGATCGACGACTTCAAGAACGAAGGTGTCGTGGCCTCCAGCACCTGGCCCTTCCAGGTGAACCTGCTGGCCGCCGACAAGGCCCCCGTCGCCAGCACCATCCCCGAGGAAGGCGCGACCGGCTGGGCCGATACCTTGATGCTGCATACCGAATCCAAGCACGCCACCTGCGCCTATCTGTGGATGGAACATTCGCTGGCCTCGAACCTGCAATCGGACCTGTCGGTCTGGTTCGGCGCGGTGCCTTCGGTTCCGGCCGCCTGCACCGATGGCCGTGGCCAGCAGACCGCCGAGGGTTGCAAGACCAACGGTTACGAAGATTTCGACAAGATCTGGTTCTGGCGCACCCCCACCTCGAAATGCGAGGCCGGTGGCTGCGTGCCCTATCAACGCTGGGTGTCTGACTACATTGCCGTCATGGGCAGCTGATACCATCCGGTCCGGGCCACGCGTGCCCGGACCCCCTTCTTCAGGAATACGAGTATGACAGAAGCTGTGAGTTTTCGCGGCGTGTCGCGCTATTTCGGATCGGTCCGCGCCGTGGACGGCGTCGATCTGGACATCCGCGACGGCGAGTTTTTCGCCATGCTGGGGCCGTCAGGCTCGGGCAAGACCACCTGCCTGCGGCTGATCGCCGGGTTCGAGCAACCGACGGCAGGTGACATCAAGATTTACGGCGAACAGGCTGCGGGCGTGCCCCCCTATCGCCGCAACGTGAACACGGTTTTCCAAAGCTACGCGCTGTTTCCGCATATGAATGTGCGCGACAACGTGGCCTTCGGTCTGCGGGTCAAGGGCGCGGGAAAACCTGAGCGCCACAAGGCCGCCGAGGACGCGCTGGCCATGGTGGAACTGGCCGGGTTCGGCGACCGCCGCGCCGGTGAACTGTCCGGGGGCCAGCGTCAGCGCGTGGCCTTGGCCCGGGCGCTGGTCAACAAGCCCAAGGTGCTGCTGCTGGACGAACCGCTCGGCGCGCTGGATCTGAAGCTGCGCGAGCAGATGCAGGAAGAACTGCGCAGCCTGCAACGCGCGCTTGGCCTGACCTTTGTTTTCGTGACCCATGATCAGGATGAGGCTTTGTCGATGGCCGACCGCGTCGCCGTCTTTGCCAATGGCAAGATGCAGCAGGTCGGCACCGCCGAGGACATCTATCGCCGTCCGAACAGCCGCTTTGTCGCCGATTTCGTCGGTTCATCGAACGTGGTTCCCGCCGATTTCGTCGGCGCGGGTCCGCATGATCGCTGGGCCAGCCTGCGCCCCGAGGATATCCGTCTGGACCCGCTGGGCCATGAGGCAGTGGTCACCTCGCGCGCTTTCCATGGCCGCGTGATCAAGCTGGGCCTGAAGCTGGGCAATCAAAGCCTGACCGCGCTGATCCCCGCGACCGAAACCCTGCCGCAGCCGGGCGACAAGGTTCGCGTCGGATGGGACCGCGCCCGCGTGCATGTGATGGGGAATGGCGCATGAGCGCCGGGGCCATCCTGCCCGCGCGTGGCGGGCTAGCGCCTCGGCTGTTGGACTGGATGATGCGCCACCCGGCGATGTTCACCTTCCTGCTGGTGCTGCCGATCGTGCTGTGGCTGGGCATCGTCTATATCGGCTCGCTGATCGCGCTCTTGATGCAAAGCTTCTTTTCCATCGACGAATTCTCGGGCGTGGTGAAGCACGAATTCACCCTGTCGACCTATGCCGAGCTGCTGCGTCCGGCGAATTTCGACATCATCCTGCGCACCGTGGTCATGGCGGCGGCGGTGACGCTGGCCTCGGCCGCGATTGCCTTTCCCATCGCCTATTACGCGGCGCGTTACGCCAAGGGGAAATGGAAGGCGCTGTTCTATATCGGGATCATGCTGCCCTTGTGGTCCAGCTACCTGGTCAAGGTCTATGCCTGGAAACTGGTTCTGGCCAAGGAAGGCATCCTGACCTGGATCTTTGAAAAGCTGCATCTGATGTGGCTGCTTGACGGGGTTCTCGCCCTGCCGGTGGTGGGAGGCAACTCGTTGTCGGTCAGCTATCTGGGGACCTTCATCGTCTTCATCTATATCTGGCTGCCCTATATGATCATCCCGGTTCAGGCCGCGCTGGAACGCGTGCCGGGCGCGATGATGGAGGCCGCATCCGATCTGGGCGCGACGCCGGGGCAAAGCTTCCGCATGGTGCTGTTCCCCTTGGCGCTGCCAGGGATTGTCGCGGGTTCGATTTTCACCTTCGCGCTGACCTTGGGCGATTACATCATCCCGCAGATCATCGGCTCGGGTCGGCTGTTCATCGGTCAGGCGGTCTATGTCCAGCAGGGCACCGCGGGGAATATCCCGCTGGCCGCGGCCTTTACCGTCGTCCCCATCGTCATCATGGGCGTCTATCTGTGGGGCGCACGCAAAATGGGGGCCTTTGATGCACTCTGATACCCGCGCACCTTTGCCGCTGAAGATCGCCGCCATTGGCGGGCTGGTCTTCCTGCTGGCACCCATCGCGCTGATTTTCGTCTATGCCTTCACCACCGAGGAAAAAAGCTTCCAATGGCCGCCGCCGGGCCTGACGCTGAAATGGTTCGGCGTCACCATGGGCCGCGCGGACGTGTGGGAGGCGCTGTTCCTGTCGCTGCGGGTTGCCGCGATCTCGACCGCGATTGCGCTGGTGCTGGGCACGATGACGGCGGCGGCGGTGGCCCGCACCCGCTTCTTCGGGCGCGAGACAATCTCGCTGCTGGTCATCCTGCCCATCGCCTTGCCGGGGATCATCACCGGCATCTCGTTGCGCTCGGCATTCTCGCTGCTGGATATTCCGTTCAGCACCTGGACCATCGTCTTGGGTCACGCGACCTTCTGCATCGTCGTCGTCTATAACAACGCGGTCGCGCGGTTCCGCCGCACCTCGGGCGCGCTGATCGAGGCCGCGATGGATCTGGGCGCGGATGGGTTGCAGACCTTCCGGCTGGTGATCTTGCCTAATATCGGCACCGCACTTCTGGCGGGCGGGATGCTGGCATTCGCGCTGTCCTTCGATGAGGTCATCGTCACCACCTTTACCGCGGGGAACCAATCCACCCTGCCGATCTGGATGCTGGAGGAACTGATCCGCCCGCGCCAACGCCCCGTCACCAATGTCGTCGCCATGCTTGTCGTGCTGGTCACGGTGTTCCCGATCCTTGCGGCCTATTGGCTGACCAAGGAAGGCGAGCACACCGAAGGCGCCGAGAAATAAAGAAATTCAGGGAGAAGAACATGCAAACCCAGATGCTGATCGGAGGCTCGCTGGTCGCGGGCACGGAAACCGAAGAACAGGTCCTGAACCCCCGTACCGGCGAGGTAATCCTGACCCTGCCCGAGGCCTCGATTGCGCAGGTGGAATCCGCCGTCGCCGCTGCCAGCAAGGCTTTCACCACTTGGTCGCGCACCACCCCGGCGCAGCGATCCGGCTACCTGCTGAAAATCGCCGACCGGATCGAGGCCAAGGCCGCCGAGTTTGCCTCGCTTGAGGCGCTGAACTGCGGCAAGCCCGGCCACCTTGCGCTGAATGACGAACTGCCCGCGATCATCGACTGCTACCGCTTCTTTGCCGGTGCGGTGCGTAATATGTCGGGGCCGGTGGCGGGGGAATATCTGCCCGGCCATACCTCGATGATCCGCCGCGATCCGGTGGGGGTCGTGGCATCCATCGCGCCGTGGAACTATCCGCTGATGATGATGGCATGGAAAATCGCCCCGGCGATTGCAGCGGGCAACACGGTCGTCTTCAAGCCGTCCGAGCAGACCCCGCTGACCGCCCTGAAAATGGCCGAGATCTTTGCCGAGGTCCTGCCCGAGGGCGTCGTCAACATCATCCTTGGCCGTGGCGATACCGTGGGTGCGGCACTGATCGACCATCCGGCCATCGCCATGATCTCGATCACCGGCGACATCGCCACCGGTCGCAAGATCATGGAGGCCGCGACCAAGACCATCAAGCGCACCCATCTGGAGCTGGGCGGCAAGGCCCCGGTGATCGTGCTGGACGATGCCGACCTGTCGGCGGTCGTTACCGGCCTGCGCGCCTTTGGCTATTACAATGCCGGTCAGGATTGCACCGCCGCCTGCCGCATCTATGCCCATAGCGCGATCTATGACCGGTTCGTCGCCGATCTGACCGACGCCGTGTCCTCGATCGGCTTTGCCAATACCGATGACAGCCTGAATGAGATGGGGCCGCTGATTTCCCCCCGCCAGCGCGACCGCGTCGCCAGCTTCGTGTCGCGGGCACGGGAATCGAACCATATCGAGGTCACCACCGGCGGCGAGATCCATGACGGCCCCGGCTTCTTCTACAAGCCCACCGTCATCGCCGGTGCCCAGCAGAAGGACGAGATCGTCCAGCGCGAGGTCTTTGGCCCGGTCGTTTCCGTTACCCGTTTCGATGAGGTCGAGACGGCGGTGAAATGGGCCAATGATTCCAACTACGGGCTGGCGTCCTCGGTCTGGACGCGGGATGTGGGCCGTGGCCTCGATCTGTCGTCGCGGCTGCAATATGGCTGCACTTGGGTGAACACGCATTTCATGCTGACCAATGAAATGCCGCATGGCGGGATGAAGCATTCCGGCTATGGCAAGGACATGTCGGTCTATGCGCTGGAGGATTACTCGGTCGTGCGCCACGTGATGATCGCGCATTGACCCTTTGGCGCGGCGGTCCTGCCGCCGCGTCTAAACCGGAATCGCGGTCTGGTGCTTCACCCGCCGCAGCACAAAGATCGAGGACGAGCTGGCGATGACCTCATGGTCAAGGATGCCATGCATCAGCACACGTTCGTAATCGGCCACGTCCTCGGCCACGACATGCAGCAGATAATCCCAGTCGCCACTGATCGAATAGCATTCGACCACGTTTTCCTGCGCCTCGATGAAGGCCTCGAATGCGGCGCGCTGGGTGCGGCTTTGCGACTTCAGCCGGATCTGGCAGAACACGTCCAGCCCCCGGCCCAAGCGCGCCGGATCGACCAGCCGCACCGTCTGTTTCAGAATGCCCGCCTGCTCCAGCGCCTTGACCCTGCGCCAGCAGGAGGCCGCGGATGATCCGACCCGATCGGCCAGTTCCTGACTGGACAGCCCGCCATCCTGCTGCAATTCCGCGATGATCTTGCGGTCGATGGAATCGATCTGGGTCATTTTCGTCGCCATGTCTGGAAATGTGAAACGCTCGTTTCACAATACGCGAGAATTCCGACATGATTGAAAGGAAAATTCGCCGAAGAAGGCTCAGAATCGATCCCGGAAATGGGAGGAATTCATGCCGTCACGCGCCACCGTCACCGCCTTGCGCCACGCGCCTTCGCCCAGCGTGGACTGGACCCGCGTCCTGCGTCACATGGCGCTAAGCCGCGCGCTGGACGAGATGGAGGAGACCCGTCTGGTCCCGGAAAAGAAGGTCATGTACCAGTTCTCGGCCCGCGGCCATGACATGGCGCAGATCCTGCTGGGGCTGCAACTGGACGGGCCGCATGACGCGGTCTGCGGCTATTACCGCTCGCGTCCGCTGCTGCTGGCCTTGGGGGTCGACCCCGAGGATGCGCTGGGATCGGCGATGGGCCGGGCGGGCGGCTATTCGGACGGGCGCGACATCGGCGTCGTCTTCAACCATCCCAATCCCGGCGGCACCGTCGCCCTGCCGATGTGCGGCGGCGTCGGTGCGCAATATACCCCCACGGCGGGCTGGGCGCAGGGGCTGGATTACCACGCCCGCGTGCTGGGGTCCGACGAACACGCCCGCTCGGTCGCGGTGGTGCTGGGGGGCGATGCCTCGGTTGCGTCCAACGGCTTCTGGTCGGCGCTGACCGTGGCCACGACGCAGAAATTGCCGATGCTGTTCTATATCGAGGATAACGGCTTTGGCATCTCGGTCCCGTCCAGCTTCCAGACGCCGGGCGGCGATATCGCCGCCAATCTGACCGCGTGGCAGGGCTTGCGGATCATCGCGGGCGACGGCACCGAACCCGCCGAGGCCGCCGCCCTGATCGAAGACGCCGTGGCCCATGTTCGCCATACCCGCGCCCCCGTGCTGCTGCGCCTGACCGTGCCGCGCCTGCAAGGGCACAGCTTTCAGGACACCCAGGCCTACAAGACCCCCGATCAGGTGCAGGCGGAATGGGCGCGCGACCCTTGGGCCAAGCTGAAATCCTATCTGGTCCCCGCCCGGATCAGCGAGGGTGACTGGCAGGCCGAAATCAGCGCCGCCCAAGCCCGCGCCGAGGCCGCGTTGACCGCCGCCGAGGCCCGTCCGCTTCCCGATCCGGACACCGTCCTGCGCCATGTCTTTTTCGAGGACGAGATGCAGCAGGTCGGCGGCCTCCGGGACAGGCCGACTGCGGAAGTGATCGACCGCCCCGCCCCCGAGGGCCAGCGCATCAACATGGTCACCGCGATCCGCCGTGTGCTGGACCAGGAACTGTCCCTGAACCCGCGCATGGCGATCTTTGGCGAGGATATCGGCGCCAAGGGTGGCGTCCATGCCGTGACCCTGGGCCTGCAGGAAAAATACGGGTCCGACCGGGTCTTTGACACCTCGCTCTCCGAGGAAGGCATCATCGGCCGCGCCACCGGCATGGCGCTGGCCGGGCTGCTGCCGGTCCCGGAAATCCAGTTCCGCAAATATGCCGAGCCCGCGACCGAGCAGCTGAACGATTGCGGCTCGATGCGCTGGCGAACGAACAACCGCTTTGCCGCGCCGATGGTGGTGCGGATGCCCGTGGGCTTCTTCAAATGCGGCGATCCTTGGCACAGCCAGACCAATGAGGTCGCCTTCATCCATAGCCCCGGCTGGATGGTCGCCTCACCCTCGAACGCCGAGGATGCGGTGGGCCTGCTGCGCACGGCGCTTCGCGGCAATGACCCGGTGATCTTTCTGGAACACCGCGCGATGCTGGACCATGCATGGGCGCGCAGGCCGTGGCCGGGCGACGATTTTGCCCTGCCCTTCGGCAAGGCCCGGCTGGTGGCCAAAGGCACGGACGCCACCATCGTCACCTGGGGCGGCATGGTCGAGCGCTGCGAGGCGGCTGCCGCAGGCCTGTCGGTCGATGTGATCGACCTGCGCACGCTGATGCCGTGGGACCACGAGACGGTGCTGGCTTCGGTCAACCGCACCCATCGCTGCCTGATCGTGCATGAGGACCTGCAGACCGCCGGCTTCGGGGCCGAGATCGCCGCTGTCGTCGCCAAGGAGGCCTTCACCGCGCTGGATGCCCCGGTCGAGCGGCTGACCATGCCTGACATTCCCAGCCCGCATAATCCGGTGCTGCTGGACCACGCCGTGCCCTCTGTCGCCGCGATCCGCGCGCGCCTGACCGATCTGCTGGGGTTCTGAGATGACCGATATTCTGGTGCCGCTGGAACAGGAAGGGACCGAGGCCGTGGTCTCAAGCTGGCTATGTGCGGTGGGCGACGTGGTCGCGCTGAACGATCCGCTGGTCGAACTTGAAACCGACAAGGTCTCGGTCGAGGTGCCCTCGCCGATTGCGGGGCGGCTGGTCGAGATTCTGGTGCAGCCCGGCGGGCAGGCGCGACCGGGCATGGTGCTCGGACGGGTCGAGCCGGTCGCCACCGCGCCGGCGGGGCTCGATGCCCCGCTGGGCGCGGCGCCCCCGTCCCCGCCGCAACCTCAGCCGCGGGACATGTCGGATTGGCATTCCCCGGCCGTGCGCAAGGCGCTGGCCGAAAGCGGCCTTGATCCCGCCAGCATCCGTGGCACCGGTCGCGACGGGCGACTGACCCGCGCCGATGTCGACCGCGCCATCGCCGCATGGGCCGACAAACCGAAAGCCGCCGCCGCCGCAGGCATCACCGGCAAATCCATCCCGCACGACCCGATGCGTCTGGCCATCGCCCGCAACATGCTGAAATCCGTACAAGAGGCCCCGCAGGTCACCGCCGTGTTCGAGGCCGATTTCAGCGCCATTGCCGCCCATCGCGCCCGCCACAATCCCGACCTCAAAGCCGAGGGCATCGCTTTGTCCTACACCGCCTATCTGGTCATGGCGGCAGCTCGGGCGATGCAGGCGGTGCCGCAGGTCAACAGCCGCTGGCATGAGGACCGGCTGGAGGTCTTTTCCGACATCAATATCGGCATCGGCACCGCGCTTGGCGACAAGGGGCTGGTCGTCCCCGTCATCCGTAGCGTGCAGGACCTGTCGCTGCGCGGCGTCGCCACGCGCCTGCAGGACCTGACCACCCGCGCGCGGGCGGGCCAGATCACGCCTCAGGACATGCGCGGCGGCACGTTCACCATCTCGAACCACGGGGTTTCGGGCTCACTTCTGGCGGCACCGGTGATCATCAACCAGCCGCAATCGGCGATCCTTGGCGTGGGCAAGCTGGAAAAGCGCGTCGTCGTGCGCGAGGTTGGCGGCATCGACACCATCCAGATCCGCCCGATGGCCTATGTGACGCTGACCATCGACCACCGGGTGCTGGACGGCCATCAGACCAATGGCTGGCTGACCGCCTTTGTCGCCGCGCTGGAAAGCTGGCCCATCGACGCCCCGGCTTAAAGCTTGGCTCGCGCGATCGCCGCAAGCCCGGCTTCGAACCGTTGCAGGTCCGCGCCCAGCAGGGCCTGCAATTCGGACTGGAACTCCCGCGCCAGCGGGGCCAGCCGCGCCATTACCGCGCGGCCCTCGGGCGTCAGCGACAACATGACCAGCCGCCGGTCGCCGGGATTGACCTGCTTGCGGATCAACCCTTGGCTTTCCAACCGGGCGGCGGCGCGGCTGACCTTGGATTTCTCCATATCGGCGCGGGCCTCGATCTCGCGCACGGATACCTCGTCCTGCTGCGACAGATGTGCCAGCACCCGCCATTCCGGGACCGAGATCCCGGCCTCGGCCCGGTAGCGCCGCTCAAAGGCCCGGCTGACCCGCGCGGCAGCGACCGCCAGCCGATAGGGCAGGAATTCGTCAAGCTGGAACGCGGTCATCGGCCACCCGTTGGATCGTCGCAGCCATTCAATCTTGACTTCGTTGCAAATGCAACAATCATGGAGATATCGGAATCGGAGGAGTTCCCGATGACCCAAATCGATCTGCCGCAAGGCCTGATCCGCGCGCCCTCGCTTGACGGGCCGCATGCGGGCTATATGCCCGGCTTCGGCAATGACTTTGAATCCGAGGCCCTGCCGGGCGCACTGCCGCAAGGGATGAACTCGCCCCAGCGCTGCAATTACGGGCTGTATGGCGAGCAATTGTCGGGCACCGCCTTTACCGCGCCCGGCCATCAGAACGAACGAACATGGTGCTATCGCATCCGTCCCAGCGTCCGTCATACGCACCGCTTCCAGCGCGTCGAGATGTCCTATTGGAAATCCGCGCCCTGCATCGACCCGGATATCGTCAGCCTTGGACAGTATCGCTGGGACCCCATCGCGGTGCCGGATGAGGCCCTCGACTGGATCAGCGGCATGCGGACCATGACCACGGCGGGTGATGTGAACATCCAGACCGGCATGGCCAGCCATATCTATCTGGTCACGCGCTCGATGCGGGACGAATATTTCTACTCTGCCGACGGCGAATTGCTGATCGTGCCGCAGGAAGGCCGTCTGCGCTTTTGCACCGAACTGGGCGTCATCGACCTTGAGCCGCATGAAATCGCCCTGATCCCGCGCGGGCTGGTCTACCGGGTCGAGGTGCTGGAGGGTCCGGCGCGCGGTTTCGTCTGCGAGAATTACGGCCAGAAATTCGCGCTTCCGGGTCGCGGCCCGATCGGGGCGAATTGCATGGCGAACCGGCGCGATTTCAAGGTGCCGGTGGCGGCCTTTGAGGACCGCGAGGTGCCCTCGACCGTCACCGTCAAATGGTGCGGCCAGTTTCACCGCACCGAAATCGGGCATTCGCCGCTGGATGTGGTCGCGTGGCACGGCAATTACGCGCCGGTGAAATACGATCTGCGCACCTATTGCCCGGTCGGCGCGGTGCTGTTCGACCATCCCGACCCGTCGATCTTTACCGTGCTGACCGCGCCTTCCGGCATCGAAGGCACGGCGAATATCGATTTCGTGCTGTTTCGCGAACGCTGGCTGGTGGCCGAGAATACCTTCCGCCCGCCATGGTACCACAAGAATGTCATGTCCGAGCTGATGGGCAATATCTTTGGCACCTATGACGCCAAGCCCAAGGGCTTTGCCCCCGGCGGCATGAGCCTGCACAACTGCATGCTGCCGCATGGCCCGGACCGCAATGCGTTCGAGCGGGCCTCGACGGTGGAGTTGAAGCCCGAGAAGCTGGACGAGACCATGTCCTTCATGTTCGAGACCCGCTTCCCGCAGCACCTGACGCCCTTTGCGGCGCAGTCGGGGCATTTGCAGGAGGATTACATCGATTGCTGGGCCAGCCTTGAGAAGAAATTCGACGGCACGCCCGGAATGAAGTGATGCCGCCGGGGGCTTCGCGCCCCCGGACCCCCGCGGGGTATTTTCAAAACGGAGAATGAGGCAAGGATGGTCCTGATCCGGTCGTGGCTGCGTTCGGCGAATGCGTCGGGCTGTCCCTTTCCGCTGAACAACCTGCCTTGCGGGGTGTTTTCGGTGGGCGACGTCGCGCCGCGTTGCGGGGTGGCGATCGGGGACATGATCCTTGATATGGCGGCGGTTGAGGGGCTGCTGGGGTTGGCGGGGCCGTTGTTTGACGCGCCAAGCTGGAACGCGGTCATGGCGGCGGGACCGGATGTTTGGGCGGGATTGCGGGCGCGGCTGCTGGAATTGCTGGCCGAGGGCGCGGTTGAGCAGCCCATGATCGCGCCGCATCTGGTGCCACAGGCGGGGGCGCGGCTGCATCTGCCGTTCCGCGTCGCAGAATACACCGATTTCTATGCCGGTCGGCATCACGCGCAGAATGTCGGGACCATGTTTCGCGGGGCCGAACATGCCTTGCCTCCGAACTGGCTGCATATGCCGATCGGCTATAACGGGCGAGCGTCCTCGGTCGTGGTTTCCGGCGAGGAGGTGCGCCGGCCTTGGGGGCAGGTGAAGCCTGCGGGTGAGGATGCGCCGCGCTTTGCCCCCTCGGCGCGCTTCGATTTCGAGCTGGAACTGGCGGCGGTGGTCGGCACGCCCTCGGACAGGCCGGTGACCGTGGCCGAGGCGGATGCGATGATCTTTGGCTATGTGCTGCTGAACGATTGGTCGGCGCGGGATATTCAGGCCTGGGAATACCAGCCTTTGGGACCGTTTCAGGCCAAGGCGACGGCGACGACGATCAGCCCCTGGATCGTGACGCGCGCGGCGCTGCAGCCGTTCCGGGTGCCAGGACCGCCGCCGGACCAGCCGCTGCTGCCCTATCTGGCCGAGCCGGGACCGATGAAATACGACATCGCGCTGGAGGTCGCGCTGACCCCGGAAGCCGGACCCGAGACGGTGATCTGCAGCACCAATTCGTCCCAGCTTTACTATTCCGCCGCCCAGCAACTGGCGCATCACGCCAGTTCCGGCTGCCCGATGAATAGCGGCGACCTGCTGGGCTCGGGCACGATTTCCGGACCGCTGCGTGACAGCCGTGGCAGCCTGCTGGAGCTAAGCTGGGGCGGGCGTGATCCCTTGCCGATCAAGGGCGGCACCCGGTGTTTTCTGGAGGATGGCGATTGTGTCACCCTGCGCGGCGCGGCGCAGGGCGATGGTTATCTGATCGGTTTCGGCGAATGCAGCGGCAGGCTGCTGCCTGCCCTGCCCGATCCCTATGCCCGGCCCTAGCTGGCGGGTCGGGTCGCGGCAAAATCAGGCCGTCAGCGGGTCGAAGCCGCGGGCCAGCACGACCTGGCTATTGGTCGTCGAGCCGTGGCGGAACTGCTTGATCTCGTTCTGATAGGCATCGCTGTTGAAGCACGCCAGTGCCTGTTCCTGCGACGGGAAGCGGATGACGGCATGCATCATATTGCGCTCACCCTCGATCTGCATCGCATCGGTGTCCGAGACCAGAAGCTCGCCGCCATGTTCCTGCAACAGGTCCCAGACGCGCGGGGGGTAGTTCTGGAACATGTCGAAATCGACGATGTCGTAGCTGATGATGAAATAGGCGGACATGGGCTTCCTTTGCAGTCTGGGTGCCTTGGCGGCGATGCAGGATGCCGGGCGCTCAGGCCCGGCATCATTGATCCCCGAACTAGCCATTCCAACGGCGAAGTTTTAGCCTCTTTGTCGGATTCAAGCCTATGACGCCTTGAGAACGCCACGTTCAATCTGGTCTTGCTCGATGCTTTCGAACAGGGCGCGGAAATTGCCCTCTCCGAAGCCGTCATCGCCCTTGCGCTGGATGAATTCAAAGAAGATCGGGCCGATCTCGGTTTTTGAGAAGATTTGCAGCAAGATGCGCGTCTCGCCGCCATCGACCACGCCTTCGCCGTCGATCAGGATGCCGTGTTCCGACATACGATCAACAGGTTCCGCGTGATCCTTCACCCGGTTTCGAGATTGCTCGTAATAGGCCAGCGGGGGCTTGGGCATGAATTTCAGCCCGCGCGCGGCGATGGCGTCGGTCGCGGTATAGATGTCATCGGTGCCGACGGCGATATGCTGGATGCCCTCGCCCTTGTAGCGCTTCAGGTATTCGACGATCTGGCCGGTCTCGCCGCGATCCTCGTTGATCGGGATGCGGATGCGGCCGCAGGGGCTGGTCAAAGCGCGGCTGAAAAGCCCGGTGAACTTGCCTTCGATGTCAAAGAAGCGGATCTGGCGAAAACCGAAAAGCTTGCCGTAGAAGTTGAACCACTTGTCCATATTGCCCTTGTGGACGTTATGGGTCAGGTGGTCGAGATAGTGGAAACCGACCCCCGCGGGCTTGGGCGGGGCGATGAAGTCGAACGCGTCGGCATAGGGATTGGCGTCCCCGCCATAACGGTCGGTGAAATAGATCAGCGATCCGCCAATGCCGACAATCGCCGGCCAATCCAGCGTCTTGCCGGGACCGTCATAGGCCTCGGCGCCATTCCGGACCGCATGGTCGAAGGCATGGCGGGCATCCGCCACGCGCCACGCCATCGAGGGGGCGCAGGGGCCGTGCTGATCGGCGAAATCGCGGGCATGGCTGCCGGGTTCGTCGTTCAGCACATAGGTGATGTCGCCCTGCTGCCACAATTCGATCGCTTTGGATTTGTGGCGGGCGGTCAGGACATAACCCATCCGGGCGAACAGCGCGCGCAGCTCCTCGGGCTGCGGATGGGCAAATTCGACGAACTCGAACCCGTCGGTTCCGGCGGGATTGCGTTCGGAAATCGTGGCGCGCGGGGCGTCATGTGGAAAGGGGCCCATGTGATCCTCCGTCAACGGCCTGTATGACGATGATCGCACCGCATCCGGGCGCAAAGCGCGCAAAATTCGGTTCATTTAAGGGTTGGTATGCGTCAGGATGACGCATAAGGCATATCTGACGCGGATTTCACGCATGATCGATCCGACCGATTCCCGCCTGCTGGCCGCGGTCCAGCGCCGGGCCGATATCACCGCGCAGGAACTGGCCGAGGTGCTGAACCTGTCGCCCTCGCAAGCCGCAAGGCGGCGTGCCCGGCTGGAGGCCGAGGGGGTCATTCTAGGTTATTCGGCGCGGCTGGATGCGGGCAAGCTGGGGCTGACGGTGCAGGCCTTTGTGCAGGTGCAGATGGCGGCGCATAATGCCGACAATGCGCTGGGTTTCGCGCGGCTGGTCGCCACCCTGCCCGAGGTGGTCAGCTGCTGGACCCTGACCGGAGAGGCCGATTACCTGCTGCGCGTCTGGTGCGCCGACCTGCCCGCATTGAACCGGCTGATCCACCACCGCCTGCTGCCGCATCCCGCAGTGGCGCGGGTGCAAAGCCAGATCGTCATGGACCAGCCCAAGCCCGATGCGGGCCTGCCGTTGTAGGGGGCCAAAACGCTTGGATAGATTTGTGGAGGATACTTCCATGGCGTCTCGACCGAGCATAGGAAGGTGCGACATTCGTCGTCACGGTCAGTCTGTGATCCAGCCTGACGCTGTCATTCAGGCGCTGACAGCTTGACGCCCCGGCACTGAGAAATAACCCCCAAAGACGCGATAGTCCTCGGCATCGAAGTCCAGAAGCGTGTTGATGTCCTGACTGCCCAATGCATCGATACCGATCTTGGGGCCACCGGTCTGCAGGCGCGCCAACGTCAACAGTCGTCCAACGACTGCCGAGATATCGCTGACCATATCGCCGATCGCGAGCATCCTGTAGATGCGGGAATAATATCCTGCACCCCCACCCGCGTAGTCGACGAGGGAACGCATGTGATGATTGATCGTCTCAACCGCGCGGGCGTATTGCGGCAGTTTGGCGATGAACTCCTGCAGGCTCGGATTCGGGGCAAGGTCATGCTCGGTCAGCTGCTTTTGCGCCTTTCCCGGGGAACGCTCGTGGTGATGTACGACACGATTGCTGTAGGCAGAAAGAAGCCTCTGCAGAGGGTCGCGAACAAGAATGATCCGACGGCTGATCTCGCCCAATACGACCAAGGGCTTATCGAGGCTGCGCGGCGGCAGCGCGGGCTGGGCCTCATCGGAACGAAGCCTCCCGACAGCGGTGGCCCGCCGCTTCCATCGAACGGGCATTGTCGCATCGCGAAGGAGCGAACCCTTGGCGATGCGACGATGCTTCACTCCGTCAGGTCCTGAACGGCCACGCCGTCAGGCTTGCAGCGCAGTATGCTGCGGGAATCCGGAAGCCTTTTCATAGGCATGGGCCAGTTGCAGCACCTGCAGGTCGGCGCGGGCGGGGCCGATGATCTGCAGGCCCATCGGCTGGCTGGCGCCTTTGGGGCCGAAGCCTGCCGGGACCGCGGCGACCGGCAGGCCGGCCAGCGTGGCCGGAATGACGACCTCCATCCAGCGGTGATAGGTATCCATCTGACGGCCGGCGATCTCTTTGGGCCAGGGCTGTTCGGCGTCGAAGGGGAAGATCTGCGCCGTCGGCAGGATCAGCACGTCGTAGCGCGCAAACAGCGCCAGCATCGCCTGATACAGCGCCGAGCGGTTGGCGCTGGCGGCAAAGACCTGCGCCCCGGACAGCTTCAGGCCATTCTCGATCTCCCAGACGGCCTCGGGCTTCAGCAGGGCGCGGGTCTTGTCGTCCTGATATAGCTTGCCCGCGACCCCGGCGATCGAAAAGCCGCGCAGCGTCAGCCAGGTATGCCAGGCGACATCCATGTCGAAATCCAGCCGGGCCTCTTCGACGTGACAGCCCAGATCCGTGAAATGGCCAAGCGCGCTGGCGCACAGGTCCATGACCCCCGGCTCGGTCGGCAGGTAGCCGTTCAGATCGCCCAGATAGCCGATCCGCGCGCCCTTGAAATCGCGCGACAGGTCTTGGCGGAACTGCAGAGGGTCCACCTCGCGCGACAGCGGCGCGCGCGGGTCATGGCCCGCCTGCACCGAGAGCAGCCAGGCCGTATCGGCGACGGTGCGGCCCATCGGCCCCTCGATGCCCAGTTGCTGGACAAAGACCTCGGCCGCCGGACCATAGGGCACCAGCCCCTGTGTCGGCCGGAAGCCCACGACATTGTTCCAGCCCGCAGGGTTGCGCAGCGATCCCATCATGTCGCTGCCATCGGCCACCGGCAGCATGTGCCGGGCCAGCGCCACCGCCGCCCCGCCGCTGGAGCCGCCCGCCGACAGCGCCGGGTCCCAGGCATTGCGCGTCGTGCCAAAGACGGTGTTGTAGCTGTGCGAGCCCAGCCCGAATTCCGGCGTATTGCTGCGACCGACAAAGATCGCGCCTTCGCGGCGCATGCGCTCGGCCATGATGCTGTCGGATTTGGGCACGAAATCCTTGAAGATCGGCGAGCCCTGCGTGGTGGCGATCCCGGCCACGGCGGTCAGGTCCTTGGGGGCCTGCGGAATGCCATGCAGCGCGCCCGTCGCCTGCCCGGCGGCAATCGCGGCATCGGCACGGTCGGCCTGTTCCAGCAACTGTTCCGGGTCCTGGCGCGAGACGATGGCGTTATAGGTCGGGTTTTCGGCATCGATGCGGTCAAGACAGGCCTGCATCACCTCGCGGCAGGAAACTTCCTTGCCCCGGATCGCCTTGACCAGATCGACCACCCCCAGCGCCATCGGATCGCTGGCCTGTGCCCCGGCCAGCACCTTGCCCGCACGCAGGCCGATCAGCGAGGCGGCGGCAAGGCCTCCGGTGGTGTTCAGGAAGGTTCTGCGGCTCATGGCGGATTGGCCCTCTCGATCGTGCTTGGTCATGGATGCTCTTTGTCTGGGGGTGGGACGATGCCTTGGCAAGCAGTCTTGGCCCTGTCCGGGCATCCGTCTTGGACCGTTGCGCCAGAATCACGGACTGCTGCGCCACTTCGCGGCAGGCGGTTGCCTTGGGTGGGGGCGATGCGGCAAGGGACGTAGCACGGTCAGGCGGCGACAGGGGGAACCCAGATGACGGCTTCAGGGCAACCAGAGGGAGGGCCCGGCATCCTGTGGATCAGCCGCGATTTCCGCTTTCAGGACAATCCCGCGATGCTGGCGGCGCTGCGGCAGGGGCCGCTGCTGCCGGTCTTTGTCCTTGACGGGCAGACACGGGCGCAGGGCGCGGCCAGCCGCTGGCGTTTGCAACAGGCGCTGATTGCCTTTGACGCCGAGCTGCGCCGCCGCAGCGGGCATGGCCTGACCCTGCTCGAGGGCGAAGCCGACCACGTGTTGCCCGAACTGATCCGCCAGACCGGCGCGGTCGAGGTCCACCAATCCGACTGGCCCGCCCCGCAGATGCGGCTGGTGCAGGACCGGGTGCGCGCGGCGCTGAAACCCTTGGCCGCGACGCTGGTGCTGCATCCGGGGCACCTGCTGGCCCATCCTGCCAGGGTTCGCACCGGCGCGGGCGGGGCCTATCGCGTCTACACCCCCTTTGCCCGCGCGCTGCGCGCCTTGGGACCGGACCTGCCTGTGGCGGCGGTGGGCGCGCGGATCAGCCTGCGGGTCATGCCCGGCATCCCGCTTGACCGGCTGGAACTGGCACCGGATATGGCGCGGGGTGCGGCCGTGCTGGCGGAACATGCCCTGCCCGCGGGCGAAGCGGCGGCGCTGGCCCGGCTGGAGGATTTCCTTGACCACGCCGCCGATTATGCCACGCAGCGCGACCGGCCGGATATGGACGCCTGCTCGGGCCTGTCCGAGCATCTGGCGCTTGGCGAGATCAGCCCGCGCACCGTCTGGGCCATGGCCTCGGACCGGCTGCGGGGTGATGCGGGCGGAATCGCGAAATTCCTGTCCGAGCTGATCTGGCGCGAATTCGCATGGCATCTGCTGATCGCCTTTCCGCAGATGGCCGAACGCGCATGGCGGCCGGAATGGGACAGCTTTCCGTGGCGCAGCGCGGGGCCGGACCTGACCCGCTGGCAAAGGGCGGAAACCGGGATGGCGCTGGTCGATGCCGGCCTGCGAGAGATGTGGGTGACCGGGCGCATGCATAACCGCGTCCGCATGGTGGTGGCCAGCTATCTGACCAAGCACCTGCTGACGGACTGGCGGTTGGGGCTGGCGCATTTCGAGGATTGCCTGACCGATTGGGACCCGGCCTCGAATGCGATGAACTGGCAATGGGTGGCGGGCTGCGGGCCGGATGCCGCGCCGTTCTTTCGCATCTTCAACCCCGAGAAGCAGGCCGCGCAATATGATCCGCAGGGGACCTATCGCCAGCACTGGCTGAAGGGCGACGGCGCGCAGGCCTATCTGCGGGCCACGCCGCGCGGCTGGAACCTGCCGCCCGACTGGCGCGAAAGCAGCGGACTAGAGGCCGGGCGTGCCCGCGCGCTGGCGGCCTATGGTGCCTTCCGCGAAAGTTAAAGGATCTCGCCCCCGTCGATCACCAGCGCCAGCCCGGTGACAAAACTGGACCGGTCCGAGGCCAGATAGACGATGCCATCGGCGATTTCCTCGGGGCTGGCCCAGCGGCCCATCGGGATGGTGTCGGCGACATAGGATTCCAGCGCGCTGCGCCCGCCCATCTGGTTCTCGAAGCCCGCATTGAAGGGGGTGTCGACGAAACCGGGGCAAAGCGCGTTGAAGCGGATCCTGTCGCGGGCGTAATCCGCCGCCATCTGCCGCACCATCGCCACCGCCGCATGTTTCGTCGTGGCATAGGAGATCATCCCGCGATCATACTGACAGCCGGAATTCGAGGCCGTGACGATGACCGAGCCGCCACCCTGCGCCCGCATCGGCCCGACCACCTCGCGCGCCAGCACGAAATGCGCCCGCACGTTCAACTGCCAAGACAGGTCCATCTGCGCAGGCGTGATATCCTCAAGCCGACCGGCGATCTGGATGCCGGCATGGGAATGCAGGACGTCGATGCGCCCGTGCCGCGCCAGCACCCCCGCCACCAACGCGGCAATCGCCGCATCGTCGCGGGCGTCCAATGCCAACCCCTCGGCCTGACCACCCGCGTCGGTGATGGCGGCGGCGGTGGCCTTGGCCAGATCGGCACGCAGGTCGGTGACGATGACCGTCGCCCCCTCGGCCGCCATGGCCAGCGCACCGGCGCGCCCGATCCCCGAGCCTGCGCCCGTGACAAGGGCGATCCGCCCCTCAAGACAGCCTGTCATGGTATTCTCCTAATGTCCGGGGGCTTTGCCTCGCCGGAGCGTCAGTTGCGCGATGACCAGCAGCATGAGCGATGCCCCCATCACCATCGTACCGATGGCATTGATTTCAGGCGTCACCCCCCGCCGGATCGACGAAAAAATGTAGATGGGCAGCGTCGTTTCCGAGCCAGCGACAAAGAAGGCGATGATGAAGTCGTCAAAGCTGAAGGTGAAACTCAGCAGAAACCCCGCCATGATCGCCGGGGCCAGCATCGGCAGCGTCACCTGTCGGAAGGTCGCAAACGGCCCGGCACCCAGATCGCTTGAGGCCTCGATCAGCGCGCGGTCCATGCCCTCGATCCGGGCGCGCACGATGATGATGACCAGCGACATGGTGAACAGCACATGCGCCGCGATCAGGCTGCCATGGCCCATCGACAGCCGCCAGCCGGTCGCGGCCTCCAGCCACGGGTTTACCGCGTCAAAGACCGTGACCAGCGCGATCAGCGTGGCGATGCCGATGACGATGCCGGGGATCATCACCGCGATATAGATCAGCGCATCGAACAGGACGCGGACCCGCCCCTTCATCCCCGACAGGGCCAGCGCGGCCATCGTGCCAAAGACCGATGCCAGAATGGCCGAGATCAGCGCCACCGTGGCCGAGGTCTTGAGCGCGTCGATCACGAAGGGGTTCGACAGCGCTTTCGCATACCACTGGGTCGAAAACCCCTGCATCTGGCTGGCCGAGCGTCCGGCGGAAAAGCTGAACAGCGCGATGATGCCGATGGGCAGGTACAGGAAAACATAGACGGCTAGGGCGTAAATTCTCATGGCTGTCTCACATCAGGCCGACATCGTCGCGCGCCGCACCGATCCGGCTGAGGAAGCGCATATATAGCGTCACCGTGACCAGCATGACCGCGACCAGCGTCACCGCCATGGCCGAGCCAAAGGCCCAGTTCCGCGATTGCAGGAACAGATCGACCAGCGCATTGCCGACGAAGAAGACCTTGCCACCGCCCAGCATCTGCGGGATCAGGTATTCCCCCATCAGCAGGATAAAGACCAGCATCGACCCCGTGGCGACGCCCGGCAGCGACAGCGGCAGCGTCACCTGCAGAAAGCTGCGCCAAGGCGGCGCGCCAAGGTCGGACGACGCCTCCAGCAGGCGCTTGTCCAGCCGCTCAAGGCTGACATAGATCGGAAAGACCATCAGCGGCAGGTAGCCATAAACGATGCCGACCAGCACGGCGAAGGGCGTGTTGATCAGGCGGATGTCGCCCAAGCCCAGATCGGCCAGCAGGGCCGGAATGCCGCGCCCGCCCAGCAGGAAGATCCACGCATAGCTGCGGATCAGGATCGAGGTCCAGAAGGGCACGATGACCAGCACCAGCAGCGCCGTCCGCCAGCGCGGATTGGATTTCACCGCCAGAAAATAGGCCAGCGGATAGGCGATCAGCAGCGCCGCCAGCGTGCCCACGGGCGCAAGGACCAGCGTGTTCTGAAAAGCCGTCCAGCGGCTTCCCAGATTGGCATATTGGGCCAAGGTCAGCGCCGGGGCATATCCGCCCGCCGGCGCCCTTTCGCCAAGGGAATAGACCAGCACCACGGCCAGCGGCAGCACCAGCAGTGCCGCATACCACAGGCCCGCAGGTCCAAGAAGCAGCCAGCGGGCGCGGGCCTTGGTCATGGTCATCCCCTCCTCAGGCCGATTTGAAGCGCGCCATCAGCTCGGCGCGGTTCGGGTCGGTCAGGGTCGCGGCCGCGCCGAATTCCTGTGCGTTCAGCAGATCGGCGGCAGGGTAAAGGATCGGGTCGGCCAGCACTTCCTTGGGCAGCAGCGCGTTGACGCGGCTGTCGGCCACCGGGAAGCCATGCGCGGTCGCCTCGCGGGCGTTCACCTGCGGGTCGATCAGGAAGTTGATCAGCGCATAGGCCGCCTCGCGATGCGGGGCGTTTTTCGGGATGGCGTAGTAATCCGACCAGATCTCGCCGCCTTCCTTGCCAAGGGCGAAGTGGATTTCCGGAATGTCGCGGTTCATCTGCTTGCCCTCGCCGGTCCAGCACATGGTCATCCACGCATCGCCATTGCGCATCGACGGCTGGTAATCCGAGCTGATCGCGAACAGATGCGGCTTGACCTGCAACAGCAGCTTTTCGGCATCGGCCAGTTCCTTCGGGTCGACCGAGTTGAAGGAATAGCCGTAATATTTCAGCGCGTTGCCGATGGTGGTCAGCTGATAGTCATGCACCATGGTCCGACCCGAGAAATCGGTCATGGTCAGGTCGAAGAACTCCTTCCAGCTGGTGAAGGGGGCCTTGGCCTTGGTGCTGTCCCAGGCCATGCCGGTGGTGCCCCAGTTCTTGGGCACGGCATACAGCTTGCCATTGACCGTGCCCGCATCGGCAAAGCGCGCATCAAAGGCCGCCGCGTCGTAATTGGGCAGCTTGGACAGGTCCAGCGGCTCGATCAGGTCGGCATCGACATAGGTGGTGATGGTGTAGTTCGTCGGCACGAACACATCCCAGCCCGAGCCGCCCGCCTGCAGTTTCGCCAGCATTTCCTCGTTCGAGCCAAAGACGTTGACCTGCGTCGCGACCCCGGTTTCCTTCTGGAAGATCGCGAAGTTTTCCACGTCGTGATAGTTTGGCCATGTCGCCAGAACGGCGCGGTCGCCCAAGTCAGCGGCATGTGCGCCGCGCGGGCGCAGCATCGGCATGGCACCCGCCATCACCGCCATGGCCGTGCCCAGACCCGTCACCCCAAGGAAGTGCCGGCGCGAGACCGAGCCCTTGCGGTAGCGTTCCAGTTCTTCTGCGAATTTCCGGCGCGAGATCGGTGCGTTATCGTCCTGCATCTGTCGCTTCCCTTGTTGGAGATGTCAGTCTTGACCAAGGATCAGGCCATTGCCCTGATCCCAAAGGACGTGAAGCTGGGTGCCCACATCCACGCCCGGCAAGGCTCTTTCGGCCTGTCTCGGGACCATGACCTGCAATTCGCCCAAGTCGGGATGGCGCAGCAGGTATTCCACATGTTCGCCAAGGAAGGTCATATGCGCGACCGTGGCGGTGATGTCGGGCAGGCCCGGTTCCGCAGCAGCGCCAAGGCGCAGCGCCTCGGGGCGGATGGCGATGTCCACCTTGTCGCCGGGGCTGACCAGGCGCGGAGCCTCGACCACGACATCGTGGTTCGAGGCCAGCCGGACCAGCGCATGTTCCCCGATATTGCGGATGACGGTGCCGGGCAGAATATTGGCGCGCCCGACGAAATCCGCGACATAGCGGTTGGCGGGGCGGTCATAAAGTTCGCGCGGGGTGCCGATCTGGCTGATCCGCCCCTTGCCCATGATGCAGATGCGGTCCGACATCGACAGCGCTTCCTGCTGGTCATGGGTCACAAGGATGAAGGTGATGCCAAGCTTCCTTTGCAAGGACAGCAGTTCCATCTGCATCTGCCCGCGCAGTTTCGCGTCCAGCGCCGCCATGGGTTCATCCAGCAGCAGGATTTTCGGCTCATTGACGATGGCACGGGCCAAAGCCACGCGCTGCTGCTGACCGCCCGACATTTCCCAGATCCGGCGCGGGCCGAAATCGCCCAGACGCACCGTGTCCAGCGCGCGGGCAACGCGGGCGGCGATGTCATCCTTCGCCAATTTGGGACGGCGCTGGCGCAGCCCGTAGCCGACGTTTTCCGCCACGGTCATATGCGGGAACAGCGCGTAATGCTGAAAGACCATGTTGACCGGGCGGCGATGCGCGGGCTCCGCGCCGATATCCTGCCCGTCGATCAGGATGCGGCCCTCGGTCGGCGGCTCAAAGCCTGCCAGCATGCGCAAAGCCGTGGTCTTGCCGCAGCCCGATGGCCCGAGGAAGGACAGAAATTCGCCCTTGCCGATCTTCAGGTTCAGCCGATCCGCGGCCAGCACCTTGCCGAAGCGCTTGGTCGTGTCGACGAATTCGGCGATGGTCTCGCCGCCCTCCGCATATGCCATGCTTACGTCTTTCCCTGACGATAGTCCTTGACGCGGGCTATCCCTTGATTTGAGAAATTCGTAAGAAAACTTGCAGACGCTGTATATACCACAAAAGGCATAGTGCCGCTGTCCCCACTCGAAAGGTGACGAATGAACTGGATCGAGGCAAGCGCGCATGTGGTCGAAACGCTGGGCACGCCCGATTTTGCGGCAGCACTGATCGCGGCCCTGCGCTGCGTCGCGCCGTTCGAGCATAGCGTGACATTCGCCTATTATCAGGACCGCCGCCCGATCGCGCTGCATGACGAATTTCCGGCGTGGAAACGGCAGGTCATGGTCGAGGATTATCAGGCCGGTCCTTACCTTCTGGACCCGTTCTATCTGCACCCGCCCGGCCCCGGTCAGGCCAAGCTGGTGCGGCTGCGGGAACTGGCCCCCGACCGCTTCTATCAGGCCGAATATTTCCGCAACTACTATGTCCAGACCGAGCTTGCCGAGGAAATAGGCTTCATGCTGGACATGGGGCAAGGCGTGCATGCGGTGATTTCGGCCATGCGCGCCAGCCGCGCCTTTTCGGCGCGCGAGTTCCGCGAATTGGCCGCCGTCCTGCCCTTTGTCGCCGCATCGGCGCGCAAGAACTGGCCCGACCTGCGCCCGCGCTTCGCCGAGCAGCCCCAGGCGGCGCAGGGCGCGCTGGCCGGGCGCATCGACGCGGCCTTTCGCAATGTCGGGCGCAACCTGCTGACCCCGCGCGAGACCGAGGTGGTCGAATACACGCTCAAGGGTCATTCGGCCGAGGCGACGGGCCGCGCCTTGGGAATCTCCCCCGGCACGGTCCGCATTCACAAGCGCAATATCTATGCCAAGCTGAGGATCGGCTCGCAGGGTGAGCTGTTTTCCAATTTCATCGCCGCGCTTGAGGACCTGCGCTGACCTGATGCGGTCACCGGCCAGCCCCATGCCTCGATCTGGGTCAGGGCGGGGAAGGGCGACGGATCGTCGGCGCGGATCAGCTGTTCCAGCCGCAGCCATGTCACCTGTCGCGGCGGAATCGCGAAGGCCTGCCGCTGACCGGTCTTATGCAGCGTGATCCGAACCTCGGGCCCGTCCGAGAACACGATGGTCGCCCGTTCCCACCAGCTGTCATGGGGAAAATCCGCGCGCAGCCGCAGCGCGATTTCGTCCAGCCACACCACCCGCCCGAAATCCAAGGTCAGCGAAGCATGCGGGTCGCGGTTGATGCCCCAGCTGGTATAGGGCCAGAAGCCGTGATCGCTATTGGCGATCTCGCCGTCGATGGCATTGCGAGCGGCAAAACCGGCCTCGTTCCGGGTTTCCACATTGGCAAAGGCATGGGGGAAAAAGGCGTCATTCAGCGCCGAATCCGCCGGGTTCAGCGCCAGATCGCGCCGGATATGCGCCTCGGACGGCAAGGCGGGCCGGATCGAGATGCGATGCAGCGGCCCGGCAAAGGCCTGCGCCGGATAGGCCACGCGGGCGCCGTCGAAGGGGATGGCAAAGCGATAGATCGGCCCGCCCGCATGGACCAGCGCCGGGGCAATCGCCGCGTCCAGTTGCAGGACGGCATCAAAGCCCGCGCTAAAGCCCGCATCGGCGCAGGCGATCTCGATCATGTCGCCGGGGACATAGGTCAGGTCATGGACCAGCACGGCCTCGGCTTGACCAGATTGGCGGACGCGCGTCACGCCATCCGCGCTGACGATCCTGATTTCCGGGTTCACGGCATTCTCCTGTTTTGGCGGGGTTGGTCGGCATGGATCTGGCGCAGCAGCGGCTGCCCGCCGCGCCAGACCTGTCGCAGGTGCAAGTCATCGCCCAGATGCACCAGATCGGCGGTCGCGCCGACGCGCAGACGACCCGCCGGGGAACCGATCAGATCGGCGGGGGTCGAGGTCGCCATGCGCAGCGCCTGCGCCGCATCCACGCCCCATTTCCGCAGATTGGCCAAGGCCTGCGGCAGGGTCAGATCGGCCCCGGCCAGCGTGCCATCGCCCAAGGTCAGCCTGCCGGCACTGCGCCGGATCAGCCGCCCGCCAAGGCGCATGCCAGGCAATTCGGTGCCTGCAAGGGCCATGCAATCGGAAACCAGATACAGCCCGCGTGGCCGCAATCGCAGGGCCAGCCGCACGATCTCGGGCGCGACATGTTGGCCATCCGCGATCAGCCCCGCGGCCAGATCACCATCCAGAACCGCGCCGACCAGCCCCGGTTCTCGGTGACCAAGGGGTGACATGGCGTTGAACAGATGCGTGGCCGAGCGTGCGCCCTCGGCCATGGCGGCGCGGGCCTCGGTCAGGGTGCAATCGGCATGGCCAAGGCTGACGGTCACGCCGCCCGCGACCAGCCGCCGGATCTGGCCCGGAGCCACCGCCGCCGGTGCCAGCGTCACCATCAGCGCGGGCAGTTGCGCGCGCGCGGCCAGCAGCGCCTGCAGGTCGGGCTCAAGCATCGGCCGGATCAGGCCGGGGTCATGCGCGCCCTTGCGCCGGGGGTCCAGATGCGGCCCCTCCAGATGCAGGCCCAGAAAGCCCGGCACGCCCGCCCATGCGCATTTGATCCCGGCGGCGATGACGCGGGCGGTGGTTTCAGGCGTGTCGGTGATCAGCGTCGGCAGGATGCCGGTCGCGCCCAGCCGGGCATGGCTGTCACAGATCGCGGCCAGATCGGCGGCGGTGGTGCTGGCACCGACCTGCCGCCCGCCACCGCCATTGACCTGCAGGTCCAGCAGCCCCGGCGCAAGGATGCCGCCGGACAATGCGACGGGCTGACCAACCGGTCCCCGCCCCGCGGGCAGGATCGCGGTGATGCGTCCGTCGGCGACCACCACCGATGCGCCGTCATGCAGGGCCTCGCCATCGAAAACCGAGGCCCCGGTCAGGGTCATGCTCATACCGTCTGGGTCACTTTCTGCAGAAAGGCGGGCTGGTCGGGGTTCAGCCCGCGCTGCCGCGACAGGCGCTCGACCGTGGCGTACCAGATGGCCAGATGCACCAGCGGCGCGACCAGCGGATGCAGGTCGGGGACCACCGGCAGCGTCGTCGCGCCGGGAACCGCGATCCCGGTGACAAAGACATCCGCCCCCTGCCCGGCCAGACGTTCCACTGTCGCGCGTAGTTGCGGCAGGGATTCGTCATCGACCGCAAAGACCAGCACCGGAAAGCGGTCGCGGGCGATGGCCGAGGGGCCGTGCAGGACCTCGGCCGCGGAATAGGCCTCGGCATGCAGGCGGCAGGTTTCCTTGCCCTTCAAGGCGGCCTCGGCGGCGATGGCGCTGGCCGCACCCCGGCCCAGCACGAACAGTGATTGCGCGTCGGCCAGCCGGTCCTCGATCACCTGCCAGTCCAGCCGGGCGGCAGCGGCCAAGGCCTCGGGCAGGTCCGTCAGCGCGGCCTGCAGTGCCGGATCGGGCCGCCATTCCGCCACCAGCCACAAAGCCGCCAGCAGCGAGGCGACAAAGGTCTTGGTCGCCGCGACCGAGCGCTCCGGCCCGGCGGCCAGCGGGATGACATGATCGACCGCCCCGGCCAGCGGACTGGCCACGTCATTGGTCAAGGCCAGCGTTCTTGCCCCGCCCGCCGCCGCGCTGCGGATCATCGCCAGAATGTCGGGGCTTTGCCCGGATTGCGAAATCCCGATGCAGGCCGCGCCCTGCAGCCGCAACTGGCGCACATAGATCGAGGCAATCGACGGCCCGACCGAGGCCACCGGAATGCCCAGCTGCAATTCGACCAGATATTTCAGGAAACTCGCCGCGTGATCGGATGAGCCGCGTGCCACGGTGACCAGCAGCGCGGGTTCGGTCAGTCGCAGGGCGGTGGCGGCATCGCGGATCGGATCGCGGGACTGGCGGATGAAGGCGCGTGCGATATCGGGCAGCTCCGCGATTTCGCGGGCCATATGAGTGGGCTGCAAGGGGTTCTCCTTTATGCGCGGACAGGTCCCGCGTCGCGATCAGTTGAGATGGCCAGCCGCAGCGCGCCATCCAGCGCCGAGCCGATGGGCCGGGCCGTGTTCAGCCGCCCCGCAAGGCGGCTGTGATAAACCTCGCCCAGACCCCCGATGAAGGTCACGGGCAGGGCCGCGCCCGCCTGAAGCGTGGCGATGGCGGTCATGATCTCGGTGTCAGCCTCGGCCATGATGATGGGATCGGCGACGGCGATGACCTCGGGGGCAAGGCGGGCGAAATCGGCGGGGCTGGCGGCATAGGCAAAGCCGATGATCCCCGCCGCACCGCCAAAGCGCGCCAGCAGGTCGCGCAGCCATGGCGTCATCGGGACCAGCCCGTCATCCGCCCGGACTGCCTGCGTCAGCGCCCTGCGACCCAGCCACGCCCCCGAGGCATAGTCGCCCAGCACCAACCCATGCCCGCCGATCTGGCGAAACCGCCCGGCCTGCTGGCGGCCAAAGACCGCACCGGTGCCGATCACCGCAGCGATCCCGTCCCGGTCGCCCAAGGCCCCCAAGGTCGCGGTCAGGGCGTCGGTTTCTATCCGCACGCGCCGGGCTGGCAGGGCACCCTGCAGCGCCAGATCCGCGCCTGCCGCATTGGCCCCGGCCAGACCCAGCCCGACTGCCGCGGCCTCGGTCGCGCCCAGTCTGGCCAGCAGGCCGTGGACGATGCCGATGATGGTGTCGCGGGCTCCTTTGGGGTCGCTGGCGATATTCGCGGGGCCGGATTCGGCGCGGGCCAGAATCCGGCCCGCCCCGTCGGCGATGGCGGCGCGGCATCCGGTCCCGCCGCCATCAATGCCCAGATACAGCGCCATCTTAGCCCTTCAGGATGGCATTGGCCTGCGAGACCAGCTCCTCGCCAGCTTCAGTGGGGGTGATCTGACCAAAGGCCATCCGATCGGCCACGGTGCGATAGACGCGGTCCTCGAGTTCCGAGGCACCGACCGGGACCTGCGCCGGGAAGGGACCGACGACATCCGCAATCGCCTCGACATAATCGAAGGAGCGCTTCTGGGTCTCGTCCAGCGAGGGCGCGATGGCGGCGCGCACGTCCAGATTGATCGGGACGCCACGTTCCACCCCAAGGATCTGCCCCGCCGCCAGATCATTGACGAAGAAATCAAGGAAACGCGCCGCACGCTCGGGGTCGGGGCTGTTCTTGGCGATGCCGAAATGCAGCCCGGCGCGATAGAACAGCCCCGAGGCCCCGCCCTTTTCCGCAACCGGCAGCGTGGTGATGCCGACCGGGTTCTTTTGCAGCGCCTGATAGCCGACCAGCATGTTGGAAAACGCGATGGCCATGACTGCATTCCCGCGGCTCATCGGGTTGGAATCGATCTGGATCTTGTCCTGCGCCTGAACATCGGCAGGAACGCAGCCGCCATTCTTGGCCAGGCTTTCCCAATAGCCATACCAGTCGGTCGCGTCCTTGGCATCAAACCCGATCTGGCCGTCCTCACGATACAGTTTCTTGCCACGCTGCAGCAGGAAGGCCTCCAGCGCATAGGAATAGCGGGCGGCATTGCCGACGGCCCAGACGCCCTTCTTGCCGATGGCCTTGGTCATGTCGGTGCAAAGCCGGGCGAAATCGTCCCATGTGGTGTCGCGGCCCGGCGGGGTCAGCCCGGCCTGCTGGAAGGCCACGCTGTCGTAAAGCAGCGCAAAGGCGTTGTTCGACAGCGGCATCCCCGCCACCTTGCCCTTGACCGTGCCCAGTTCCAGCGCGCCGGGCAGCAGGCGGTCGGTGCGGATGGTTTTGCCCAAGTAGTCGTCCAGCGGCAGCATCGCGCCCCGGCCCGCGTAATCGGCGAAGCGCCCCGGCTCCAGCTGGAAGATGTCGGGGGCATTGCCGCCCGCCAGCATGGTGGTCAGCTTGGACCAATAGTCATTGCCGCCGACTTCGCCCAGAACCGTGGTGCCGGGATTGGCGGCCTCGAACAGCTTGGCCACGGCCAGCGTCCGTTCCGCCCGACCCGGAGAGCCGAACCAGAACAGCCGCATGTCCGACCCCGAGGCCCGCGCGGCGCGGCCCAGCAAGGGCAATGTGGTCGCGGCCAGCCCACAGGCAAGGCCGCTGTTCAGGAATGCGCGTCTGTTGATCATGTCATGTCCGATCTTGAAACGTGAGGGGTTGTTCCCCGACCGCATCCGGGTCGGGGCAATGGTTCGTCGCATTGGCCGGGCTGCGGCCTAGCTTTGCAGGATTTGATTGGCCTGAGCCACCAGCGTCTGCCCGGCCTCGGCAGGGGTGATCTGGCCGAAGGCCAGCTTGTCGGCGATGGCGCGATAGACCCGTTCCTCCAGCTCGCCGGCGCCGACCGGCACTTGCGGCGGATAGTCGCCCGAGATGTCGGCAATCGACTGGATATAGTCGAAGGATCGCTTCTCGACTTCGTTCAGGGTGCCCGCGACAGCGGCGCGGACATCAAGGTTGATCGGCATGCCGCGCTCCAACCCCAATGCCTTGCCCGCCGTCGCATCGTTAAGGAAGAAGTCCAGAAACTGGGCCGCCAGCTTGGGGTTTTTGGCAGTCTTGGCGACGCCGAATTGCTGACCCGCCTTGTAGAACAGCCCCGAGGGCCCGCCCTTCTGAGCCACCGGCAGCACGGTCAGCCCGACCGGGTTTTTCTGCAGGGCCTGATAGCCCACCAGCATGTTCGAAAAGGCAATCGCCATCACCGCATGGCCGGTGCTCATCGGGTTGGAATCGATCTGGATCTTGTCCAGCGCCTGCACCTCGGCCGAGACGCAGCCGCCGTTCCGGGCAAGGCTGTCCCAATATCCGTACCAGTCGGTGGCGTCAGTGACATCGAAACCGATCTGGCCGTCCTCGCGGTAAAGCCGCTTGCCGCGCTGCACCAGAAACGCTTCCAGCGCGTAACTGTAGCGGGCGGCATTGCCGATGGCCCAGACGCCCTTCTTGTCGATCGCCTTGGTCATCTCGATGCAAAGCCGGGCGAAATCGTCCCATGTCGTGTCGCGACCCGGCGGGGTCAGTCCGGTCTGCTGGAAAGCCACCATGTCGTAAAGCAGCGCAAAGGCATTGATCGACAGCGGCACGCCATAGGTCACGCCCCTGACCTGCCCCAGCCTCATCACCTCGGGCATCATCCGGTCGGTGCGGATCACCGGGCCGATATAGTCGTCCAAGGGCAGCATCGCGCCCCGGCCCGCGTAATCGGCATAGCGGCTGGGGACCAGCTGAAAGATGTCGGGGGCATTGCCGCCCGCCAGCATCGTCGTCAACTTGGACCAGTAGTCATTGCCGCCGACCTCGCCCAGAATCTTGACGCCGGGATTTGCGGCCTCGAACAGGCGGGCCACGGCCAGCGTGCGTTCCGCCCGCGCGGGCGAGCCGAACCAGAACAGCCGCATATCCGTCGTGGCCGCCGATGCCGGACCGCATAGTGAGGCGGCGGCACCAAGGGCCAGACCGCCCCGGATGAAATCTCTGCGCTTGAGCATGTTATTCCTCCTCCCCCAACTTGTGGCCGGTCAGGCGGCGCGTGCCGCCACTCGTCGGCCATCGGCGTCAAAGACATGGCAGCGCGCCAGATCGACCCGCAGCGGCAGTTCCTGACCGGCTTGAACCGATTGCTGGCCGTCCAGCGTCGCCACGATCTGCTGCCCGTCGGACAGGCGGCCGTAAACGATGGTCTGGCCGCCCAGCTGTTCGACATGGGTCACGGTCATCGCGCCAAGATCCGCGCCCTGATCCGAGCCGACCCGCAGATGTTCGGGGCGCACGCCCAGCGAGGCCGTGGCCTCAAGCCCCCTGCCGCCATATCCCGGCAGACGCACCGACGTTCCGGCAAGATCCAGCGCCAGATCGCCGCCCGAGGACAGCACCCGCGCCTCAAGGAAGTTCATCTTGGGTGAGCCGATGAAGCCGGCGACGAAGCGGTTGGCGGGGGCGTTGTAGATCTCCAGCGGGGTGCCCGCCTGCTCGATCCGGCCACCGCGCAGGACGACGATGCGGTCGGCCAGCGTCATCGCCTCGACCTGATCATGGGTCACATAGATCATGGTGGCGCCGATATCGGCATGCAGCTTGGCGATCTCGACGCGGGTCTGCACCCGCAGTTCCGCATCAAGGTTCGACAGCGGCTCATCGAACAGGAACACCGAAGGCTCGCGGACGATGGCGCGGCCAATGGCGACGCGTTGGCGCTGGCCGCCCGACAATTGTTTGGGCTTGCGGTCCAGAAGCTGGGTGATCTGCAGGATCTCGGCGGCCTTGCGGACGCGGCTGTCGATTTCCGCACGCGGCATCCGGGCAGTTTCCAGCCCGAAGGACATGTTCTTGTAGACGGTCATATGCGGGTAAAGCGCATAGGACTGGAACACCATGGCAATGCCGCGTTCCGAAGCTGAGCGTTCGTTCATGCGCTGGCCGCCGATGCGCAGCTCACCGCTTGAGATCGGCTCCAGCCCGGCGATCATGCGCAGCAGCGTGGATTTCCCGCAGCCCGAGGGGCCGACAAAGACCACCAGCTCGCCGGGTTCGATCTTCAGATCGACGCCCTGGATGATGTCGATATTGCCGTAGCTTTTCTTGATGTCTTGAAGGGTCAGAGAGGTCATGTCGGGCTCGCTTTTCTGGAGGGCGGGCAATCAGCGTTTCATTCCGGTGGTCGCGACGCCCTCGATCAGCAGGCGCTGGAACATCACGAACAGGACAAAGATCGGCAGGACGGTCAGGGTGGACATCGCCAGCAGCGCGCCCCAGTCGGATTGGGCGGTGGCGTCGACAAAGGTGCGCAGGCCCAGCTGTGCGGTGTATTTCTCGATGTCGTTCAGATAGATCAGCGGGGCGAAGAAATCGTCCCATGTCCAGATGAAGGAAAACACCGCCGCCGTGGCCAGAACCGGGGTCGAAAGCGGCAGGATCACCTTGAGGAAGATCCGCAGCGGACCGGCCCCGTCCATCAGCGCGGCCTCGTCCAGCTCGCGCGGAATGCCGCGGAAGAACTGGATCATCAGGAAGATGAAGAAGGCGTCGATGGCCAGGAATTTCGGCACGACCAGCGGCAGGATGGTGTTCACCCAGCCAAAGTTCAGAAACATCAGGTATTGCGGGATCAGCACGGCGTGCTGGGGCAGCATCATCGTGCCCAGCATCAGCGCGAACCAGAACTTGCGGCCCTTGAACTGCAGCCGGGTAAAGGCATAGGCCGCCATCGAGCAGGAAATCAGGTTGCCCGCCACCGCCAGCACCGAGACCACGGCGGAATTCAGGAACATCCAGCCAAAGCTGACGCTGAGCCCGTTCCAGCCGCGCGCATAGGCGTCCGTGGTGAAGGTTTCCGGGATCAGCGAGGTGGTCGAGAAGATCTCGTTTTCCGGCTTGAACGAACTCGAGACCATCCACAGCAGCGGGTACAGCATCACGAAGCTGATGGCGGCAAGGGCGGCATAGGCAAATGCGCGCTTCAATCCCTGCGGCATGGTTGCCTCCTTGGTCAGCGGCGGGGCGATTGCGGTCTCAGTCATCGTAATGCACCCAGTATTTGGCCGAGAGGAAGGACAGGGCGGTAAAGCCCGCGATGATCGCCACCAGCACCCACGCCAGCGCCGAGGCATAGCCGAAGCGGAAGTTGGTGAAGGCCTCCTGGTACAGGTACAGCGTGTAGAACAGCGTCGAGTCGATCGGCCCGCCCGAGCCGTCGCTGATGACAAAGGCCGGGGTAAAGGCCTTGAACGCGTCGATGGTCAGGATGACGGCGTTGAAGAAGATCACCGGGGTCAGCAACGGCAGGGTGATCTTGAAGAACTGCCGGGTGCGGCTGGCCCCGTCGATGCTGGCGGCCTCGTACATGTCCTGCGGGATCTGGCGCAGGCCGGCCAGAAAGATGATCATGGACGACCCGAACTGCCACACGGCCAGCGCCACCAGCGTATAGATCGCGGTCGAGGGATTGGCGATCCAGCTGGGGCCTTCGTAGCCGAACAGCGTCATCAGGACCTGATTGATCATGCCGTCGCTGGCAAAGACCTGCCGCCACAGCACCGCGATTGCCACCGAGCCGCCGATCAGCGACGGCAGATAGAAGATCGCCCGGAACCAGTTCAGCCCGCGCATCCCCTTGTTCAGCAGGACCGCGACCGCCAGTGCGAAGACCAGCTTCAGCGGCACCGACAGCAGCACATAGGTGAATGTGACATTCATCGCCGCCCGAAATCGCGGATCGTCGCTGGCGATCTGGGCGTAGTTCGCGCTGCCAACCCATGTAGGCTGCGACATCAGCGAATAATCGGTGAAGGACAGGTACAGCGACGACATCGCCGGACCCAGCGTCAGCACAAAGAAACCGATCAGCCAGGGGGACAGGAACCCGTAACCGGCAATCTGGCGGCGCAGGCGTGACCAGATCGGCACGCGAAAGGGCATATCGTCAGTGACGGACATGCGAAACCTCCTCTTTACGCCTTGCTCCGGCGCAACTCTTGATGACGTCAAAATGACAAATCGAAATTTCACCGTCAACTGAAATGTTTCGTGCTTGACGAAAATTGCGAAATACACGAAAACTTAGGGCAACCAGGAGGATGCCCATGAATATCGAGGCCAACAGCTACTTCGCCGCCGCCGAACCGGGTTTTGTGACCCGCCATGCCCAGCGTCATCAGCAGGCGATCGAGCGCTGCGTGGACAAGCTGCGCCAGACGATGCCGGTGATCGGGCTGCGCAATCCCAAGATCGGGACGGCCTCGAATCAATGGACCTATTGCGCGCCCTTTGACTGGGTGGTCAGCTTTCAGGCCGGGCAGCTGTGGCTGGCGCTGCAACTGACGGGCGACCCGGTGTTCATGAACGCGGCGCGGGCGCGCAGGCCGGTGTTTCGCGCGATTCTGGCGCATCGTCAGGCGCAGGATCACGATCTGGGCTTCCAGTTCTCGCTGGGCTGCGTGGCCGACTGGCTGATGACCGGCGACCGCGAATCGCGCGGCATGGCACTGGAGGCCGCGCGGCTGCTGCTGGACCGCTATCGCCCCGAGGGCCGCTATATTCAGGCATGGAACGCGGTTGCGCCGCATGGCCGGGTCGATCCGCATCATGCCGCCGGGCGCATCATCGCCGACACGCTGCAAAACCTTGCGCTGCTGTATTGGGCGCATGGCGAAACCGGGCGCGCCGATTTCTGCCATGCCGCCGATGGCCATGCCGAAACCGCGCTGGCACATCTGGTCCGCGCGGATGACACCAGCTTTCACACCTTCCTGTTCGATCCGGTGACCGGCGCCCCCCTGCGTGGCGAGACCCATCAGGGATATGACGACGCCTCGTGCTGGTCGCGCGGGCAGGCCTGGCTGATCCACGGCTATGCGCAAAGCGCGCTGGCGACCGGCAACCGTGCCTATCTGGACGCCGCCCGTCGGCTGGCGGCGCGGGCCGAGGCACTGATGGGCGACGATACCGTCCCGGCATGGGATTACGCCGCCCCCGGCAATGCGGTCCATCGCGACAGCTCGGCCGGTGCGGTGATGGCGGCAGGGGTCTACATGATCGCCCAGCAAATGCCGCTTGAGGCCGGGCGCTGGCGCGATTTCGGCGACCGGCTGCTGGGCGGGCTGCTGGACACCTGCGACCTGACCAATGACCCGCAGGCGTTGGGGATGCTGGCGCATGGCGCGGCGCATGTCGCATCGGGTTTTGCCGACAACATGCTGCCTTACGGCGATTATTACTTCATGGAGGCCCTGATGCGTTCGTTGGGTCACACGCAATTCTTCTGGTGAGGCCACGCCCCCACAGGGTAACAGTCCAATCTGAAAATGCCGAGGAACCTCATGTCCGACACCCCACCCGCCACTTTGCGCGACATTGCCGATGCTGCTGGCGTCTCGGTCGCCGCCGCCTCGAAGGTGCTCAACAATCGCGGCGGCGTCAGCGAGGAAAACCGCCAGCGCGTTTTGGCGGCGGCGGATCAGCTGGGCTATCAGGGCCGCTCGGCCCGCGCCATCCAGCGCGCGGGCGTGGGGGCCGCGACCATCATCATGCCCGCCGCCTATTACTCGGATTCGCTGTTCTATGAGGACATCGTCAAGGGCGTGCTTGAGGAATGCGCCGCAAGCGGCCTGTCGGTCGAGGTCCGTCTGGTCGCGCCCATCACCGAGGGCGGTCAGGCGGAAATCGAAAGCATCCTTGCCGATCCGGCCAGCGGCGCGATCATCGCCATCGGTCTGGACGATGCCGTTCTGATCGACCGGATCGCGGCGGCTGAAACTCCGGCGGTGCTGATCAACGGCATGGACCGCTCGATGCGGATCGACAGTGTGCTGCCCGACAACTGGTCGGCGGGCTGGCTGGCGACCCAACGCCTGCTGGCGGCAGGGCATCGCCAGATCATGCATGTCACCCTGCCCCACCGCCTGACCATGCGCCGTCGTCTGGACGGGTTCCGCGTGGCCCTGACCGAGGCCGGCTTGGGTTTCGATCCCGACCGGCATGTGCTGGATCTGGGCCAGATGGGCTTTGCCGAGACCCAGACCCGCAACGCCATCATCGCCGCGCATCAGCAGGGGCGGCTTGAGGGCGTGACCGCGTTCTTCTGCAGCTCGGACATGGTGGCCTTCGGGCTGATGCAGGGGCTGCAATCGCTGGGCTTTGCCATCCCCGACGATTTCTCGGTGATCGGGCTGGACGATGTGGCGCTGGCCGGGAACAGCCGCCCGCCCTTGACCACCATGCGGATCGAGCGGGCCGAACTGGGCCGCAGCGGTGCAAGCCTGCTGCTGGGCCGGATCACCAATCCCGGCCGCAGCGCCATCCGCATGAACATGGGGGTCGAGCTGATCGAGCGCGCGACCGTCGCCCCGCCGCGCGGCAATCTGCGGCGGACGCAATGAGCGCGCCGCATCTGGTCGTCATCATGGCCGACCAGTTGCGCCATGACCTGATCGGGCCGGAACATACCCCCCATATCGCCGAGCTGGCCGGGGAAAGCATGGTCTTTCCCAATGCCTATTGCGCCTCGCCGCTATGCGTGCCGTCGCGCGGGGCGTTCTTTACCGGGCGCTATCCGAACCAGACCGGCTGCCTGATCAACCCATGGGTCCCCGAGGACGCCGCCCATGGCATGGTGGCCGAGGGCACGCCGAACCTTTACGGCCTGCTGGCCGGGGACTGGGACGGCCATCACGCGGGCAAGCAGCATCTGTGCTATGACCCGCCGCTGGAACGGCGCGGGGGCGGCATCCACTGGCAGACGCTTGAGGACACCTATGCCCCCGCCCTTGCCGCGCGCGGCCATGCCCCGCCGGGCGGGCCGGATTTCCGCGCCGATCTGCCCGAACAGGTCGGCGGGCGGCGGACATGGCTGGGCAGTGGCTCGACCCCGGCGACGGGCTGTTATCAGCCGGGCTTCGACAGCTTCTTTGACGGCCATATCCTGAACGGCGCGCTGTCGGCCATCGACCGGCGCGACCGCGCAAAGCCGCTGTTTCTCAGTGCGATGTTTCTGGCCCCGCATCCGCCCTTTCACATCCCCGAGCCGTGGTATTCCATGGTCCGCGACATCCAGATGCCGCGCAATGTCGGGCGCTGGAGCCCCGGCCAAAGCCCGCTGCAGCTTTACAACATGACCGGCATCATCGGCACCCGCTACAGCCGCGACGAATGGCACGAGGTCTGGCGCGTCTATGCCGGGCTGGTCCGACTGCTGGATCATTGCGTGGGCCAGATCGTCGCGCGGTTGAAGGCGCAGGGCATCTATGACGATACCGCGATCCTGCTGACCAGCGATCATGGCGAGATGCTGGGCTCGCACCGCTTGTTCCAGAAGATGTGCATGTATGAGGAAGCGATCCGCACCCCTGTCGTGCTGAAACTGCCCAAGGGCGGCGGCCAAGGCATTGATCCGCGCCTTGTCAGCCATATCGACGTGCTGCCAACCCTGTGCGAGGTGCTGGATGTCACCCCACCCGCTGGCCTGCCCGGCCGGTCCTTGCTGCAAGACACGCCGCCGCGCCCGGTCTTTGTGCAATATGACGGCAATGGCTCGCTGGGGAATTTCTCGCGCGCGGTGATCCGGGGGACGGACAAGCTGATCGTCGACAGCTTCAAGGACGAGCGGTTCTTTGAGCTTTACGACCTTGCCCGCGACCCGCAAGAGGAACACAACCTGATCGCAACCCAGCCTGCGCGGGCGGCAGCCCTGCTGGCGCTGCTGGGTGACCATATGCGGGCGACCGGCGATCACATGGCGCTGGATCAGGGCGATCTGGACCGCTTCCGCCATGAGCACGGGATGCAAGCAGCGGATTAGCACGCCTTTTTCCCTTGCAGGGACGGCGCTTGCCATCAGAAATGATGCGCAATGAATCACGCCAAGAACATTCCCAGCAGGAGACTTCCGACCATGCGGCGCCTTGCCCTTTCCACCGCCTTGATCATGTCGATGCTGCCGCTTGCGGCGCAGGCCGAGGAGCCGCTGAAGATCGGCGTCCTGCTGACCCTGTCCGGTCCGCCCGCCGTTCTGGGCGAACATGCCCGCGACGGCGTGCTGCTGGCCGAAAAGACGCTGGGCGACAAGGTCGGCGGCCGCGAGGTCGAGCTGATCGTCGTCGATGATGAGGGCAAGCCCGACATCGCCGCCCAGAAGGCCCGCGATCTGGTCGAGGCGCAGGGTGCCGATTTCGTCATCGGCCCGATCTTTTCCAACATCATGAACGCCATCGCCGGTCCGGTGACCTCGGGCGGCGCGATCCTTGTGTCGCCCAATGCCGGGCCGTCGAATTTCGCGGGCAAGGACTGCAACCCCGACATCTTTGTCGTGTCCTACCAGAACGACCAGATGCCGCAGGCCTTGGCCGAGCACATGAACCGTCAGGGCGTGGCCAATGCCTATCTGCTGGCGCCGAACTATCAGGCGGGCAAGGACAGCCTGAACGGCTTCAAATCCGTCTTCAAGGGCGAGGTCGCGGGTGAACTGTTCGTGCCGCTGGGGCAGCTGGATTTCTCGGCCGAGCTGGCGCAGATCGCGGCCAGCCAACCCGCCGCCGTCTATGCCTTCATGCCGGGCGGCATGGGCGTGAACCTGGTCAAGCAATGGAGCCAGGCGGGTCTGGGCTCGATCCCGCTGATGTCGGCATTCACGGTGGATGAGACCACCTTGCCCGCCGAACAGGATGCGGCGGTGGGCATGCTGACCGGATCGAACTGGGCGCCGGACCTGCAGACGCCCGGCAATGCCGAATTTGTCGCCGCCTTCCAAGGGGCTTATGGCCGCGTGCCCTCGCTTTACGCGGTCGGCGGCTATGACGCGCTGATGCTGATCGACAGCGCCGTGAAAAAAGCCGGGACCGAGGACCGCGAGGCCCTGCGCGCCGCCCTGAAACAAGCCGATTTCCAAAGCCTGCGCGGCAGCTTCAAATTCTCGACCAACAACTTCCCGGTGCAGGATTTCTACCTGACCAAGGCGATCAAGGCCGAGGACGGGACCTATCGCACCTCGGTCGTCGAAAAGGTCTTTACCGCCGCCGCCGACAGCTATGTCGGCGAATGCCCGATGAAGTAAGGCCCTGACGGGCTGAAACGGCACGACGCCCCTTTTGATCCGTCAAAGGGGGCGTTCCGTTCGACGGAAAGACAAGATGTTCAACCTATTCCTGCTGCAACTGCTCAACGGCGCCCAGTTCGGCATCCTGCTGTTTCTGGTGGCGGCCGGGCTGACGCTGGTTTTCGGCATCATGGACTTCATCAACCTTGCGCATGGCGTGCTGTACATGATCGGCGGCTATGTCATGGCGGCGCTGTCGGCGGCGACAGGCAATTTCTGGCTGTCGCTGGCGCTGGTCCTGCCGGTGACGCTGGCAGTGGGGCTGGTGCTGGAGCTGCTGGTGTTTCGCAGGCTTTACGACCGTTCCCATCTGGATCAGGTGCTGGCGACATTCGGGCTGGTTCTGGTGCTGTCGGAGCTGGTCAAGATCCTGTGGGGCGCGGCACCGCTTTCCGTCGCCATGCCCGAGGCGCTGGCGGGCTCGATCCCGCTGGCCGGGCCGATGCGCTACCCGGTCTATCGCATCGCGGTGATCGGCGCGGGATTGGGCGTCGCGCTGGCGCTGTGGTTCGTGATCGCGCGGACGCGGGTGGGCATGCTTCTGCGCGCTGGCGCGGCGAACCGGGCGATGGTCTCGGCGCTGGGGGTGGATATCAACCGGCTGTTCATGCTGGTCTTTGCCGCAGGGGCGATGCTGGCCGGGTTTGCCGGGGCGATCGTCTCGCCGATCCTGTCGGTCGATCCGGGCATGGGGGATTCCATCCTGATCCTGACCTTTGTCGTCATTGTCATCGGCGGCGTCGGATCGGTGAAAGGCGCGTTCCTTGCCGCGCTGCTGGTGGGCATTGTCGACACGATGGGGCGGATGTTCGGGCCCATCCTGCTGAAATCGCTGATGGAGCCCGCCGCCGCCGCGCAGGCCGGGCGCACCATCGCGCCGATGCTGGTCTATATCCTGATGGCGGCGGTGCTGTTCTGGCGACCCTCGGGCCTGTTCGGGCGGAGCGTGGCGCGATGACCGCCATGCCCCCTCGCCTGCGGGCCGCACTGGCGATCTTTGCCGTGCTGGCGCTGGTCCCGCCGCTGGCCCATTGGATCGGCCAGCCCTTTCTGATCGTCATTGCGACGCGGATGGTGGTCTTTGCCATCGCCGCCCTGTCGCTGGACCTGATCCTTGGCTATGGCGCGATGGTGTCCTTTGGCCATGCCGCCTATCTGGGGATCGGGGCCTATGCGGTGGCGGTCCTGTCGCGGGCGGGCGTCACCGATTTGACGCTGCATCTGCTGGCGGCTATCGGAGCAGCCGGGATCTTCGCACTGGTCACCGGGGCGATTTCGCTGCGAACGCGGGGCGTCTATTTCATCATGATCACGCTGGCTTTCGGGCAGATGGCCTATTTCTTTTTCGTCTCCTTCTCGGCGCTGGGGGGCGATGACGGCACCGCGCTGGCGGCGCGTTCCACCCTGCTGGGACAGGATTGGCTGCGGTCGGAACCGGGGCTGTTCTATGCCACGCTGGGGCTGCTGGTGCTGATCTTTGCCGGGCTGTACCGGCTGACGCTGTCGCGTTTCGGGCGGGTGCTCAGCGGCACGCGGGAAAGCGCGCTGCGCATGCAGGCGGTGGGCTTTCGCCCCTTTCCCTATCAGCTGACCGCCTATGTCATCTCGGGCTGTCTTTGCGCGGTGGCGGGGGTGATGCTGGCCAATCAAAGCGCCTATGTCTCGCCGTCCTACATGAGCTGGCACCGCTCGGGTGAGCTGATCGTGATGCTGGTGCTGGGCGGTATTGGCAGCCTGACCGGGGCCATCGCCGGGGCACTGGCCACCGTCGCGCTGGAGGAGGGCCTCGCGAAATATTCCGAGCATTGGCGGCTGGGCTTCGGCCTGATCCTTGTGCTGGTCGCATTGGCCGCGCCGGGCGGGATTGCCGGGCTGATCCGGCGGCTGAAGGGCGCGCCCGCATGAGCGCGCCGCTGCTGCAGGTCCGGAACCTGTCGAAATCCTACGCCGCGCTGAAGGTCACCGACGACGTGTCGCTGGACGTGCATCCGGGCGAAATCCACGCCATTATCGGCCCCAATGGCGCGGGCAAGACCACGCTGATCGCCCAGCTTTCAGGGCAGTTGCGGCCCGATTCCGGGCATGTCCATTACATGGGTCAGGACATCACCCGCCTGCCGATGGCGGCGCGGGTGCGGATGGGGCTGGCGCGGTCGTTTCAGTTGACGACGCTGCTGCCGGGCTTCACCGCGCTGGAAAACGTGGCCATCGCCGTGCAGGCGCGCGAGGGGTCGTCCTTCCGCTTCTTTCGCGCCGCCGCGTCGGAACGCGCCCTGAACGATCAGGCGATGGAAGCCTTGCGCGATGTCGGGCTGGAAACCCGCGCCACGCAACTGGCCGGATCGCTGAGCCATGGCGAAAAGCGGCAGCTGGAACTGGCGGTGGCGCTGGCGACCCGGCCCCGGCTGCTGCTGCTGGACGAACCCCTTGCCGGGACCGGGCATGAGGAAGCGACGCTGCTGATCGCGCTGTTTGCCCGGCTGCGGTCACGGGTGACGATGATGCTGATCGAACATGACATGGACGCGGTGTTCCGGCTGGCCGACCGGGTGTCGGTGTTGGTCTATGGCCGGATCATCGCCAGCGGCACGCCCGCGGAAATGCGCGCCGACGCCGCGGTCCGCGCCGCCTATCTGGGCGAGGAGGAGGGCTGATGCTGCAGGTCGAAGGGCTGATGGCCTCATACGGGGACAGCCGGGTGCTGTTCGGGATCGACCTGCATGTCGCGCGCGGCGAGGTGGTGACGCTTCTGGGCCGCAACGGCATGGGCAAGACGACGACGGTGCGTTCGGTCTTTGGCCTGCTGCGCCCGCGCGCCGGTCGGGTCAGCATCGACGGGCGCGACCTGACCGGGGCCGCGCCGCATCTGGTCGCCCGCGCCGGGCTGGGGCTGGTCCCTGAGGGGCGGCAGGTCTTTGCTCCCCTGACGGTCGAGGAAAACCTGATCGCCACCGCCCGTGGCGGGCCGCGCGCCAAATGGAGCCTGCCGCAGGTCTATGCCCTTTTCCCGCGCCTGCATGAGCGCAGGCGGAACATGGGCGACCAGCTTTCGGGCGGCGAACAGCAGATGCTGGCCATTGGCCGCGCGCTGATGACCAACCCGGCGCTGCTGGTGCTGGATGAGGCGACCGAGGGGCTGGCCCCGCTGATCCGCGAGGAAATCTGGTCCTGCCTGCGCCATCTCAAGGACCGGGGCGAGGCCATCCTTGTCATCGACAAGAATATCGAGGCCCTGACCCGTCTGGCCGACCGCCATGTCGTCATCGAAAAGGGCCGCGTCGTCTGGACCGGGACCACGCCGGAACTGATCGCCACGCCCGATGTGAAGACCCGCTTCCTGAACGTCTAGTTCTCGCGGAAGGCGCGGGACAGGCTGTCCTCGATGGGTTTGACCAGATACTCAAAGAAGGTCCGGGCAGAGGTTTCGATCATCACCTCGGCGGGCATGCCGGGGGTGGGGTGAAAACCCGGAACCCGCTGCAACTCGCTCATCGGCAGCGATACGCGCGCCAGATAGATCTCATGCCGGACGCCATCGGTTTCCGTCGCCAGCGCATCGGCCGAGACATAGACCAGCGTGCCCTGCAGCACCGGCGTCGTGCGCTGGTTCAGCGCGGTCAGCCGCACCGCCGCAGGCTGGCCCACCTCGACATCGTCGATATCCCCGCGCGAGATCTGGGATTCGATCACCAAAGGCGCATCCAGCGGCAGGATTTCAAGGATCGGTTTGCCCGCCTCGATCACCCCGCCGGGGGTGTGGTAATACAGCCGGACGATGGTGCCCGAGACCGGAGACAGGATTTCCGCCCGTTCCAGAATGTCCTGCGCCTTCATCGACTGTTCGCGCACGCTGTCCAGATCGGCCTCGATCGACTGGCTTTCATCCATCGCGGTCTGCATGTGCTGGTTGCGGGTCTGGGCGATTTCGCGTTCGGCCTTGCGGATGGCTTCCTCGGTCTCGGCGATCTCGGATAGCAGGCGGCCGATCTGGCCATCGGCATCGGCAATGGCGCGGGCCAGCGTGTTCACGTCGCTGCGCCGCACCAGACCGCGCTTGAACAGGTGTTCGCGCGTGGCGTGATCCTCGCGCAGCAGGTCGGCCTGAATGCGCACCGCCTCCAGCTCCTGCTGAAAGCCTTCGATACGAGAGCGACCCGCGGCGATATTGCTTTCCAGCAGCCCGATTTCGCCGTCCAGCTTGGCGCGGGCGGCCCGGAATGCCCCCATCTGTTCGCTCATGATCGCGGCAAAGCTGGGGTCCTCGCTGCGCTGCACCAGCCAGTCGGCAAAGGCCGGCTGCTCGGTATGGTCATATTCGGCGCGCAGCCGGGCGCCAATGGCCTCAAGCCGGGCGCGGCGCAGTTCCAGCTCGCGCTGGTTGGCCTGCGCGGCGGTGCCGTCCAGCCGCAACAGCACCTGACCTTCGGTGATGCTGTCGCCCTCGCCCACAAGGATTTCATGGATGATGCCGCCTTCAAGGTGCTGGACGATCTTGTTCTTGCCGGTGGCGACGAAAGTGCCGGGCGACATTACCGCCGCAGCCAGCGGCGCACGCAGCGCCCATGTGCCGAAACCGCCAAAGGCCAGCACCAGCAGCACCAGCCCGACCGTCAGGTGCCAGCGGACCGAGCGTGGCACCTGCGCATAGATCTGGTTGTCGGTATGCAGCATCATGGCTTGGCTCCGGTTGGGCCGGGTGCAGGCGGCGCGGGGGGCGCGGGCGGGGCCGGGCGCGCGGCATTGGGCAACACGTCCTCGGACTGCCGCTGCCGGGCCAGTTTTTCCAGCATCTGGTCGCGGGCGCCGAACATGGCGATCTGCCCGTCGGCCAGCAGCATGATATTGTCGACGTCGCGCAGCACCGCCTGTTTCTGGGTGATGACGATCATGGTGATCCGGTCGCGCTTGGCCAGCGCCATGGCCCGCGACAGCGCCCGGTCGCCCGCCGTATCAAGGTTCGAGTTCGGCTCATCCAGCACCACCAGCCGGGGATTGCCAAAGAACGCCCGCGCCAGCCCGATCCGCTGCTTCTGCCCGCCCGACAGCGGCGAGCCATCGGCGGCCACCATCGTCTCATAGCCTTCGGGCAGCTTGGCGATCATGTCATGGACATCGGCCAGCACTGCCGCCTGATAGATGTCCTCATCGGTGGCATCAAAGCGCATGCGCGCGATATTGGCCTTGATCGTGCCGGGGAACAGCTGCACGTCCTGCGGCAGATAGCCGATGGACTGGCCCAATTGCCGCTGATCCCAGTTGCGCAGGTCCATCAGGTCCAGCCGCACGCTGCCCGAGGTGGGCAGGATCGAGCCGACCAGCATCTTGCCCAAGGTGGTCTTGCCCGCGCTGGACTTGCCGACAATCGCCAGCGAGATCCCCGGCTGCAACGAGAAGGTGACCGAATTCAGCACCACCCGTTTGGTCCCGATCGGCACGTAAAGCAGCCGCTCGACATCCAGTCGCCCCTCGGGGCGGGGCAGTTGCAGCCTTTGCTGGTTCAAGGGCGAGGATTTCAGCAGGTTCTGGATGCGCGAATAGGCCGAGCGCGACAGCGAGACGCTGTTCCAGCCCTCGATCGCGCCTTCGATCGGGGCCAGCGCCCGGCCCGCGATGATCGAAGCGGCGATGACCATGCCGCCGGTCAGCTGTCCGTGCAGCGTCAGGTTCGCGCCCCAGCCCAGCAGCCCCACCTGCGTCAGCAGCCGCACCCCTCGCGACAGCCCGGCGAAAAAGATGTTGCGATCCTGCGCCTTGACCTGTGCCGCCATCGAGCCCGCGGCGTCCCGGCCCCAGATCGTCACCGCCTCGGGGATCATCGCCAGGGCATTGATGATCTGCGAATTGCGCGCCATGGAATCCAGATGCAGGTTGGCGCGGCTAAGATGACGGTTCGCCTCGGCAAAGGGTTTGGCGGTGAAGCGCTGGTTGATCAGCGCGATCACCAGCAGCAGGATCGCCGTCGCCAGCACGATGAAGCCCAGCTGCGGATGCACCAGAAAGATCGCAAGGATGAAGACCGGCGTGAAGGGCAGGTCCAGCATCGACAATAGCGTCCCCGAGACAAGGAAATTGCGCAAAGTCTGCAGATCGCCCAGCGTCTGGTATTCCTGCCCGTTGCTTTGCAGCGACGCCCGCGCCGCCGCCGACAGGATCGGTGCCCCCAGCCGCGCCGAAAGATCGACCGAGCTGCGCAGCAGCATGCCGCGCCGGATGCCGTCAAAGATCACCTGCAGCAGCACCGCGCCGATGATCAGCACCGTCAGCATGATCAGCGTGTCGATCGAGCGGCTGGTCAGCACCCGGTCCGAGATCTGGAACAGATAGATCGGGATCGCCAGAACCAGAACATTGGTGACGCCGCTGAACAGCAGCACGCCAAGGATATTGGCCCAGATCTGGCGCAGGCTGGCCTGCAACGCATGCGAGATGTCGGGCTCGGCCACCCGCTTGTGAAATCCGGCAGACTTGCCGCCCGGACCGGCGGGCAGATCGGGCAGCCGCCCGGCCTGCTGGTCGATGATCGGCCCCTTGCCCAAGGGCGCGCTGCTGGGCGGGCGCGGCGTCTGCTGCTGCCAGTCCGGCCCCAAGCCATGCCCCATGTTTTGGGCGGTGTCCTGTCGCTGTCCCTGCCCTGTCTGGGCATTGCGCCCGAAGGGTCCCTGCGTTCTGTCTTGTGTCATGCCAGCACGGTTTCCATGATATCGGCCGGAACGGCCCCGTCATGATGAAGCGGACCGACATCGCGGTCGCCATCATCCTGAGTCAGCATGCCATCGGCCAGAAACAGCACCGCCTCGCTGGCCAATGGCGCGGGCCCGTCACCCATCTGGAGCGGCCGGTCGGTGACCAGCTCGGCCTGATGCAGCAGGGCGTCAGAGTAATAGCCTCCTCCGGAATGGATCGTCGCATCGACGCCGAATTCGGTGATCTGCGCCGTGTTGACCAAGGTGTTCGATCCGGTGACCACGCGGACATCGCCGCCAAGCTGCGCATCCGACAGATAGGTCTCGATCTGGTCGGCATCGCCCAGCACATTGGTCTGGCGGATCATGTTGACCGAAACCAGATCGCCCTTGATATGCAGCACGCGCAGCACATCCAGCCCCTCGAAGGCCGGATCGTTCAGGATCGAGGCCGGCAATATCACCCGCCCGTCCGCTGCCAGCCGCATCATCGCGTCATAGGCATCGTTCGATCCGGCGAAATTCTCGCGGCCGATCTGGTTGATGGTCGCGTCATTGACCAGCAGGTTGTCGCCGGAACTGATCCTGCCGCCCCCCGCACCCATGCTGATGCTGTCATTGTCCAGCATCACATTGGTCTGCAGGATGGCGTTCAGGTTCAGGATGTAGCCGTCGATGATGATCAGGTCGAATTGCGAGCCAAGCTCGGCCAGCGAGACATGGTTCACCGCGCCATTGTCCCCGATCAGCAGCAGGGTCTGATCGCCATTCAGCGTGAACGAGGTGATGTCGTCATCGCTGATGAAATTGTACTGGTCGATCCAGTTGACGCTGACCAGACTGCCTTCAAGCGTCGCGGTCAGCCAGAATTGCGGCGCATCCCCATCCCCGCCCTCATGCGTGGCCGGATTGGCGGTCAGGCTGTATGAGGCAAAGTTAAGCGCATTGGTCGGGGTCTGGTCCACATTCAGCGCGCCATCGGGCGACAGGATGCGGTCAAGATCGCTCCAGACATTGACCTGGCTGATGATCGTGTAGCTGTAGACTCCCTGTGCCGCCGTCAGCACCGGGGCGGCGATCCAGGCCGAGGTGATATTCGCTTCATTGACCAGCATGTTATGGCCGACGACGACCTCATGCTGGGTGGTATTCTCGCGCCAGTCCTCGTCCTGCCGTTCCTGCGAATAGGCGGGCAGCAGCGCGTCCAGATCGGGACGTTCGTCGACGGCCAGACCGTCCTGATACTTGCCCAGCACATCCTGACCCAGCCGGGTCCAGCTTACCGCGCCTTCGGGCAGGTCGTCCGGGGCCTCGGCGTCGCGAAACAGCTGCGCCATCGCCAGAAAGGCGTCATCGCCCGAGGGCAGTTCCAGCGGCAGGGACACGCCCAGCTGCCCCGCCTGATCGTAAAGCACCTGCAAGGGCGCATTCGCGCCATCCACGCCAAAGGGAATGTCGCCCCGCAGCACCAGATCTCCGTCGTAAAGGACCGATTGCTGGAAATTGTACAGTGCCACGGAATCCGGGACCGGCAGCTCCCATTCGTGGGTCGGCGGCTCGGGCGGCTCGGGCCTGGGGGGCGGGGGCGGATCAGGCGGCTCGACAGGCGTCTGGAAGGTCGGGCCGTTCCAGACCGTCGGGGTATAGCTGTCGCTGAAGGGCAGTGACGGCAGGCTGAAGGGGATCGGATCGCGCGCCACATCCACGAACAGATAGGCCGCTTCCGGGGTCAGCCCCTCAAGCGTCGGAACCGGCGGGGTATAGTCCAGGCCGGGCACGAACTCGGGGATCTCGAAGGGATAGGTCGTTACCAGATCCTTGGGGATGATATGGCCGGGATCGAAGTCGGGCCGGTTCGGGTCCAACGCTTCGTAATTGATCCTCAGCCTTACGATTTCGTCGGTGATGTGAAAAATGCCGATGAAATGCCAGATTGCTTCGTCCGCCGCATGTATCAATAGCATGTCGTGATCCTTCCCAGACGAGTCCCTCGGCGGTCGGTCCGAACGGGCTCTCGCTACATGCGTCCTGCGCGAAGGGGCTTCGCGCAGGATATTGTTTCAGATCTTGGCCGCTCAGGCGTCGTCGCCGACCACGCTGGAGTTCAGATCGCCACCGACGACAGTCATGTCGACCGAGTTGCCAAGGATATTGGCACCCATGACGATGCTTTGGTTGAACGCCGTCGTGTCCAGAACGCCATCTGCCGAGGCGGTCGAGGTCCCGGTGACATAACCGTCATCACCGTTGCCCGAACCCCAAGTGCCCGCATTGGCCGAACCGCCATTGCCGGTCGCGATGTCGCTGATGTCGCCACCATTGCCACTATCGGCATTGGCACCGTCACCGCCACGCGACCAGCCACCGGTAGCTGCGGCCCAACCGCCGTCGCCACCCAGGGCGCCGGCTGCGCCACCCGTGCCGTCGCCGGCTGCCGCGCCACCGAACCCGGCGCCATAGCCACCTGCGTCGCCACCAGCACCACCCGTCGAGTGGGCTGCACCAAGGCCAAGACCAGCCGCATCACCGGACGTCGCATCGCCGCCAGCGCTTGCCGCTGCTGCCAGCGCCGCGCCAAGGCCATAGCCATCGCCGCCGTCGCCGCCCGCACCGCCATTGCCGCTTTCGCCGCTGGCTCCGCCTGCGCCGCCAGCACCGCTATTGCCGCTGTCGCCGCCTGCGCCGCTATTGCCGCCATAGCCGCCTTCGCCGCCATAGCCACCTTCGCCGCCATAGCCGCCTGCGCCACCAGCACCGCCGTCGCCGCTGTCGCCACCGTCACCGGCATCGCCCGAGTCGCCAGCGTCGCCGCTGGTTCCACCCGAGGCCGCGCCGACCCCTAGGCCAAGCAGTGCGCCGATGCCGACGCCAATGCCGCCAAGGGCTGCCGAACTGCCGCCGTCGCCGGTGTCGCCACCGTCGCCTGCGCTGCCGGTGTCGCCGCCGTCGCCGCCATAGCCGCCTTCGCCGCCATAGCCGCCTTCGCCGCCGTCACCGCCATAGCCGCCTTCGCCGGTGTCACCACCGTCGCCGGTATCGCCGCTATCGCCGCCATCGCCTGCATCGCCGGTATCACCGCTGCTGCCACCGGCAGCACCAGCACCGCCAACACCCGCGCCCAGACCCAGCGCACCCGCACCGGCTGCGCTGTCGCCGCCGTTTGCATCGCCGCTTTGACCCGCGCCAAGTCCGACGCCAAGCGCTGCGGAGTCGCCGCCCGAGGCATCACCGCCCTGACCGGCACCAATGCCCAGACCAAGGGCCGAACCGCCGACGCCGATACCGCCAAGTGCAGCAGCACCTCCGCCCGCAGCGCCTGTGGCCGAGCCGCCATAGGACGTCGAGCCACCGCCCGCCGCATCGGCATAGCCTTCGCCGCCGACCGCGAGCACATGGCCGCCGTCGCCGCCGGTGCCGCCGGCATCAATGCCGTCGCCCGAATCCGCGTCGCCGCCATTGGCGTTGCCATTCTGGTTGAACTCGGAATTGTTGGTGACGTCCGGGTCGGTCAGGCTGTCTTCGTCATTGATCTCGCCGACCTGATTGTTGACGGTGCCGACACCGTCGCCGATGGTGATGTTGTCAAGCCGCACGTCATGCGTGCCGACATTCACCTCGCCGTCGCGGTTGACCAGCACATCGCCCATCGTGCCATAGGCATTGTCGATATCGACAAAGTCATTGTCCGAAGGTGCCCAGCCATCCAGATCCAGCGACACGTCCACCGTGGTCGTCACATTGGTTTCGACATCGGTGTAGTTGTTGGCTTCGTTCGTCGCGCTGTTGCTGGACGAATTGCTGTTCGAAGCGCTGTTGCTGGCCGCGTTCGCCGCTGAATTGGCGGCATCGTTCGAGGATTCGTTGCTGGCCGAATTATCGGCCCCGTTCGTTGCGCCGTTTTCCGCGCTGTTATGCGCGCCATTCGCGGCGCCGTTCAGGGCAAGGTTGCCTGCCCCGTTCAGCGCAAGGTTGCCTGCGCCGTTATGGGATTCCGAGTTGCTCTCGTTGCTGTTCGAGTTCTCGTTCCCATTGGTGTTTTCATTGCTTTGGGACTGTTCCTGGCCTTGTCCCTGACCTTGTCCCTGGCCCTGACCCTGCCCTTGCAGGTTCAGCTGGCCCTGGCCCTGGCCTTGACCCTGGCCTTGTCCCTGACCTTGCCCTTGACCCTGCCCTTGGTCCTGATCCTGACTTTGACTGTCGAAGGGCCAGGCGAACAGGTTCGTACTACGGCTGTCAGCCATCGTGCTCACTCCCTACGGGTGGGCGGGTACGGTCGATGCATTCGCAGACACGTCATCCCGTCCGGGTTGGTGGTGAAGTGACAGCAAACCGAGTCCGACCGCTGAGCCCTTGCTCACCGTCTGACGGCGCGACCGTCCGCGTTTTGCTGAGGTTACAAGTCGCCGCCCCTCCACCTCGAGCGACTTCCGATGCGGTCACGGTAACGATGCCCGTGCCAACATCAGCGAAAATACGCCGGTCGCACGGTAGCTTCATAGCCGCTCGAAGGGGCTAGGCCCGGCCCTGCCCGATGGGCCATATCCGCGCCCGGTGGCTATAGCCATTCGCCCGATGGGCCACCCTATCCCATGCGGAAGGCTTAATATTTTCGGCTATAAATCCTGCGGCTATAGGGATGTATGGAACGGCTACTGTCTTTTCGGTCTAGATTCTGTCCAAGCCTTTGGCGAGCCTGCCTAGTTATGCTACATTTCTAGGGCCGAAACCCGCTATCATCTTCTGCGACGCAGCAAAATCCTTGACACGACCTCGGCAGGGATAGCGCCGCACAAGCGACCAGAACGGAGCGCGATGATGATTCCCTATCGTAACGAATCGCCGGCACTCGCCCTTGAGGTTCCTCCTCCTGCGGTCGAGATGGTTTTTGTCGGTAATCACTGCAATTTTTCGGGCTGCCTCATCACCACCACGATTCAGGAACTGGGTGGAATCACCTCGGCGGCCCTGACCACGTTTCCCGAGTTTCAACGTTTCGTAAGCAGCACCGGCGCAGCGCCGGAAGTCCTGCTGCTGGATGAGCCATTGATGCGCGGCCTGACCGATGCCGAACGCGACTGGGTGCTGGATCTGCCCGGCCTGAAGCTGGGCATAGCCTATAGCACGATGGAATTCGCATTGGCCTGCCATGCCGACCCGGCGCTGCGGCAGCGCTCGGCCAGCATATTCCCGCTGAACGTGCGGCTGGATGTGTGGCTGTCCATCGTCAAGCTGATCGTCCATGGCGGCAGCTATGTCTGTCCCGAAGTCATCGCCGCCCGCCCGACCGAGGATCGGGCCGAACCTGCGGGCATCTCGGGGTTGACGCAAAGGCAGCTGGACGTGCTGCAACAGGTCGCCGATGGCCATTCCAACAAGCGCATCGCCGAAAATCTGGGCCTGTCGATCCACACGGTCAAACTGCATCTGCATAATGGCAGCCTCCGGCTGGGCGCGCGCAACCGGACCGAGGCCGCGATGCGCTATCGAGAGATGCATCCGTGACCACACCCTTGCCCGAAACCGACGACATCCCCGGCCCGATCCCGGTCGGAGAGGCCGGGCTGGACGCGATCCTGCTGCGGGTCGGGCGGCTGAACTATGCCTGGAGCAATACCGAAAGCCTGCTGGTCCATCTGATCGCCGGGCTTTCGGGCATGGCCAAGGATGCGGCGGTGGTGGTGTTCCTGTCGCTCAGCTCGACCCGCGCCCGGATCGAGCTGGTCGAGAGGCTGGCCAAGCTGCGGCTGTCATCAGGCCATGAGCGTCACGAGCTTCTGGACCTGATGGCGCGGTTCGGTCGGCTGTCGGCGGTGCGCAACCGCTACAATCACAGCCTGTGGTCGTTTCAGGATGACGGCTCGATTGCCACCATCCTGATGCGGATCGCCGACCGGCGCGACCGTATCCGCATGGGCCAGCGCCAGCCCCTGACCGCCGAGGAAATGGCCCGGCTGGATCAGGATCTGGACGACCTGTCCGAACTGAACCGCGCGATCTGGCGGTTCCTGCAGGACAATGGCTACCCGATCGCCTGATCGGACAGCATCTCGGACATGGAACGCACGGCGGTCGGATAGCCACGCGGGCCCAGACCCGCAATGACCGCCGTGACCACGCCCGACATCAGCGATTTGTGATAGATCGCCTCGCGCCGGTGGATGTTCGAGATATGCAGCTCGATCACCGGGCCGGGGAACATCTTCAGCGCGTCCATCACCGGGACCGAGGTAAAGGTCAGCCCCGCCGGGTTGATGATAATGCCGCGCGCGCCGCTATCGATGGCCTCATGGACCCAGTCGATCAGCTGGTGTTCGGCATTGGTCTGGCGAAAGACCACCTCGATGTCGCCCGCAGCGGCGCGCGACCATGCCTCGACCTCGGCCAGGGTGGTGTGGCCGTAGATCTCGGGCTCGCGCTTGCCCAGACGGTTCAGGTTCGGGCCGTTCAGGATATGAATGCTCATGTCGCGTTCTCGGGGTTCAGCCGCCATAACCGGCAAGGCGCGGCAGCCACAGGGTCAGGCTGGGGAAAAAGGTGATCAGCCCAAGGCACAGCACCATCCAGCCAAGGAAGGGCAGGCAGTCGCGGATGATCAGCCGCATCGGCGAGCCCGAGATGTTGGTGACGATGAACAGCAGCAAGCCGTAAGGCGGTGTCACCAGCCCCAGCATGATGTTGACGACGACCACCACCCCGAAATGCACCAGATCGATCCCCAGCGCTTGCGCCGTCGGGATGAAGACCGGGATGATGATCAGCAGGATCGCCGTCCCTTCCAGCACGCAGCCCAGCAGCAGCAGGATCACGTTCACCAGAATCAGGAACTGGATCGGGGTCAGTTCCCATCCGGTCATGATCTGGCGCAGGGTCTCGGGGATGTTCTCGATGGTGACGACATAGTTGAAGACCATGGCGCCACCGATCATCATCCCGATCGAGGCCGAGGTCTTGGCCGACAGACGCAGCGCGGCATAGCCCTCGCGCCAGCTGAGGCTGCGATAGACGACGGTCGACACCAGCACCGCATAGGCGGCGGCCAGCGCGGCGGCCTCGGTCGGCGTGGTGATCCCGCTATAGATGCAGCCCAGCAGGATCACCGGCATCAGCAGCGTCGGAAAGGCCGACATGGTGATGCGCGGCACCTCGCGCAGCGGCACGCGTTCCTCGACCGGGAAATTGTTGCGCCGGGCGTCGATATAGACCTGCACCATCTGCATCGCGGTCATCAGCAGGCCCGGAACCACACCGGCAAGGAACAGGTAGCCGATGGATGCATCCGAGACCAAGGCATAGACCACCATCGGGATCGAGGGCGGCAGGATCGGCCCGATCACCGCCGTCACCGCCGTCAGCGCGGCGGCATAAGAGGGCGTGTAGCGGTTTTCCCGCGTCATCATGTTCTGCATCATCCGCCCCGAGCCCGCGGCATCGGCCACGGCGGAACCGGACATGCCGGCAAAGATCAGGCTTTGCACGACGTTGATCTGCGCCAGCCCACCCCGGAAATGCCCGACCAGCACATTGCAGAAGCGCAGCAGGCGTTCGGTCATGGACCCCGAGTTCATGATCTCGGCGGCAAAGATGAACAGCGGCACGGCCAGGATGATGTAATTCGAATACATCCCGTTCAGGAATTGCTCGGCCACCGTGCCCATGTCCATGCCGGTCATGAACAGATAGCCGACCGAGCCGACCATCATCGCCAGACCGATGGGCAGACCCAGCAGCGCCAAGGCGGTGATGGCAAAGATGGTAATCGAAAAGGGACTGGTCAGGTTCATAGGCCGGAACTCGGTTTCAGGGGATCGGGGGTCTCGGGTCCGGGGCCATAGATGGCGCGGAAGCCGATCCAGATATGGCGCAGGATCATGGCCACGGCGAAGATCACATAGATCGAATAGAGCCAGTCGAACCGGATGCGCAGATAGGCGGATTTCTCGACCTTCATGAAGGTCACGTAATCCCATGTCGCGGGCAGGGCGACGACAAAGGCGATGACGGTGGCGATGGACGATGCCACCACCATGCCCCGCCGCGTGCGCTCACTCACGCCGCGATAGAACAGGTCGAACCGCATCTCCTCATCATCGCTGATGACGAAGGCGGCGCCGAACAGCACCAGCCAGATCCACAGCATGACACTGACCTCATGCGTCCAGCCGATGGGCCAGTTCAGCAGGTAGCGCGACACGATCTGCAGCAGAAAGACCAGAAACATCGCGGCTAGCATCGCGACCAGCACGTTTTCGGCCCGGCGGGACAGCCAGCCATAAAGCCTTGCAAGGGCCATGGATCACCTTTGGGAAAAGCGGCCCGCGCGGTCAGGCGCGGGCCTTGTCGAAATCAAAGCGCCGAGATGCGGTCCACAAGACCTTCGGGCCAGTCCTTGGCCAGTGCCGATTCCAGATAGGCTTTCTGGACATGGGCGCGGAAGGCCTCAACATCGGGCTTGTAGACCTGCAAGCCGCGCTCGGCGAAGGATTTGGCCAGTTCTTCCTCGCGCTTGACATGTTCGGCGGTGGAAAACGCGATAGCCTCGTCGGCGGCTTTCTGGACGGTGGCCTTCTGTTCGTCCGACAGCCCCTCCCAGACCTTGCCGGACAGGGTCAGCAGGTCAAAGGCGACCAGATGCGAGGTCATGACGATCTGCTTCATCACCTCGAAGAACTTCATGTTCTCGACGTTGGGCAGCGGGTTGTCCTGACCGTCGATCGCACCGGTCTGAAGCCCGGTATAGACCTCGGCATAGGCCATCGGCGTCGGGTTCGCGCCAAGCGCCTGACCCAGAAACTGCCACGCCTCGCCGCCCGGCATGCGCAGCTTGATCCCGGCCATGTCGGCGGGAGTGGTGATTTTCTTGTCGTTGTTCAGGCCGACCTGACGCGTGCCATAGAAGGTCGGGCCAAGGATCTTGATGCCCAGCTGGTCTTCGGCCAGCTTCTTCATCTCGGCGCCCACATCGGACGCAAAGAACTTGGTCAGATGCGCGGAATCGCGGAACAGATAGCCCGAGGTCAGCGCCGACCATGCCGGAACCTGATTGGACACGTCCTGCGGCGCGATGTTCGAAAGCTCAAGGTTGCCGCGCTGCAAGGCGACCAGTTCGGTCCCCTGCTTGAACAGCGTGCCGCCGTAGAAGCCTTCATAGGCAAAGCCCGGCCCGATGCCCTCGACGAATTTCTTCATCATCTGGGCGCGGATGTCCTGTTCAGAAAAGACGGCCGAGAAGCGCAGCTTCACCGGGTCCTGCGCATGGGCAATCCGGGCCAGCATGGGTGCGGCCAGCGTGGCGGCGCCCAGAACGGCGAAACCGCGCCGCGTCAATGTGTTGGTCATGTTTTCCCTCCCTGTGGGCAGCGGCGCAACCTCCCCTTCGCGCCGCCGCAAGGGCAGCATGGCATCGGAGCTTTCACCGATCAACAAAGAATTCATCGATCATATGATGAAATTTGTTTTCTAATATGATGTGGCTTGTTTCGGGGATCTTGCGCTTCGTCATCTCCTGCGCTGAAATGGCGGCAAGGGAGGACCAGAATGGATGCGGCGATGCAAATCACCGGCTCGCCGGGCGATGCGACCCATCAGCGGCTGCGCGACGACATCATCTTTGGCAGGCTGCCGCCGGGGCAGAAGCTGCGGCTGGAACGGCTGCGCGACGATTATGCCGTCAGCGTCACCACCCTGCGCGAGGTGCTGGGCCGTCTGGTCGCAGAAGGGCTGATCCTGTTCGAGGCGCAGAAGGGCTTTGAGGTCGCGCCGATCTCGGTCAGCGACCTGCGCGAGATATCCGACATGCGCGCCCTGCTGGAATGCCACGCCATCGGCCCGTCCTTCGCCGCCGGCGATCTGGAGTGGGAGGCGGGCGTCGTCGCCGCCCATCACAAGCTGGCCCGGATGGAGACGCGGATGCTGGCGGGTGATCGCAGCATCACCGCGACATGGAAACGCTATGACCGCGAATTCCATCTGGCGCTGATCGCGGCCTGCGGCTCAGCCGAGCTGCTGGCGGTGCATCAGCGCATCTTCGACCGCTTCCAGCGTTATCAGGTGTTGCTGGTGATGTTCCGCGGTGAGGGGGCGACCCGCGAACATGACGCCCTGCGCGAGGCCGCGCTGACCCGCGACACCGAAACCGCGCGCAGCATCCTGCGCCGCCATATCGGGGCCTGCATCGACTATACCGTCGCGCATGGCCTGATCCCCACAGCCGAGGCGCCATGACCATGACCGGACCCCAGACCGTCGGCCCGCAGACCGTCGGGGCAGGCATCTATCAGCGGCTGCGGCAGGACATCATCATGGGCCGGTTGCGCCCCGGCCAGCGCCTGCGTCTGGACCAGATGAAGCTGGACTACCCCGCCGGGGCCAGCACGCTGCGCGAGGCGCTGTCGCGGCTGGCCGCCGACGGCTTCGTTCTGGCCGAGGGGCAGCGCGGCTTTCAGGTCGCCCCGGTGTCCCCCGACGGCCTGCGCGAGATCGCCGACCTGCGCCTGCTGATCGAGGAAGCCGCCCTGCGCCTGTCATTCGCCAATGGCACGCTGGATTGGGAGGTCGCGGTCATCGCCGCCCATCACCGTCTGGATGCGCATGAAGAGCAACTGGAGGACGGCGTGACCGACCAGATCGCCGAATGGCGGTTGGCCGACTGGCGCTTTCATCAGGCGTTGATCTCGGCCTGCGGCTCGGCGGTGATGATGCAGACCCATGCCGAGGTCTTCGACAAATATCTGCGCTATCAGATGGTGGCGCTGGCCTTTCGCCCCGCCGCCTCGCGCCCGGAACATCAGGCGCTGAAGGATGCGGCGATCGCGCGTGACGCCGATGCCGCCGTGGCTTTGCTGCGCCACCACCTGTCGGCGGGCGTGGCGCAGGCGCTGGCCTTGGCCGGGTCTTGGGCCGAGGTCACGCCTTGACGATATGCGGGGCACTGAAGCCCGCCCGCGCCATGACATTGCGGGTATCGATGATCAGCGCCGCGCCCGCGACCAGTGGGTAATCCACCCCGTCATGGTCGGTGGCGATCAGCACCACATCGACCCCCGCCAGCAGTTCTGCCGTCAGCGCCGCGGATGCACGGCCCTTGAAGGCCCCGTATTCGCGCGTCGCCGGAATCTCAGGGATATGCGGGTCGTGATAGATCACCTTCGCCCCGCGTTCTTCCAGCAGCTCCATCAGCTTCAGCGAGGGGCTTTCGCGCAGGTCCGGCACGTTCTTCTTATAGGCCATGCCAAGGATCAGCACGCGCGAGCGGCTTAAAGCCTTGCCCAACTGCCGATCCAGCGCCTCGGCCAGACGGCCGACCACATGGCGCGGCATGGCGGCGTTGATTTCCCCCGCCAGTTCGATGAAGCGCGTCGGCAATTCGTATTCGCGGGATTTCCACGTCAGGTAAAACGGGTCGATCGGGATGCAATGCCCGCCCAGACCCGGCCCCGGATAGAAGGGCATGTAGCCAAAGGGCTTGGTCTTGGCCGCCTCGATCACCTCCCAGATGTCGATGCCCATGGCGTCGTAGACCACCTTCAATTCATTGACCAAGGCGATGTTGACGGCGCGAAAGATGTTTTCGGTGATCTTCACCGCCTCGGCGGTGGCATTGGTCGAGACGGGAACCACCCGCGCCACCGCAGGCGCGTAAAAGGCCGCGACCAGCGCCTGCGCAACCGCGCCGTCGCCGGAAACCACCTTGGGGATGGCGGCGGTGGCATAGGCGCGATTGCCGGGGTCCTCGCGCTCGGGCGAGAAGCCAAGAAAGAAGTCCCGCCCCGATTTCAGCCCCGATTCCTCAAGGATCGGGCGCAGCACGGTGTCGGTGGTGCCCGGCCATGTCGTCGATTCCAGCACGATCAGCTGGCCGGGGCGCAGGCTGCGGGCAATGTCGCGGGTGGTCGCCTCGACAAAGCGCAGGTCGGGTTCGCGATGCGCGGTCAGCGGTGTCGGCACGCAAATCGCGATCACGTCGCATTCCGACAGGCGGGTCAGGTCGCAGGTCGCCTCGAACTTCTGGGCCTTCAGGGCTGCCGACAGGGTGTCGGGCGTCACCGCCTCGATATAGCTGTCGCCGCGATGGAGCGCCTGAATCTTGGGCGGGTCGATGTCGAAGCCCAGCACTGGGTAGCCACCCGCAACCAGCGTCATCGCCAGGGGCAAGCCGACATAGCCCAGCCCGATGACCCCCGCTTTCGCCTGTTTTGCGGTGATCCGGGTCATCAGGTCGGCGGCAATTACATCGGACATGGCAAGATCCTTGACTGATTTGCCAGACGGTTGAGAATTGCCCCGATACTGTCAAGCATGCGCTGCAATTTCCCACGTCAAATCAAGCGGAACCAAGCGGGTTCTGCGCAAAGCCCAGCGAGGACCGATGCGATCATCCTGCCTGTGCCTGACCCTGGCCCTGCTTTTGACCCCCGCCACGCTGCTGGCCGACAGCGCGGTGCTGGAGGACGGCTTCGAGGGCACGGATTTCGCCCCCGAAGGCGGGCTGTATTACCGCGAGAATTTCGAACAATCCGCCGGCAGCGTCCGCTTTCAGTCCCGCATTACCCGCAGCGGACAGGGCGCGCTGGAGCTTTCGGTCAAGCCGCTTTGCGCCCCGGATGCCGAGGGTTGCAGCGAAAGGGCCGAGATCTGGGAACGCACCGCCCTGCGCGTGCCCTATGACCGTGGTGTCTGGTATGCGTTTTCCCTGCGCTTTGCCAAGCCGGTGCCCGATGACGACCACCGCTATGTCATGGCCCAGTGGAAACGCGAGATCGGCCCCGATGCGGTCGGCGATTTCAGCCCCTTCCTTGCCCTGCGCATGCGTTCTGGCGTGAATTTCGCCACCGCCGAGACGAATTTCGTCGCCCCCCCCGACGATGCCCCCCGCCCCGAAAACGGGCTGTGCCCCGAAGGCTGGACCCCGGTCTGGCTGCGGCCCGAAACCCGGCAGATGCGGATGCTGATCGCGCGCGATGCGAACTGGACGCCCGAGGTCACGTCGGAATTCGACCATTGCACCGATCAGCTGCGGGTCAGCGGACCGGGCATCCTGCCGGGGGCCGAGGCCGAATGGCACGATTACGCCTTTTACACCCGCCCCGGCCCGGATGGCGACGGGCTGATGTATCTGGTCGCGGATGGGGCGCGGGTCGCCAAGGTCGAAGGCCGCATTGGCCATGACGATACCGGGCTGGGCGCGAACCAGTATTTCAAGTTCGGCCCCTACCGCGATGCGGGCGACGGGGAATGGACGCTGTATTACGACAATTTCCGCCGCGCCCCCGATTGCGAGGACGCTCTGGATGCCGGGTTGTGCGGCCTGATCAATTGAGAATAGCCTTTTACGCGCCGCTGAAACCGCCCGATCATCCGACCCCGTCGGGCGACCGGCAGGTGGCGCGATTGCTGATCGCGGCGCTGACGCGGGCCGGGCATCAGGTGCAGGTCGCGTCAAAACTGCGCGCCTATCTGCCCGATCCCGGCGACGGCGCGGCGCTGTCCCGGATGATGTCCGAGGCCGAGGCCGAACGCGACCGGATCGCGACGCTTTGGCAGGGTCAGGGCGCGCCGGACCTGTGGTTCTGCTACCACCCCTATTGCAAATCCCCCGACCTGATCGGCCCAGAACTGGCCCGCCGCTTTGCCCTGCCGTGGTTCAGCGCCGAAGCCTCGTTGTCCTCGCGCCGCAATGTCGGCATCTGGGCGATGACGCAGGCGGCAGTGGCCGATGCGGTGGCGGGGGCTGCGCAGAATTTCGCCATGACCCGGCGCGACCAACAGGGCTTGCTGACATGGCTGCCCAAGGCGCGGGTGACGGCGCTGCCACCTTTTCTGGACCTTGACGCCCTGCCCCCTGCCGCGGCGTTGAATGGCAACCGGATCGTCACCGTCGCGATGATGCGGTCCGGCGACAAGATGGACAGCTACCGCGCCCTTGCCGCGACGCTGGCCCGGCTGGAGCATCTGGACTGGCGGCTGGCGATCGCCGGTGACGGGCCGCTGCGTGAGCAGGTCAGGTCGCTGTTCCCGGCAGGCCGCGTCGACTGGCTGGGCCAGCTTTCGCCCCCCGAGGTCGCGGCGCATCTGGCCCAAGGGTGCCTTTACCTGTGGCCCGGCTGCGGCGAGGCTTACGGGATGACCTATCTTGAGGCCGGGGCGGCGGGCCTGCCGGTGGTGGCATGGGCCACGGCTGGCGTCCCCGAGGTGGTGACGGACGGCGAAACCGGGCTGCTCGCCCCCGAGGGCGACACGGCGGCACTGGCCGCGCATGTCGCGCGGTTGCTGGCCGATCCGGCGCTGCGGCAACGGTTGGGACAGGCGGCGCGGGCGCGGGTGCTGGCGCGGCATGGGCTGGACGGGGCGGCGGCGATATTGGACCGCGCAATGAGGCAGGCATGAGCAAGGCAAGAACCATGGCCGCGCAGGCCTTGGCGCTGCGGGCGGATCAGGGGCAACCGCTGGCGCTGTGGTGGCGCGATGACGATGCGGTGCAGCCCTCGGAGCCACTGGACCGGCTGTTGCAGATGACCGCAGAAGCGGGTGCGGACCTGACTTTGGCGGTCATTCCTGCGCCATGGGACGGGCCGCGAACCGGCAGGACGCTGGCCGATCATCTTGGAGGCCACCCCCATGTCCGCGTCGCCGTGCATGGCTGGTCGCATCAGAACCACGCAGTCCCCGGCGCGAAAAGTCAGGAGCTTGCCCCCAACCGCCCCTTGCCGCAGATGCGCGACCAGTTGCGCGACGGGCTGGCCTTGCTGCAGGATTTGCACGGCCCGCGCGCTCTGCCGCTGCTGGTGCCGCCATGGAACCGGATCGCCCCCGATCTGCTGCCGCATCTGGCGGAGGACGGATTTGCCGCGCTGTCGACCTTTGGCCTTGAAACTCCGGTGCCGGGGCTGGCGATCGTCAACACCCAGCTTGACGTGATCGACTGGCATGGCGGACGCAGCCTGCGCGATCCTGATGCGCTATGGCGTGATCTGGCCCAGCTGGCCGGATCGGGGCGCGCTCATGTCGGGCTGCTCACGCATCATCTGGTCCATGACGCGGCGATCTGGGATTTTCTGGAGGATGTCATCGCGCTGGCCGCACAGAATGGCGGCCAATGGCGCAGCGTCGCGGATCTGGTGGAAAAGCCTTAGCTGGTGCTGGGATGCGGCTTGCTGTCGGCCAGCTGTGCCCCCAGCGAACGGATGACGCCTTCGCTGCTTTTGCGGCACGAGGTCATCAGCTGCATGAAACAGCTGCTGTTGATGCACAGCACCTCAACGGGCGTCAGCGCCGTCACCGTGGCCCGGCGCGGCAGGTCGTTCAGCATCGAGGACTGGCCGACAATCGCCACGCCTTCCTCGGAGCCGGTGCGGATTTCATGACTGTCGTCGGACAGTTCATGAACATCGACCTTACCCGACAGGATGACATAGGCGCCCGAGCTGGGCTCGCTTTGGTGGAACAGCACCTCACCCGGCTCGAAGCTTTCGCGCGACGAGGCAAAGCACAGCACTTTCAACCGGCATGGATCGACACCGGCAAACAGCGGAAGCTTCCGCAACAGGGCGACTTCATCCTCGAGCAGCATCATGGCCTCATTCAACGTGGATGCCCTTCGATATTGCACCGTTCGTACCATTCCGGCAACGGGGCTCATTCTCCGGCTTTAAGTTCGGTGGCGACCTGTTGCACAAGACGCCCTTTCGCGAACTCTGCCGTCTTACTGAAATGGTGGGCGAAGGCCGGATTTGCAAGCACCCAGACCACCCCGGCGGGCTGCGGCTGGGCCGCCAGAAAGCCCAGAATGTTTCCGATGATGCGTTCCTGAAACGCCGGGTCGATCCCGCCCAGAGGTTCGTTGAAGACATAGAAATCGGACCGGCGCAGCAATGTCCGGGCCAGTGCCAGCCTTTGACGCTGCAGCAGGCTTAACCTGCGCCCGCCCGCGCCCACGTCATAACCCAGCCCCAGCGACAGCACGTCGTCGCTGAAGGCGCGGTTGCCCTTCATCGTCTCGCGCAGCACGCCGCGCACGGTGTCGATGATCCGGTCCTCGGCCCGACCCACGCGGCGGTTGATCTTGCCAAACAGCACGTTCTGCAGGATCGAGGCGCGCTGCATATAGGCGTCGGGATCATAGGGTTGCAGGTGGTCGCGCAGATCCTCGGGCATGCGCTCGGCCAGCACCTTGCGGCCCTTGACCAGCAGCGCGCGCAGGTCGTCGTCCAGCAAGCTGAAACGGTATTTCGGCTCGATATAGAACATGGCCAGCCGGATCAGCCGGATGCGCTGCTCCAGCGTCGCCTTGCCGATGCCGCCGGGCTGGTAATGGGTCAGGATATGCTCGAATTCGGGCATTTCCTCGGGGGTCATGTAGGTCAGCCATTGCAGCAGGTCGGGATTGTCGGCCAGCCCGCCGAACAGGTCCAGCGTCACCCGCGCGAAACGCCAGCCCAGATCGAACAGCCGATGCGCAAGGCCCAGCTCCATCAGCACATCACGGAAGAACGGATGGGTGACGATCGCGTTGATCGAGGCATCGCGGTCGGTCGGAATTCCGAAAAGCAGGTTTTCCGAAATCGTCGCCTCGGCATTGTAGCCGTCGGGATCAAAGGGCAGAATTGCCCCGGTCAGGTTCTGCGCCGCCAGCCTTTCGCGCAGCTTGCGGCGCATTTCAAGCACCGGCTGTTCGATCTGCGGCACCAGCGTCGAATTGACCGGCGCATGGACGGCAAAGCTGATGACATCGCTGGACAGGCCCACCACCTCAAGGACCTCATGGATCGCGCCCAGCAGGTCGCCATCCTCGCGGCCGGGCTGGATGGCGTTGTAATCGATCCAGTCGGTATCCTTGTCCAGCAGCGGGTTCCCGGCCAGACGGGCCTCGTGCCAGCGCCATTCCCGGTCGGCGCGCAGTTCGGGCGGCTCATCCTCGGGCGGGTCGCCGGGGCGGCGGCGCAGGGCATAGGTCACGTTTTCCAGAACCGTCCCGCCCAGCAGATGGATCGCCGGACCGGCATAGCCGATGGCGCGGCCGGTGACGCGCTCCGGCAGCTGCGCCAGATCGCGCCCGCCCAGCGTCACCCGCCCCATCGAGGGCGGCATCACCCCGGCCAGCACATCCCCGACCAGCGGCGCCCCGCCCGAGGCATCGCCGATCACCGCCAGCGTCTCGCCGGGGGCAACCTCAAGCGAGACATCCTCAAGCAGCGGCGTGCCCAGATCATTGCGCAGGGACAGGCGATGCAGCGCCAGCGGGCCCAAGACGTCGGGCGGGACCTCGGCATCAAGATCGTGGCGGGCGGGATCAAGCAGCCCTTCGGCCTCGAACTGCTCAATGACCTGTTCGTATTTCACCTGCATGTCCTGCCGCGCCAGATCCCAGTCGATCAGCTCTTTCAGCGGTCCCGGCAATTCCTTGTAGGCGTTGATCACGGCTATCAGCTGGCCCACATCCAGCGTGCCCTTGATCGTCAGGTAGCCGCCGATGGAATAGAACAGAAAGGGCGTCATCTGCGCGATGAAGTTGTTGAGGAACTTCACCAGGAATTTCCACTGGTAGATGTCGTAGCGGATGCGAAATATCCGACCCAGACGGGCGACGATATCGGCCCTTTCCCAGTTTGTCGTGTCATTGCTGTGGATGGTCTGGATGCCATCGACGATTTCGGCCACGCGGCCGGCCAGTTCGCGGGCGGTGATCTGGCGCTGGCGGCCCAGCACGATCAGCCGCCGCCGCATGCGCGGGATGATCGCGACCTGCACCGCCGCCATGGCTGCCGCGACCATACCCAGCCAGAAATGCTGCATGAAGATGAAGAACATCGCCGTCAGCGCCTGCCCGCCCAGCAGCGCGGGTTGGGTAAAGGCATCGGCGGCGAAACCGCCCAGAGGCTCGATTTCGTCCTTGACCAGACTGGCGATCTCGCCCGACTTGGCCTGCCGGAAGCGCTGGGGCGGGAAGCGCAGCACGCGGTCGACCAGCTCATAGCGGGTGCGGCGCAGCAGGCGTTCGCCAAGGCGGCCTTTCTGGACGTTGATGTAGAACTTGAACAGCCCGTTGACGATGACCAGCGCCAGAAAGGTCAGGCTGAGTGCCAGCAGCAGTTGCAGCCGTTCTAGCTGGATGCCTTCGGTCAGGGTGACATGGCCGAAATAGGGCAGATCGAAGCCGATCTGCATGAAGGGCTGGGTGTCGCCGGGATTGGCGAAGCCCTGCCCCTGGATGGGGCGGTTCACGATCTGCTTGGGCAGATCGAAGGCCATGTAGAACGGGATCATCGAAACCGCGATGACGAGCACGATGAAGATCTGCTCGCGCCGTGTATGCATCCAGATATATCTGAAGATGTTTGGTTCCATCGGCGGTCAGCTCACTTCCGTCAGGCGGTGATCGGCCAGATGATACAGGATGTCGGCAGTCCGCCCCGCCCCGTCAAGGTCAAGCCCCTGACGACTTGGCACAGGCGCGGCCAGCGCCTGCCTGATCGCGGCGGCCAGCGACGGGCCGTCCAGCGCGGATTCCGGCAGAATATCGGCCCAGCCCTTGGCGGCAAGGCGGGTGGCGCGGGTGGTCTGTTCGGTCTCGCCCCCGGTGGCGAAGGGGATCAGGATGGCGCGGCAACCGGCCTGCAGCACGTCGCAGACGGTGTTATAGCCCGCCTGCGACACCGACAGCCGCGACGCCGCCAGCAGCGCCGCGAAATCCGGGCGGAAGGTTTCGACCAGAAGCCGCCCTTGCGGCAGGGCATTGAGCCCCGCCTCAAGGGCCTGCCGCGGCCCCGCGGGCAGGTTCGGTCCGGTGATCAGGCAAAGGCGCAGGCCCGGCAGTTCCGCCGCGGCGGCAAGCGCGGCAGTGGCCAGCCCCTCGCCCACCGCGCCGCCGCCCGCCGACAGCACCACGTCGAAGCCCTGCGCGGCGGGGCGGGGTGCAGGTGGCGCGACCAGTCCGGTATGGACCACCCGATCCGCAATCCGGTCGACCAGCGGAAAGGTATCGCCCAGCCGCGCGAAGGCCGGATCGCCATGGACCAGCACGCGGTCGTAATGGGCCAACACCAGATCCACGGTTTCGGCATCGCGGCCGGGCTTGGTCTTTTCCTGCAGGATGTCGCGCAGCGAGCAGCACAGGATCGGTTTGGGCCGCATTACCGCGATGACCTCAAGCAGCGGCAACAATTCGAAGCGCATCTGTCGGCGGCCAAAGGGAAAGGCCTCGGTGATGACGATATCGGGGGCAGCGCGGTGCAGGGTGGCCAGCAGCAGGTCGCGGCGGCGGTCCAGAAGTTCCGGCGTCGCGGGGTCGCCATGGGCATCGGCAAGGCCCGAGAACCCCTCGCCCGCGGTTTGCAGGGCGGGCAGCGCGATATGGTCCAGACCGGGCGGCGGGAAACCCGTCACCGGCAGACCGCCCGTCACCAGCGTCACCCTTGCCCCCCGCGCGACCAGCGCCTGCGCGATGCGGCTGGCGCGGGCCAGATGGCCGATCCCCAGCAAATGCTGGACATAGAACAGGATGCGCGGCGCGGTCATGGCTGGTCCCTCCAGCTTTGGCGGAACAGTCGCGTCAGGTCCGAAATGCTGGCGGCAAAGTCGAACTCCTCGCGCGCCAGCCGCATCGCGCCTTCGCCCAGACGGTCGCGCAGGGCGGGATCGGTGATGGCACGCTGCAGCGCCACGGCCAGCGCCTGCGGGTCGTCGGGGGGGACCAGCAGACCGGTCTGGCCCTCGCGCAGGAATTCGGGAATGCCCGAAAGCGTGGTCGCGATGCAACAAAGGCGCTGGCTGGCGGCCTCGACAATGACATTGGGCAACCCGTCGCGGTCGCCATCGGGGGTGATGCGGCTGGCCAGCACGAACAGGTCGGCCCGGCGATAGGCGTCCAGCACCTGCCGCTGGTCCAGCGCGCCGCGCCAGTCGATGCGCGCGGCAATGTCCAGCCGCGCCGCCTGCGCCCGCAGACGCGGCAATTCCCCACCGCCGCCAACATGGGTCAGGTGCCAGTTCAGGTTTTTCGGCAGCAAGGCCAGCGCGTCCAGCAACCCGCCGAAGCCCTTTTTCGGGACAGCGCGACCGATGGTCAGCAGGCGCACCGGATCGTCGGGGCTTCTGCCATCGCGGGGCGGGCGCATCAGGTCGGGGGTGGGAAAGCGCGCGTGGTCCAAGCCGTGATAGGACAGATGCACCGCTGCGCCGGGTGCAAGCCCCGCCAGATGGTCGCGCCCGGTTGCGGTGCAGGTGACGGTCCAGTCGGCATCGCGCATCTTCTCGGCCAGCTCCCAATCGGGCGAGGTCCAGATGTCCTTGGCATGGGCCGAGACGGTAAAGCTTTGCCCGAGGATCGCCGCGCCGTAGCGCGTGACCGAGGCCGGGGTATGGGCGAAATGCGCGTGCAGCCAGACCGGCCCTTGCGGCATTTCCGCGGCCATGACCAACGCCTGCCCGAAACGGCGGACCCGGTTCGGGGTCGGATCGCGCAGCAGATCGCGCAGGAACAATCCCCCGGCCCGCCAGAAGCCGCGCCGGGGCAGGCAGGCACCCAGCCCGCGCAGCACCCGCATCGGTTCCTGATACAGGTATTCGGGCAGGTAGCTGACCTTGGCGCGGATCTCGTCATGGACGGGATGGCGGCTTGTGTCGGTCGGATGGCGCAGGGACACGATCCGCAGCCGCAGCCCTGCACGCTCTAGCCCCAGCAATTCCTGGGCGATGAAGGTCTCGGACAGGCGCGGATAGCCTTTGACGACCACGACCAGCAGGGGATCTTGTGCGACGCTCAGGATTGCACCGCGCGCAAGGCAGGCTGGCGCGGCGCCATCAGCCATTCACCGACATCGCGGGCGATCTGGGCCTGACCGTCCAGCGCCATGAACCCGGCCTTGGCCGCCGCCCGCGACTTGGACGGGCGGGGCGCATCGGGCAGCGCCCGCAGCGCCGCGGCAAAGGCGGCGGGATCGACAGTGTCCTCGGCGGGCATCATCCGCACCAGACCAAGCTCGGCGGCGCGCTCGGCCCGGATTGCCTGTTCCAGCCGGGGCTGGGTGCGCGGCACGATCAGCGCCGGGCGGTCAAAGCTGAGGATCTCACAGAAGGTATTATAGCCGCCCATGCCGACCACGCCCGAGGCCCCGGCGACCAGCTCCTCAAGCCGGTTGTCGAATTCGATCGTCTCGACATTGGGCAGGGTCTCGGCCTCGGCCAGCAGTTCGGCGCGCTCACGGGCGGGCAGATAGGGGCCCAGCACGGCCAGCGTCCGCCCGATGCCGGGATCGTGGCGATGCGCGGCAAAGACCGCGCGGAACAGGTCGGCCCCGTCGCCGCCGCCCCCGGTCGTGACCAGCAGATAGCCATCCGCAGGACGATGCGCGGGCGTACCCATCTTGGGGATCGCGCGGCGCAGAAAGCCGGTATAGCGCACGCGCGCGGTGACGGCCTCGGGGACGGGCAGCCCGGCCAGAGGGTCGTGGAAGCCCTCGGGGCCATAGACCCAGATGCGGTCGTAATAGGTCTCGATCTTGCGCAGCACGTCCTTGCGCGCCCATTCCGGGCCCAGCAATTCCGGCGCGTCCATGACGTCGCGAAGACCAAGGACCAGATGCGTGCCCTGCGATTTCAGGAAGGCCAGCGTTTCCTCGATCTCGCCATGCAGACCCATCGGCTCCTTGTCGGTGATGAAGATGTCGGGATGAAAGCTTTGCGCGGTCTGACGGATGATGGCGCGGCGCATTTCCAGCGTGTCCTCAAGCGAGGTGTGCTGTGCCATCGACTGGTATTCGCCGTTGCGCAGCTTGATCACGCTGGGGATTTTCACGAAATCGACGCGGACCCGGTAATCGAAGGCCCCGGCGATGGTGGTGCCGGAAATGATCATCACTGACAGCCCGCGATAGGCCGCGACCAGCGCATGCGCGATCTCGCGGCAGCGGCGCAGATGGCCCAGCCCGAACGTGTCGTGGCTGTACATCAGGATCCGCGCGTCTTCCAGTCTGGGGGTCATGGACGATCCTTTTGGCAAATCTTGATCGGTCATCTATAGGGGTCGGCCGCGTCACGCAGCCCGTCTCCAAGAAAGTTGAACGCAAGGATCACCAGCACCACCGGCACCATCGGCCATAGCAGCCACGGATACAGCGCGACGATATTGATGCCGCGCGCCTCGGTCAGAAGGATGCCCCAGCTGGTGACCGGGGGGCGCAGGCCAAGACCAAGGAAGGTCAGCGCGGTTTCGCCCAGAATCATGCCGGGGACAGACAGGCTGGCACTGGCGATCAGATGCGACATGACACCGGGGATCAGGTGACGCGAGATGATTCGAGGGCTGCGCGCACCCATGAGTTCCGCAGCCAGAACATAGTCCTCTTCGCGCAACGCGAAAAGCTTGGATCGCACGGCGCGGGCCTGCCCGGTCCAGTCCAGCATGCCCAGAATCAACGTGATGCCCAGATAGACCAGAAGCGGGCTCCAGCTAAGGGGGATGATCGCGGCCAGCGTCATCCATAACGGGATCGAGGGGATCGACTGGATCACCTCGACCATGCGCTGCATCCCGTGGTCGAACCAGCCGCCGCGATAACCGGCAATGCCGCCGATGACGATGCCCAGCGTGAAGCTGACCAGCGTGCCCAGCAGCCCGATGGTCAATGAGATCCGCGCCCCGTGCAGAATGCGCGAGAACACGTCCCGCCCCAGCCGGTCGGTGCCCAGCAGATTGAAGCGTCCGCCTTCGGCCGGGCAGACCAGATGCCGGTCGGCAGGGATCAGCTTCCAGAACAGGTAGGGTTCGCCCCGGCAGAAGAAGCGCAGTTTCTGCGGATCGGTCGGGTCGTCGGTATAGACCCGGCGCAGCTCGGCCATGTCCAGCCGCATGGTCTGACCATAGACGAAGGGGCCGATGAACTGCCCGTCATGGAACAGATGCACCCGCTGCGGCGGCGCGTGGATGAAATCCAGATTACGGGTGTCCAGCCGGTAGGGGGCCAGAAACTCGGTGATCAGCAGCGATCCATACATCAGCAGCAGGAAGATCCCCGAGATCAGCGCCACCCGGTGACGGCGGAACTTGATCCAGATCAGCCGCAGCTGGCTGGCATTGCCCAGCCCGAAGGCCGGGCCAGCCGGTTCGCGCGACGGGTCGAACGGCGCATCCGACACGTAATGCGGCAGGGCGGCGCCGGGCGGCGGCAGGGGGTTCGGCTCGCTCATCCCCGCCTCCCCGTCAGACGGATGCGCGGGTCAAGCAGGCTGAGCGCCACGTCCGAGACCAGCACCCCCACCACCGTCAGCGCCGCAAGGAACATCAGGAACGATCCGGCCAGATACATGTCCTGGCTTTGCAGCGCGCGGATCAGCATCGGGCCGGTGGTCTCCAGGGACAGGATGATCGCCGTGACCTCGGCCCCCGAAATGATCGCGGGCAAGATCGAGCCGATGTCGGCGACAAAGAAGTTCAGCGCCACCCGCAGCGGATATTTCAGCACCACGCGGGCGGGCGACAGGCCCTTGGCGCGGGCGGTGGTGACATATTGCTTGCCCAACTCGTCCAGCAGGTTGGCGCGTAGCCGCCGCGCCATGCCCGCCGTGCCCGCGGTGCCGATGATCAGCACCGGTATCCAGATATGGCTGAGGACCGAATGGAACTTGGCCCAGCTCATCGGTTGGTCCAGATATTCCAGATCCATGATATGGCCGATCGAGACCCCGAACCAGATATTGGCGAAATACATCAGGATGATCGCCAGCATGAAATGCGGCACGGCAATGCCCATCAGCCCCAGCAGCGTCAGCCCGTAATCGCCCCAGCTATATTGATGCGTGGCCGAATACAGCCCGATCGGAAAGGCCAGAAGCCAGGTGAAGGCGATGGTCACCACGCTCAGCACCACGGTCAGCCACAGCCGGTCGCCCACCACCTCGTTGACGGGCATGCGATATTCGAAGCTGTAGCCGAAATCGCCATGCAGCATGCCGGTGACCCAGTGCCAGTAGCGCACCGGCGCGGGCGCGTCGAAATGGTAGCGCGCCTTCAGCGCCTCGATTTCCTGCAGATCGGTCGGCTCGCCCAGCATCTTCAGTTCCTGGACGTAGCTTTCGAAGTAATCCCCCGGCGGCAATTCGATGATGGCGAAGACCAGCACCGAGATCACGAACAGCGTCGGGATCATGATCAGCAGGCGGCGGAACAGGTAACGCAGCATGCCCTAGCCCTCATCCAGCCAGAAGGTGTCGGGCATGTAGATGCCCAGAACCGAGGTCGGCTGATAGCCGATCAGCCCGGTTTCCGGCAGGTTCTGCAACTTGGCGGCGCGGACGACCGGCTGTTTCGCGCCATTGACCGTGCCGATGGTAAAGACCTGATCGGCATGGATCGCCAGCATCCGGTGCCAGATCGACAGCTTTTCGTCATGGCTTTGGCTTAACCGCCAGCGGCCGACCAGATCGACCAACTCGCGCGCCTCGGGCAGTTCGGGCGCTTTGCCCTGCTTGCCCTTCGAGGCGTAATACACCCCCCATTGCGACCAGTGATACTGGTCCTCATTGGTGGGGGCCAGTTCATAGGGCGGCATTTCGGGGGTGGGCACGGCATTGTCCAGACCCATCCAGACCGCCATGCTGGTCAGTCCGGCCATGGTCCGGCTGCGGAACAGGTCGCGCTGCGACACCCGCACCCACAGCGCGATACCGACGCGGCGGAAGTGATCCGCGACCAGTTCCAGCACGTCGGTTTCCACCGTGCTTTCGCCCGCCGTCTCGGCAAGGATGCCCGCGACCTGACCGTCGGGCAAACGGCGGAAACCGTCGCGGCGCGGCGCGGACAGGCCCGCCTGATCCAGCAGCGCATTGGCCTGTTCGGGATCGAACTGCGTCCATGCGCGGGCATATTCCTGTCGGAACAGCACGCTTTCGGGCATGATCATATTCGCGCTTTCGCGGGCAAGGCCAAAGAACAGCGCCTTGTTGATCTCGGTCCGGTCGATGGCCAGAGACAGCGCGCGGCGCACCCGCACATCGCGGTAAAGCGCCCGCCAGACCGGATCGGCGCAGGTCAGGTTCGGATACAGCGCCACGCGCGCGCCTTGGGTCCGCGTCCACAGATGCACCCGGATCGGAAAGCGATGCTCGGCCTCTTTGACCAGCGTGTAATCGGAAAACTCGACCCCCGCCGGTTGCAGATCGCTTTCGCCGGTCGCCACCTTGGCCGGGATCAGGTCGTAGCTGGAGACATTCATCACCACCCGGTCGATATAGGGCAGTTGCAGCCCGTCCTGATCGACGCGGTGAAAGAACGCGTTGCGCTCAAAGACGAATTGTTGCGCCGGAGGCAGGGTGCGCGGCCGCCACGGCTCCAGCGTCGGCAGGTCGGGATTTTCCGGCCGGGTCACGCGGCTCATTTTCTGGTGCAGGCCCTGCCAGTCGTCGACGCGCTGTTCGACCACCAGCCGGGCCAGCGTGTCGGCGGGCGTATAGTCGGCGTGAAAGCCCTTCATGTAATGCGCGGGCATGAAGATGCGCAAAGGCGAGGGCGCGGCCAGCCCCGGCAGGAAATCCGGCAAAGGCGCGTGCCAGCTGTAGCGCAGGGTCAGCTCGTCCAGCATCTCGAATTCGGGGCCCTGCCCGTCCAGCTGCATCTCGGGCGGCATGCCGCCCAGATCGTCGCGTAGCGTCACGTCCTGCCAGCAGTAGCGGAAATCCTCGGCGGTGAAGGGATGGCCGTCCGACCAGCGATGCCCGCGCCGCAGCCGCAGGGTGAAGATCCGCCCCTCCTGCACCTCCCATGACTTCAGGATGTCCGCGACAAGGTTCAGCCCAAGGTCAAAGCCCACCAGTCGCGAATAGCCGTTGATCGGCATGTAGCGGATGTCGCGCTGGCCGCCGATCAGCATGCGGATGGTGCCGCCGTGCCGCCCGGCATTGCGGCCAAGCGCAGGCAGGTCCATGACGCGCGGCTCCAGCGGCAGGCGCTCGGCCACGGCGGGCAACTCACCGGCCAGTTCGCGGGGTTCCAGATAGGTGGGGCCGATATAGGTGGGGATGGTCAGCGCGCGGGCGGCATGCGGGGCCGCGATGATCCCCGCGCCCAGCAGCGCCAGCGTATCCCGACGGGTAAAGGGCGTCCTGCTCATCCGCTGGCCCTTTGCTGGAACATCTGTTCGGGACGGGCCAGTTCCTGCATGCGCACCCGGTGCCCGGCCCCCAGATCGACCATGCGCGCTGGCTGGCCCGGCACCTCGCGGAAGACGGCGGGCCATTCGGCCTCGGCCCGCGCGGTGGGGATGCGGGCGCGCGGGTCCAGCGGGCGGGCGGGATCGGGAACCGGGATCGCGGCCAGAAGCGCGCGGGTATAGGGATGGACCGGCGCCTCCATCACCAGATCGCGGGGGCCGATTTCCACCAGACGCCCGCGCCACATCACCGCGATCCGGTCGGCCATGTAGTTCACCACCCCCAGATCATGCGAGATGAACAGGTAGGTCAGGTGCAATTCACGCTGCAAATCCTTGAGCAGGTTCAGAATCTGCGCCTGAACCGAGACATCCAGCGCCGAGACCACCTCATCGCAGATGATGAATTCCGGGGTCAGCGCCAAGGCCCGCGCAATGCCGATCCTTTGCCGCTGCCCGCCGGAAAAGCTGTGCGGAAAGCGCGCCGCCGCCCCCTGCCCCAGCCCGATTGCCGACAGCAGGGCCGTGACCAGCCGGCGCCGTTCCTCGGGCGTGCCGCGACGGTGAATCTCCAACGGCTCGGACAGGATGCTTCCGACCGTCATCCGCGGCGACAGCGAGGAAACCGGGTCCTGAAAGATCATCTGCACCCTTGAGCGCAGATCATCCAGCGCCGGGCCTTGCGCCTCGGCGATGTCGATGACCTCGGTGCCGTCGTCAAAGATGATCGTGCCCGCATCCGGGGTCATGGCGCGGACCAGCAGCTTGCCGATCGTGGTCTTGCCCGAGCCGCTTTCGCCGACCAGCCCCAGACATTCGCCGCGCATGATGTCCAGACTGACCCGGTCCACCGCCGTCACCGGCTGCGCATTCGAGGAGATCAGCGACCATGACTGATGGCGCGGCAGAAACGCCTTGCTGACCTCGCGCAGGGATACCAGCGGGCGCAGGCTTGGTTCGTGTCGCCCCTCGGGGCGGCCCAGCCGTGCCAGTTCGCGAATGCCGTCGGGCGGAATTTCACGCAAGGGGCGCAGCCGGGCGCGGCCGGCATGGCCCAGCACCGGCACCGCCTGCATCAGCCCGCGCAGATACAGGTGCTGCGGGTTGTGAAAGATCGTGGCGGTGTCGCCCGCCTCCATCACCTGACCGCGATGCATCACCACCACCTCATCGGCCAGATTGGCGACCACGCCCAGATCATGGGTGATCAGCAGCACCGCCATCCCCAGTTCCTGCTGCAGATCGCGGATCAGCCCAAGGATCTGCGCCTGAATGGTCACGTCCAGCGCCGTCGTCGGCTCATCCGCGATCAGCAGATCCGGGCCGCAGATCGCCGCCATGGCGATCATCGCGCGCTGGCGCATGCCGCCCGACAGTTCGAACGGATACATATCGAAGACCCGGCCGGGATGGCCGAAACCGACGCGGGCCAGCATTGCCTCGCAGCGCTCGCGGTCCTCGCGCTTGGTCAGGGGGCGGTGCAGGCGCAGGGCCTCGGACAATTGGTTGCCGATGGTGTGCAGCGCCGAAAAGCTGGTCATCGGCTCCTGAAAGATCATCCCGATGCGGTCGCCACGGATCGCCCGGATCTGCCGCCCGTCGCGCGGCAAGGTCAGCAGGTCCAAGGGCGGGCCGCCGGCCTCACCCTCGCCGGGATTGAACCAGATCCGGCCCGAGACCCGCGCCTGACTGGGCTGCAACCCCATGATGGTCTGGCCGGTGATGCTTTTGCCCGAACCGCTTTCGCCGACCAGCGCCGTGATCCGGCCCGGCAGCACGCGCAGGCTGGCCCCGTCCACTGCCGTAAGGTCACCCCCCAGCAGCGGGAATGAGACCCGCAACCCCTCGACCCGCAACAGGTCCCGCGTCGCCGTCAGCCCGTCTTGCAAGCCTTTCTCCTGACTGGCGGCGCCTGCCGCGTTTGCGCATCCGTCCGCTAGGACAAAAGCATGGAATCACCGTCTTGCGTGAATTATCTTGAACGATCGTAACGGATACGGCCACAAATTGCCGAAAGCGGAGGGCATGATGTCGGCAAAGGACAGGCTGATCGCGGAAATCGACGCGGCGCTGGCACAGGCGCGCGCGGGCGGGATGGATCAGGCCCGATTGAAACAGGCATGGGCGGCGCTGGACCGGATCGCCGCCGATCCGAAGGTCGGATTGCTGGGTCAGCCGACTCAACTGGGCCTGCCGCGCAAGCTGCATTCGGCCCGGCTGCGGCTGGCGAAACTGGCGGGCGATCCGGTTCAGATGACCGGACTGCGCGCCACCGCCGTGCCGCCCCAGCAGCTGCTGGCCGACCTGTTCCCCGCCGATCCCGCCGCCCGCGCCGCCCATGCCCGCGCCGCCGGACAGCCGGTCACGCGCATGGTGCATCAGCTGTGGGTGGGCGGCCCGGTGCCGCCGAATTGCGGGATCTGGCGGGCTTGGGCGCTGCGGCATGGCTGGGACTACCGGCTGTGGCAGGAAACCGATCTGGCCCGGCTGGGCGTCACCAGCGACCCCTTGTATCTGGCAATGCGGGCGGCGGGCGATCTGCCTGGCGCGGTCGATGTGGCGCGCTATCACGTGCTGGCGCATTGGGGCGGGCTTTATTTGGATTGCGACTGGTACCCGATTCGCCCCGAACTGTCGCCCGAGGACATCCTGCCGCCCTATGGCCTTTCGGCGATCCCCGAGGCCGGGCCGCGACTGGTCGGCGGCGCGGGAATGCTGCTGGCCAATGGGACGATCGCAACGCCGCCGCAGCACCCGGCGATTCTGTGGTTGCTGCAGGTGCTGCCGGAATTCGCCGCCCGCCTGCCCGGCACCCCGGCATGGTGGCAGACCGGCCCCCTGCCCTTCACCCTTGCTGCCAGACGCGGCCCGGTCAACGTGCTGGATATCGGATTGCTGGGCGGATCGGTGCCGCGCGGCACGCCCTTGGCCGAGGTGCAGGCCAAAGCGCAGGCGCTGGCCGCCGGGCCGGGCGCGGAATTCCTGCTGGAATGGAAAAGCTGGTAGGGGTCAGTCCAGCCGCGTCTCGGACCCGTCCGGGCCAAGGGCAAAGACCGCATCCTGTGCCGCATCCAGCCGCAGGGCCTCGGGCAAGGGCAGGTTTCGGTGCAACCCGCGCAGCAGCCGACCGGTGACGCCATGCCCGACAAGGATCACATCCGGCAGGCGGCCCGCATCGGCCAGCAGCGATCGCAAACGCTCCAGCACCTGTTTCAGCCGCTCACCGCCGGGGGCATGGAACATCCATTGCCGGGGCGGATGGGCCTTGCGGGTGCCGGGCCAGCCTGATTCGATCTCGGCTCGGGTCAGCCCGTCCCAGACCCCCATGGAAATCTCGCGCAGGCGCGGATCAAGGCGCTGGTCCAAGGGCGGCAGAGCGCGGGCGACCAAGCCCGCCGTCACCTGCGCGCGCGGCTGCGGGCTGCACCAGAGCGGCGGCAGCCGCCCGTCCAGATGCCGCTGAAGGATGCGCCCGCAAGTCAGGGACTGGCCCTGCCCCCGCTCGGTCAGGGGCGAATCCGCGGCGCCCTGATAGCGGCCCTCGCGGTTGAACTCGGTCTCTCCGTGCCGCAGCAGATAGATCACGCGACCACCCTCATGGCGAGGCCACCATCGAATAGCCCGGGTGAAAGGCCAGCCGGACCGAGGTGATCGCGCCCTGATCGTTCCATGTCGTCCGCTGCAGGATCAGCAGCGCCGTGCCCTGCCGGGTTTCCAGCAGGCGCGCATCGCGTGCATCGGCATTCTCGGCGGAAAAGGCGATGTCGCCGCGCAGCCAGGGGAAGTTCCGCACCAGCCATTCATTGGGGTTGATGCGTTGGAAGTCGACATGCTCGGCCCCCGGCGCGGCCTTGGGATTGATCCAGCGGTCCTCGACCTGAAACGGCTTGTCATCGCCGTAATGGACGGTGCGCAGATGGATCATCATCGTGCCCTCGGCCTCGGCCATGCGCGAGGCGATGTCGGCGGGCGCGGGGCCGTGCTTCTGGGCGATGATGCGGTGGCTATAGGCCATGCCCGCACCCTCGATCTGCTCGCGCACGATCGGGATGGTCAGCGTGGCCTTGCGGGCGGGGTTCACGGTGACATGAGTTCCCGCCCGGCGCTTGCGGTCCAGCAGCCCCTCTTCGGCCAGCAATTGCAGGGCCTTGTTCACCGTGGCGCGGGCGACGCCGAATTCGACGGCCAGTTCGACCTCATCGGGGATGCGGTCGCCCTGCCGCCATTCGCGTTCGACGATGCGGCGGCGCACCTCGGCCACGATGGCATGGGCCTTGGAGGGGTTGGTGGCGGGTCGGTCGGTCACATGCGATCCTGAACGCGGGCGATGGTCGCCAGATACTCGGCCATGATGCGGTCGCGGTCCAGATGGCGGCCCGATTGCACGACATGGCGTCCCGCCGACCAGACATCGCGGACCAGCCCGTCATGCCCGGCAAAGATCAGGCTGTCCAGCAACTGGTCGTCCTTGCGCCCGGCCATGACCGGATTGTCCGTGTCGATGGCGACCAGATCCGCCCACAGCCCTTGCGCAATCGCCCCGGTCTCGCGGCCCGCCGCCGTCGCGCCGCCGTCCAGACCGGCCTCATAGATGACCCGCCCGGTCGAGCGCCCCGGCTGCGCCAGAATCGCCCGGCCCCGGTCGCGCAGGCGCTGGCTGTATTCCAGCGTGCGCAGCTCCTCGACCAGCGAGATGCGGATATTGCTGTCCGAGCCAAAGCCCAGCCGCCCGCCGGCCTCGGCCCAGATCGTGCCGTTGAAGATGCCATCCCCCAGCGAGGATTCGGTGATCGGGCACAGGCCCGCGACGGCGCCGGAAGCAGCAAGGCGGCGGGTCTCGTCCTCGGTCATGTGGGTCAGGTGGATCAGCGTCCAGCGGCGATCGGGGGCGAAATTGTCCAGAACCCATTCGACCGGGCGGCGGCCATAGGCGGCGCTGATCTCGTGGATTTCCGGGATCTGCTCGGCCAGATGCATATGCAGCGGGCGATCCGGGCGCAGCGCCACGCACATCTGCAATGCCTCGGGCGACACGGCGCGCAGCGAATGAGGGGCGATGCCGATGCCGCTATCGCCGTCCAGATGTGCCAGCGTACCCTCGGCCCCTTCCAGCAGGCGCTGGAATTCCTCGGGGGTGGTGCCGAAACGGTCCTGACCGGGGATCAGCGCGCGGCGGTCGGTGCCGCCGAACTGGTAATGCACCGGCAGCAGGGTCAGGCCGATGCCCGTCCGGCTGGCCGCCGCCGCAATCCGCGCCGCCATTTCCGCGATATTGTCGTAATGCCCGCCGCCGACGCCGTGATGCAGGTAATGGAATTCGACATTGGTGGCATAGCCCGCCTCCAGCATCTCCATCTGGACCAGCGCGGCGATGGGTTCGACATCATCCGGGGTCAGATGCTCCAGAAAGCGGTACATGATCTGGCGCCACGTCCAGAACGTGTCGCGCGGCTCGGGGCCCCTGGCCTCGCTCAGACCGGCCATCGCGCGCTGAAAGGCGTGGCTGTGCAGGTTCGCCATTGCGGGCAGCAGCAGCCCGACGCGATGCCCCTCGGGTGCAGACCCGGCGGTGACCGCGGTGATGCGGCCATCCTCGACCGTCACCGATACGTTTTCCGCCCAACCTTCGGGCAACAAGGCCCGCTCTGCCCAGATCCGAACCATCCGCTTGCCCCTTTTCACGTCAAAATAAGTTTAGACATAGATGCTGATTAAGTTTAGACATAGAACGAAGAAGAAATCAATGACGGAGCGTCGGGATGCTGCTTCTGATGCAGGGGAATTTCGCCGGAATGTCGGCTGAATCAGGTGGTTACGACCTGATCCAGCAGGGCGCGATGGTGCTGGATGGCGACCGAATCGTCTGGGTCGGACCTGAGACCGCGTTGCCCGGCGAATATGCCGATTTGCCGCGCCATGATCTGGGCGGGCGGCTGGTCACGCCGGGCCTGATCGACTGCCATACCCATGTCGTCTTTGGCGGCGACCGCGCCCGCGAATTCGAGATGCGTCTGGAAGGCGCTGGCTATGAGGAAATCGCCCGCGCCGGTGGTGGCATCCTCTCCAGCGTCCGCAATACCCGCGAGGCGGATGAAGAAGCCCTGCTGGCCCAATCCCTGCCCCGCGTCGATGCGCTGCTGGCCGAGGGCGTGACCACGCTGGAAATCAAGTCGGGCTATGGCCTGACAGTTCAGGATGAGCTGAAAATGCTGCGCGTCGCGCGCCGCATTGCCGAAGTCCGCGCCGTCACCGTGCGGACCACATGGCTGGCCGCCCATGCCCTGCCCCCCGAATACAAGGACGACCGCGCCGGTTATATCCGCGATGTCGTCATCGCCGGAATGCAGCAAGGCCATGCCGAAGGGCTGATCGACGCGGTGGACGGCTTCTGCGAAGGCATCGCCTTTTCCCGTGACGAAATGGCCGCGATCTTTGACGCCGCCGCCCAGCTTGGCCTGCCGGTCAAGCTGCATGCCGAACAGCTTTCCGACCTTCACGGCGCCGAAATGGCCGCACAGCACGGCGCGCTTTCTGCCGATCACCTCGAATGGCTGGGTCAGGACGGCATCGATGCCATGGCCGCATCCGGCACCGTCGCAGTGCTGCTGCCCGGCGCGTTCTATACCCTGCGCGAGACGAAATACCCGCCGCTTCAGGCCCTGCGCGACGCGGGCGTGCCGATTGCGCTGGCGACCGATTGCAACCCCGGCACCTCGCCTTTGACCTCGATCCTGCTGACGATGAACATGGGCGCGACGCTGTTTCGCATGACGCCGGTGGAATGCCTGACCGGCGTCACCCGCCATGCGGCCACTGCCCTTGGCCTGCGTGATCGCGGCCAGCTTTCCCCCGGACTGCGCGCCGATCTGGCCATCTGGGACATCACCCATCCCGCCGAGCTGACCTATCGCATCGGCTTCAATCCCCTTCATGCCCGCATTGTCGGAGGCGAATTTGTCTGAACTGATCCTTACCCCCGGTGAAACCACTCTGGCCCAGCTGGAATCCGTCTGGCGCAAGGGGCTGGCCGTGCGGCTGGCCGACAGCGCCCGCCCCGGCATCGAGGCATCCGCGGCCCGTATCCAAGCGGCGGCCAATGGCGACGTGCCCGTTTACGGCGTGAACACCGGTTTCGGCAAACTGGCCTCGATCAAGATCCGCTCCGAGGATACCGCCACCCTGCAACGCAACCTGATCCTGTCGCATTGCTGCGGCGTGGGTGAGCCGGTCGAGCCGGAAACCACCCGCCTGATCATGGTGCTGAAGCTGCTGTCGCTGGGTCGCGGCGCTTCCGGCGTCCGCCCCGAGGTCATCGCGCTGATCGAAAACATGCTGGCCCAAGGCGTGCTGCCGGTGATCCCGTCGCAGGGCTCGGTCGGTGCTTCCGGCGATCTGGCGCCGTTGGCCCACATGGCCGCGACCATGTTGGGCGAGGGCCGCGCGACCCATAAGGGCCGCGAAATGCCCTCCTCCGAGGCGTTGGCTGCGGCGGGCCTTGCCCCGGTGGTTCTGGCCGCCAAAGAGGGTCTGGCGCTGATCAACGGCACGCAGGCCTCGACCGCCTTCGCGCTGGCCGGGCTGTTTGATGCCTTTGCAAGCGCCCGCGCGGCGCTGGTCACCTCGTCGCTGTCGACCGACGCGATCATGGGCTCGACCGCACCCTTCCTTGAGGAAATCCACACTTTGCGCGGCCATCGCGGCCAGATCCTTGCCGCCCGCGCCATTCGCGGGCTGATGGAAGGGTCCGAGATCCGGGAAAGCCACCGGGTCGGCGATACCCGCGTGCAGGACCCCTATTGCATCCGCTGCCAGCCGCAGGTGACCGGGGCCTGCATCGACCTGCTGTGGCAGGCCGCCCGCACGCTGGAAATCGAATCCAACGCCGCGACCGACAACCCGCTGGTGCTGACCAGTCAGGACCTGATCGTCTCGGGCGGGAACTTCCACGCCGAACCCGTGGCCTTTGCCGCCGACCAGATCGCGCTGGCGATCGCGGAAATCGGGGCGATTTCCCAGCGCCGCATCGCGCTGATGGTGGACCCGGCCCTGTCCCATGACCTGCCGCCCTTCCTGACCCCCGATCCGGGCC
>NZ_JACVAW010000050.1:0-2500 GCF_014851995.1 Paracoccus sp. PAR01
TTGGTTGCGGGGGCAGGATTTGAACCTGCGACCTTCAGGTTATGAGCCTGACGAGCTACCGGGCTGCTCTACCCCGCGCCATTTGCGCTGATCGGGAGATAGCGCTGGTTCATCGTTTCGAGAGACGATCGCTTCTTTTCAGGTCTGGCGGTGACCTACTCTCCCACGTCTTGAGACGCAGTACCATTGGCGCGACGGCACTTAACGGCCGAGTTCGGGATGGGATCGGGTGTTTTGCTCGTGCTAAAGCCACCAGACCAGAAAAGAAGCGATATCGGCGTTACCCCGTAGGGTTTCAGTTGTCCAAGGATGCTTTTGGAAGAAGGTCTGTCTTCTTCCGGATCAAATCAAGCCAATCGAGCCATTAGTACCGGTCAACTGAATGCATTACTGCACTTACATCTCCGGCCTATCGACGTGGTGGTCTTCCACGGCTCTCAAGGGATACCTTGTTTTGAGGGGGGCTTCACGCTTAGATGCCTTCAGCGTTTATCCTGTCCGTTCATAGCTACCCAGCACTGCCGTTGGCACGACAACTGGTCCACCAGTGGAACGTTCACCCCGGTCCTCTCGTACTAGGGGCAACTCCTCTCAAGTATCCTACACCCACGGCAGATAGGGACCGAACTGTCTCACGACGTTCTAAACCCAGCTCACGTACCTCTTTAAATGGCGAACAGCCATACCCTTGGGACCTGCTCCAGCCCCAGGATGAGATGAGCCGACATCGAGGTGCCAAACGATGCCGTCGATATGGACTCTTGGGCATCATCAGCCTGTTATCCCCAGCGTACCTTTTATCCGTTGAGCGATGGCCCTTCCACTCGGGACCACCGGATCACTATGGCCGACTTTCGTCTCTGCTCGACTTGTCAGTCTTGCAGTCAGGCTGGCTTCTGCCATTGCACTCAACGAGCGATTTCCGACCGCTCTGAGCCAACCTTCGCGCGCCTCCGTTACTCTTTGGGAGGCGACCGCCCCAGTCAAACTACCCACCACGCAGGGTCCCGGACCCGGATAACGGGCCGCGGTTAGACATCAAGAGTGCGAAGGGTGGTATCTCAAGGATGGCTCCACAGCAACTGGCGTCACTGCTTCAATGCCTACCACCTATCCTGCACATCACAATCCTGATGCCAGTGCGAAGCTATAGTAAAGGTGCATGGGGTCTTTCCGTCTAACCGCGGGAAGTCTGCATCTTCACAGACAATTCAATTTCGCTGAGTCCACATTTGAGACAGCGGGGAAGTCGTTACGCCATTCGTGCAGGTCGGAACTTACCCGACAAGGAATTTCGCTACCTTAGGACCGTTATAGTTACGGCCGCCGTTTACCGGGGCTTCAATTCAATGCTTGCACATCTCCTTTTAACCTTCCGGCACCGGGCAGGCGTCAGACCCTATACGTCGCCTTACGGCTTCGCAGAGCCCTGTGTTTTTAGTAAACAGTCGCCACCCCCTGGTTTGTGCCCCCCGCCCATACTTGCGTACAAACGGGGCCTCCTTCTCGCGAACTTACGGAGGTATTTTGCCGAGTTCCTTAAATGTGGTTCTCTCAAGCGCCTTGGTATTCTCTACCAGTCCACCTGTGTCGGTTTAGGGTACGGTCTCATGGAGGGCTATTTCCAGGAACCACTCAGCAGCCCGATCAATCCGTTAAGACCGAACTACCTCTGCGATCCGTCACCATCTCCTGGCCCAGGAATATTAACCTGGTTCCCATCGACTACGCCTTTCGGCCTCGCCTTAGGGGCCGGCTTACCCTGCTCAGATTAGCTTTAAGCAGGAACCCTTGGACTTTCGGCGACAGGGTCTCTCACCCTGTTTGTCGCTACTCATGTCAACATTCTCACTTCTGATCACTCCACCGGATGCCTTACAGCCCGGCTTCACAGTCAGAACATTGCCTCCAATGTATCCGAGGATACTAAGGAGGCAGCGTTCTATATCACAGAACGCTCCGCTACCACGTGCATAAATGCACATCCAAAGCTTCGGCTCGTGGCTTGAGCCCCGTTACATCTTCGCCGCAAGACCTCTTAATTAGACCAGTGAGCTGTTACGCTATCTTTAAAGGATGGCTGCTTCTAAGCCAACCTCCTGGTTGTTTTGGAAGTCTCACATGCTTTCCCACTTAGCCACGAATTGGGGGCCTTAGCTGTTGGTCAGGGTTGTTTCCCTCTCCACGACGGACGTTAGCACCCGCCGTGTGTCTCCCGGATAGTCCTTCTTGGTATTCGGAGTTTGCTTAGACTCAGTAAGGCTGTGGGCCCCCATCATCCATGCAGTGCTCTACCCCCAAGAGGATACGTCCGAGGCGCTACCTAAATAGCTTTCGCGGAGAACCAGCTATCTCCGAGTTTGATTGGCCTTTCACCCCTAGGCACAAGTCATCCCGACCTTTTTCAACAGGTGTGGGTTCGGACCTCCAGTTGGTGTTACCCAACCTTCATCCTGCTCATGCCTAGATCACTCGGTTTCGGGTCTGATCCATCTAACTA
>NZ_JACVAW010000051.1:0-5601 GCF_014851995.1 Paracoccus sp. PAR01
CCCCTAGCTAGCTCTTCCATCGACGATGAGTTGTGGTTTTCCTTTTGAGCAGGGTTCGATGCGGGCGGTGACGTCGAAGACGTGGCGCAGGAGGTCTGGGGTGACGACCTCGGGGGTGGGGCCGCAGGCGATGAGCTGGCCGGACTGGATGACCATGGCCGCGTCCGAGAAGTGCAGGGCGTGGCCGATATCGTGCAGGGCGACGATGATCAGCAGGCCCTGCTCGCGGGTCAGGCGGTGCAGCAGCGCCAGCAGGTCGATCTGGCGGCTGAGATCCAGGGCCGAGGTCGGCTCGTCCATCAGCAGGATCTGCGGGTTCAGCACCAGGACCTGCGCGGCGCTGACCATCTGGCGCTGACCGCCGCTGAGATCGCCGATATTGCGCTGGCGCAGATGGGTGATCGCCAGCAGGTCCAGGATGCGCTCGACCTCGGCATGGTCCTCGGGGGCGACCTGCAACCGGCGGCCCTGCATCCGGGCCAGCAGGATGGATTCGTAAACCGTCAGCACCGGGCGGGCACCGCTGTCCTGGGGCATATAGGCAATGGGGCGGGGCACGGTGGCGCCCGTCACCCGGACCTCGCCGCCGCCTTTCAGCAGGCCGAAGATGCGCCGGAACAGCGTCGATTTCCCGGCGGCGTTCGGTCCCAGCAACGCCACCAGCTGGCCGCCCTGCAGCACCGGGGTCGAGATCCCGGACAGCACCGGGCGACCGGCATAGGACGCCGACAGATCCTGAAGTTGCAGGCTTACCATGACGCGGCCTTCCGGTTCAGGATCAGGTACAGAAAGAACGGGATGCCGACCAGCGAGGTGACGATGCCGATCGGGATCACCGTTCCGGGAATGACCATCTTTGACAGGATCGAGCCCACCGACAGGATCAGCGCCCCCGACAGCGCCGCGCCGGGCAGCAGGAAGCGCTGGTCCTCGCCCAGAAGCATGCGCGCGATATGCGGGCCGACCAGCCCGATGAAGCCGATGGTGCCGACGAAGGACACCGAGATCGAGGCCAGCAGGCTGACGATCACCAGCACCTCCAGCCGCAAGCGGCGCGGGCGGATGCCCATGCTTTCGGCCTTGGCATCGCCCAGCCGCATCGCGGTCAGCGCCCAGCCACGGCGCGCCAGCAGGGGGGCCGCGACCAGCAGCACGGTCAAGGAAATCCACAGCTTGGGCCAGGTCGCCTTGGTCAGGCTGCCCATGGTCCAGAACACCACTGCCGCCACCGCCTGCTGGCTGGCAAAGAACTGGATCAGCGACATCAGCGCGTTGAAGATGAAGACCAGCGCGATGCCCAGCAGCACGATGGTCTCGCTGGTGACGCCCTGACGCAGGCTGAGGCCATAGATCGCCAGGGCGGTCAGCATCGCCATCAGGAAGGCGTTGATCGGGATGACATATTCGATGGCGAAGGGGAACAGGCTGACGCCGAAGGCCAGGGCCAAGGCCGCGCCGAACCCTGCCCCGGCCGAGATCCCCAGGGTGAAGGGGCTGGCCAGCGGGTTGTTCAGGATGGTCTGCATCTGCACGCCGGCGATCGACAGGCTGGCGCCGACCACCGCGGCCATCAGCGCCACCGGCATCCGGATCTGCCACAGCACGACGCGGACCTGATCCTCGACCTGCGACGGCCAGATCAGCGCCTGCAGCACCTGCCCCAGCGAGTAGCGCGCCGGTCCCAGCGCCAGATCGACGCAGATGCTGAACATCAGCGCCAGCGCAAGACCCACAAGGATGATCTGCCGACGCAGCACAAGGGCGCGATAGAAATCGCGCCCCTGGGACACTTCGGCAATGTCCGCCTTACTTGTCATTCAATGAGACCCAGTAGCCCGGCGTGTAATCGACCGGCAGGAAGCGTTCGTGCAGTTCCTTCAGCGTCGCCTCGGGGTCGAGATCGGCGAACAGCTCGGGCTGGATCCATTTGGCCAATTGCTGGACGGCGACGAAGTAATAGGGGTTGTCATAGAACTGGTGCCAGATCGCATGGACCTGACCGGTCTTGACGGCCGTGATGCCGGTCATCGCGGTGCGGGTGGTCAGCGCCTGCAGCTTGGTGCGGGCCAGATCCAGATCCGCGCCGGGGCCGACGCCGATCCAGGCGCCGCCGGGGACATAGGCCTCCCAGTTGCCGCCGGTGACGATGACCTGATCGGGATTGGCGGCGATGATCTGTTCGGGGTTCAGCGTGCCGAAGGTGGTGGGCAGGATGTCCTTGGCGATGTTGGTGCCGCCGGCGATCTCGACATATTCGCCGAAATTGCCATTGCCGAAGGTCATGCAGCAATCGTCCGAATAGCCGCCGGCGCGGTCGACAAAGACCTTGGGGCGCTGGATCTCGGCCTTGGCGATGACATCGGTGACGCGCGCCATCTGGTCATGGACGTAGTCGACATATTCGGCCGCCTTGTCCTCATGCCCGGTCAGCTGGCCCATGATCTGCATCGACTGCACGCTATGGGCCATCGGGTCTTCGCGGAAATCGACATAGACGATCGGAATGCCAAGCGCGCCCAGCTTCTTGTCATAGCCCGCATCCTCGGTCGCGGCCTTGGATTCGAGGTTCATCAGGATCAGGTCGGGCTTCAGCGCCGCGGCCTGTTCCACGTCGAAGGTGCCGTCCTTGAAGCCGCCAAAGGTCGGCAGCTCCTTCAGCTCGGGGAACTTCGCGGCATATTTGGCGTAAGTGTCGGGATCGGCCTCCAGCAGGTCCTGCCGCCAGCCGACGACGCGGGCGAAGGGGGCCTCGCGTTCCAGCACGCCCAGCAGGTAGATCTGGCGACCCTCGCCCAGAATGATGCGCTTGGCCGGGGCCTCGACCGTGACTTCGCGCCCGGCGACATCGGTCACGGTGATCGGATCGGCCATGGCCGGAAGCAGTTGCGCGGCACAAAGCAGGCCCGTCAGGGCGGCCAGACGAATAATCATAGAGCGATCCACATGTAAAAGCCGGTATTGGCGCCGCTCTATGAAGCATGAGTGAATTAGTCAAGAATGCGGGCGCACCGCTCGGCCAAAACCCGCGTCAGCCGGTCATGCCCGCCATGCTCATCACCCCGCGAAACAGCAGCGCCACCGCGCCCAGTGCCAGCACGCTGGCCGCCCAGATCAGCACCAGCCAGCCGATCCGGCGCAGCCATTGCCGGGGTTGCCGGGATTGCGGGGCGGCCATCAGTGATAGCCCTCGCCCGCCTTCACCTTGCCGCGGAACACGTAATAGGACCATGCGGTATAGGCGAGGATGAAGGGGATGATGAACAGCGCGCCGACCAGCGCAAAGCCCATGCTTTGCGGCGGCGCCGCCGCCTGCCAGATCGAGATGCCGGGCGGGATGATGTTCGGCCACAGGCTGATCGCCAGCCCGCTATAGCCCAGAAACAGCAGGACCAGCGCCAGCAGGAACGGCGCGCTGTGGCTGCTGCTGTGGCGCATCGCCCGCAGCAGCGCCCAACCGGTCAGCACCACCAGCGCCGGCACCGGGGCCAGCAGGATCAGGTTCGGCAGCGCGAACCAGCGGCTCGCGATCTGGGGATGGGCCAGCGGCGTCCACAGGCTGACCGCCGCGATCGTGGCCAGCACCGCCAGCGTCACCGGCCGGCCCAGTTCCCGCATCCGGGCCTGCAGCGCGCCTTCGGTCTTCATCACCAGCCAGCTGGCGCCCAGCAGCGCATAGGCCAGGATCATCGCCAGCCCGGTGAACAGGCTGAACGGGGTCAGCCAGTCAAAGACCCCACCGGCATAGCTGCCGTCCCGCAGCTCGAACCCGTTGATAAAGGCCCCCAGCGCCAGCCCCTGCGAGAAGGTCGCGACATAGGAGCCCCAGGCAAAGGCCTTGTCCCAGAAGGGCTTGTGCGCCTCGTCGGCCTTGAAGCGGAACTCAAAGGCGACGCCGCGCCAGATCAGCCCGGCCAGCATCAGCATCAGGGGCAGGTAAAGCGCGCTGAGGATCACCGCATAGGCCAGCGGAAACGCCGCCAGCAGCGCCGCACCGCCCAGCACCAGCCAGGTCTCGTTGCCGTCCCAGACCGGGGCGACGCTGTTGACCATCGCGTCGCGGTCGTCGCGGTCACGCACGAAGGGGAACAGGATGCCGATGCCCAGATCGAACCCGTCCATGATCACATACATCATCAGGCCAAAGCCGATGATCATCGCCCAGAGCAGCGGCAGATCGATACCCATGGCTTACCTCCCTTGCCTGTCGATGCTGTCGGGCGCGGCCGAAAGCGGCCGGGCCGGGCGCTGCGATTGCGGGCCGGGATCATGCGGATGGTCGGGAATGGTCTGCGGCCCCTTGGCGACCAGCTTCAGCATGTAGCGGATGCCGGTGCCGAAGACCGCGAAATACATCACGATGAAGACCAGCAGCACCGCCGTCAGCACCGGCGCCGAATGGTTCGAGACCGCGTCCTTGGTCCGCATCACCCCGTAAACCACCCAGGGCTGGCGGCCGATCTCGGTGGTGAACCAGCCAGCGAGGATCGCGATCAGCCCCGAAGGCCCCATCCACAGCGCCAGCCGCAGGAACAGGCCGCAGTCGTAAAGCCTGCCGCGCCAGCGCCGCCACAGGCTCCAGCCGCCCAAGGCCAGCATCAGGAAACCCAAGCCCACCATGAGCCGGAACGACCAGAACACCACCGTGGCATTGGGGCGGTCCTCGGGGGGGAATTCGCTCAGGCCCTTGAACTGGCCGTCCAGGCTATGGGTCAGGATCAGGCTGCCCAGGCGCGGGATCTCCAGCTTGTAGCGGGTCTCTTCGGCGGCCATGTCGGGCCAGCCGAACAGGATCAGCGGCACGCCCGCGCCGGGCTCGTTGCGCCAATGCCCCTCCATCGCCGCGACCTTGGCCGGCTGGTGCTGCAGCGTGTTCAGCCCGTGCTGGTCGCCGATCACCACCTGCAGCGGCGCCACCACCACCAGCATCCACATCGCCATGGAGAACATCTTGCGGATGCGGCGGTCCTGATTGCCGCGCAGCAGGTGCCAGGCCCCCGCCGCCCCCACGAACAGCGCCGTCGACAGAAAGGCCGCCACCGTCATATGCGCCAGCCGATAGGGGAAGGAGGGGTTGAAGATCACCTTCAGCCAGTCGGTCGGCACCACGACGCCGTTCACGATCTCGAAGCCCTGCGGGGTCTGCATCCAGCTGTTCGAGGCCAGGATCCAGGTGGCCGAGATCAGCGTGCCGATCGCCACCATCACGGTGGCAAAGAAATGCAGGCCCGGCCCGACCTTGTTCCAGCCAAACAGCATCACCCCCAGAAACCCGGCCTCGAGGAAGAACGCCGTCAGCACCTCATAGGCCAGCAGCGGCCCGGTCACCGACCCGGCAAAGGCCGAGAAATAGCTCCAGTTGGTCCCGAACTGATAGGCCATCACCAGCCCCGAGACCACGCCCATGGCAAAGTTCACCGCAAACACATGCGACCAGAAATGGCACAGATCCAGATAGGCCCGGTCCCGCGTCCACAGCCACAACCCCTCCAGCACCGCCAGATAGCTCGCCAGACCAATCGTGATCGCCGGAAACACAATGTGAAACGACACCGTGAAACCAAACTGAACTCGCGCCAACTCCAACGCACTCAGCGTAAACAT
>NZ_JACVAW010000052.1:0-5389 GCF_014851995.1 Paracoccus sp. PAR01
ATCGGGCTGTGGCTGATACTACGTGGAGCATCGCGAAGCGCAGGGCTTATTGCATCAAGAGCGCCCCTCGTGCGTCCTGTCGTGGCCGGGGATGGATCCGCGCATCATCACCATCAGGACAATGTTCATGGACATTGCGAGAGTTGCGGCCATGCTCACGCTCCCTCGCCGCAGGTGATTGCCGCCGCATCCAGTGCACCAGAGCTCGCGTCGGTCATTCTGGCAATCGCCATACGTCCATGCAGCGGTGCAATCCTGCTTTTGGTACTGACCTGGAAAATGGCATCCTTGAGGCCGGGATTGCCGGTGCTTTTGCCATGGCGTCGGGCACGGCCAGCCTTACCCTGCTTGTTGCATTCATGGGACGCTTCCTGCGCGGCGGCGTATTGTCAGTCTTTGCTGAATCCAGAATCCCGCATGTCATCGGAGCCACACTCGAGATTGCAGCCGGTGTGACTGTCGTGCTTCTCAGCGGTGGAGCACTTGGTCTGGTCTGACAATCTTGGGTACGATGCAAACGTGCCCGCAATAATGTCCGACTGGTTCTGATGCTACCGGGAAGGAGATTTCAGCGCTCCAACTCGGTTGGGATATCGCGAAGCTCAACAACGGTCGCGATTTCCTGACTTTCTTGAACCGCCCCAGATGAAGGGGAAGGCCGACACGGGCTAAAGGCCAATGTTCGGAGGGTGCCTTCTCTTGTGATATGCAAGAGCTGAGTGCATGTTCTGGAGGAGAACACTCTGGAGGGGGTATGCCGCCCGACAATGCGCGAGAAGAGGTCACTGGCTTGATCCTCCGGGTTGCGCTGCGGGATCGGGCAGCGTTCGACTGTCTATATGCCGCTACCTCGGCGAAACTCTTCGGCACCTGCCTGCGTATCTTGAGAAACAGGCCCGAGGCCGAGGAGGCCGTGCAAGAGGTGTTCATCAAGGTCTGGTTGAAAGCCGACAGGTTCGCCGTGACCGGACAAAGCCCAATGACCTGGCTGATCGCCATCGCGCGCCATCACGCAATCGACCTTCTGCGCGTCAGGCGCGAGACCACGGGCGGCATCGATGAGGCAGCACTGGCGATGCGAGATCCGGCCGCAGGTCCCGAGGCAATGGCCGTGGCCGCAGGTGAAATGCGGCTGCTCAACGGCTGCATGTCGGAGTTGGACCCCGAAAAGGCCAGCGCGGTGCGTGCCGCCTATCTGGAGGGTGACAGCTATGCCGATCTGGCGACCCGCCATGACGTGCCCTTGAATACAATGCGCACCTGGCTGCGGCGCAGTCTGATGCGCCTCAAGGAGTGTCTGGAGCGATGAGCGCGATGGAACCCGACCGTTCTGATGACGGGGGCGATGACTTTCTGGCCGCCGAGTTTGCTCTGGGCGTGTTGCCGGGTGTTGAACTGGCAGCACTAGCCCGCCGGGCCGAAATGGACCCGGCTTTCGCGCGGGCGGTGGCCGATTGGGAGGAACGACTGTTGCCTTTGGCCGACGGCTATGCGCCTGCCGATCTGCCACCCGGAGTAAAGCAGACGCTGGATCGGCATCTGTTCGGGATTGCCGGGCCTGCTCCTCGGCCCGGTTTCTGGGCCAGCCTGGCCCTGTGGCGCGGTTTGGCCGGCACAGCGATGGCGGCCTTCCTTTTGGCACTGATCGTGCCGCAGTTGATGCCAAAACCGGCGCCGCCTCCCGATGTCATGGCCTCACTTTCCGCCGAGGCGAGCGATGTGCATTATATGGCGGTCTATGATGCGGGCACTGGAACGGTCCGCCTGGCCCATATGTCGGGCACACCCGCCGCGGGTCGGGTCTTTGAGTTGTGGGTGGTCGAGGGCAGCGCCGCCCCGGTTTCGCTGGGGGTGATCCCGACGGGGGCGATGGTACGGATACCGATAAGCGACGCGTTCCGCGCGTTGCTGACCTCACGCGCGCAGATGGCGATCAGCCTCGAGCCACCGGGCGGTTCACCCACCGGCCAGCCGACTGGCGCAGTGGTGGCCGTCGGCGATCTTCTGGATATATGACTATTATTTTAAAGCTATATCAACATATTGACAGAAGTTCTCAAAAGTAATCGTCGAGGGCATGAAACTTTCCATGCGCAGCCGCCGTGTCTTCTCCTGTCCGTCGATCTCGAGGCGGCTATCCAATGGAGGAAAGCGTATGAACACGATCACCAAGGCGCTGTTCGCAGGTTGCTTCGCCCTTGCCACCGCCGGGACTGCGCTGGCGCAGGACAATCCAATGGTCGGTGGCGCGGAAATGTTCGCTGACAAAAATATCGTCGAAAACGCCCTGAACTCGAAGGATCATACCACGCTGGTCGCCGCTGTTAAGGCAGCCGGACTGGTGGAAACCCTGCAAGGGGCTGGCCCCTTCACCGTTTTCGCCCCCACCAATGCCGCTTTCGAGGCGCTGCCTGCAGGCACGGTCGACACCCTTCTGAAGCCGGAAAACAAGGACAAGTTGGTCAAGGTCCTGACCTGCCATGTCGTCGGTGCCAAGGCCATGGCGGCGGATGTGCAGAAGATGATCACGGATGATGGGGGCAAGCATGTGATCGAGACGCTGGGCGGTTGCAAGCTGACCGCCGAAGTGAAGGACGGGATGGTCATGCTGACCGACGAGACCGGCGGTACGGCCAAAGTGACCATCGCCGATGTCGTTCAGTCGAACGGCGTCATCCACGTCATCGACAAGGTGCTGCTGCCGGCGGGTTGATCCTCGCCCGTGGTGCTGGCTCCGTGTCGCGTGGTTTTCCGCCTCCCGCACGATACGGGGCCGCTGCGCCGGATCCTTTTCCTTCCCATAAACCTGTCGATGGCCTCGACGCTCGCTCGCCATCGTCGTCGCGTGTATGTGAGAAACTGGCTTTCACTGGCGGGACATTGCAAGCCGGACGGGATGGGTGATGACACAGGAGCCAGACCGGTGAGTGCCTGGCCTATCCGTCCGGTGTTCTGTTCACGGTGTCATTCTTGACGATGCGCGATCGACTACGCGGAGGTATGCGCCGAGATTGCGGGTAGCTCTACGCGATCCTTTCTAAGTGAAGAGTCAGAGCGTGCCGAAAACCGGCGGCCGACTACGCTCGCTCGTCCTCCCTCCCATACACCATTGCATCAACATGGAAGCGCCTATCCGGGGGCAACGCGTCCCGAAGTCATTGGGAGCTCTCAAACAATCCTGCAGCGCTGGGGTGGGTCGACCATATTGATAAATTTTCGGCCTTCGAAGCCGAAGCGGTTTTACTCAATTGGATCGGTTAAAAACTGATGACCCTACACACCAGAGAAGCTGGCAATCGGCAGGGAATCACGCTTTATTCGCAGCTGGTCAGCCGCTCCGTCGTAGTATCGGATTATTCATTATCCAAACGCAGAGGCGGATATCTGCATGTCGACCATAATGTCCATTCTCGGTGGCGTCGGGCTGTTCCTGCTCGGTATGACGATTATGACCGACGGCCTGAAGGCCCTGGCCGGTTCCGCGCTGCGGGAAGTTCTCAGCAAGGCAGCAGCCACGCCTCTCTCGGGCGCCTTCTGGGGTGCAGTAGTGACGCTGCTGGTACAGTCGTCAAGCGCGGTAACGATGACGACAATCGGCCTCGTCAGCTCCGGGCTTCTCACCTTTCCACAAGGGCTCGGTCTCGTGTTCGGTGCCAACATCGGGACAACTGGTACCGGATGGCTTGTTGCACTCATTGGCGTGAGGGTTTCGCTTTCTACCTATGCCCTGCCGATGATCTTCATCGGAGCAATGGCACGACTGTTGGGTGGGGCGCGGATCGCGGGGGCAGGCAGTGCGCTCGCAGGCTTCGCGCTCGTACTCTATGGCTTAACATCCCTTCAACAAGGGATGGGCGGGCTTGCCGAGAGATTGCAACCTTCCGATCTGCCGGCAGTGCTGGGCGCATCGGGAATTGATTGGATCACGGGGTCAATCGGCCTCATGATTCTGATCGGGGTCGGTTTGGCAATGACGGCAGTCATGCAATCCTCAACTGCGGCAATCGCCGTCACTCTCTCGGCCTTCTACGCCGGAGCGGTCAGTCTGGAGCAAGGCGCCGCGCTGATCATTGGCCAAAATATCGGGACGGCAACGAGTTCTGCATTGGCAGCGATCGGTGCCAGCACGACCGCCAAACGCCTCGCCTTGGCTTATGTGCTATTCAAGGTCATAGCGGCACTTTTGGCAATCATCGTTTTTCCATTCGCGGTCATGTTGATGAAAGCGCTCGCGGCGTCAGTCGATGGGGTAACCCTGCTCGCCGCCTACCACACTGCCTATAATGTCGTGGGCGTTGCCGTGCTCCTGCCCGTAACCGCAGGATTTACGCGTCTGGTGGAGCGGATATTGCCCTCCAAGCAGACCGCACTCGAGCGCGCGCTCGATCCCAGTGCTCTCGAGAACCCGGTGATTGTAATAGAAACCGCACGGCGTGTCGTGGCGGGCGTGGTCGCGCAAACTGCCGCCTCAGTTTCCGATGCGCTTGGCGGCGACGCTCGCGGCGCATCACAGGACATCGCAGCGGCAGGCGCGGCCCTCAGTAGCGTGCGAGATTTCCTGACAGAGTTGAAGCAGCCTCCGGAGACGGAGGCCGAGCGATTACACATGACGAGCATGTTGCATGCGCTCGATCACGCCTCGCGCCTTGTGGAAGCGGTGGCGTCCGACGAATTTCGGGAACAACAGGTCAGAGTTGCCCGTGACCTGCGCGCTGCCGAACATTGCGTCCAGGCCATGTATGAGACCCAGGCAGTGTGCAGATCGATCACCTCGGAAAGTGGCCTCAGCGCCCAAGCGTCGCCTATCGGCTGGAACGTTTCGCCTGAAATGGAAGCAGCGCTTGCCAACCTGGAGGGAGCAACCAGGGAGCTTTCCATTCTGGAACGGGATCATCGCTCTGCGGCGCTGGCCTCCGTCTCGCCGGGACAAATGACCGCAGCGGATGCCTTTGCGCAGATCGAAGCGGCCAGAAAGCTCACGCAAATCGCGCATCACGCTTGGCGTTCCACGGCGCATCTTCTCGGACGTGGAAATATGTAAAATATCGGGGGAAACGATAGAGCGCCCACTACGGGACATGCGTAAGCGTGACCTTCGCCTCAGACAGCGACAATTCTACTTTTTTGTGGTTATAGGCTGAGCCGCGACCCTGACGCGGATGAGATTCAGCAGCGCCGCCGCATCGGTCGCGCGCAGCAGCCCGGCCTCGACGTCCTTCAGAACCGACATGCGCTTCAGATCACCTCCGGTCATCATCACCCATCCCACGCCTGTTCTCCGACTTTGGCCCAGATGCTTCAATCGGGGAACTGTGACATTACTGAATTGCCAATGTGAGACACATTAGCTTTGCGGTTAGACCTTAGAATAGCATAATCCGATTTATGT
>NZ_JACVAW010000053.1:0-4994 GCF_014851995.1 Paracoccus sp. PAR01
GCGATCGTCTGGTCGAGGACCTGACCTTTCGTCAGATCCATCCCGATCTGATCGCCGCCATCGCCCGCGCCATCGGCCGGGTCGATCCCGGGCCGGGACGTGTCAGGCATCTGCGCCGCCCCCCGGCGCACTAACAGTGAGTTACATACCTGTGTTCGGCACCACGGCAGATTGTCGCTAAGACTGAGGTCACGCCCGTAAGCTGCCGGCAACCGGAGTCGTAAAAAGGACATACTGCTTGGCGACCGAGATTCGTACTGAGACTTTGTTGCATCCCGAAGCGGTGTCACATCTGCCTCCATACATTGCCCTGCCGGGGCAGACTGACTGGCTCATGATCGTGACCGGTATCTTTCTTGTCGTCGCGGTGGTTGGGATAGGGGTTTTTTATTTTAGACTGCACGCCCTGCCCGAGCACATGGCCCATCGCGGCCAGAAGGTGCAGTTCGAGATCGTCGCCGTGTTGGCGCTGATCGCGCTGTTCACCCATAACCATGCCTTCTGGATCGCGGGGCTGCTGTTGGCGATGATCCCGGTTCCCGATTTCAGCACGCCGCTCAGTTCGATGGCGCAGTCACTGGGCCGCATGGCCCCGCCCGCGCCACCCGAACCCGAACCCGCACCCACGGCCGAGGCCGACAAACCGGCGGAGGTCTGAGCCATGCTGGAACTGCTGCTTTGTTCAAGCGTCACCATCCTGCCCGATTACCTGTATCGCCGCTTTGCCCAAGGCAAACGCTTTGGTCGGGAAATCACGCTGTTCACCGTCTGGTACGAATTGCGCTGGGGCATCGTGTTGTGTCTGCTGCTGACCATCAGCCTGATCACCGCGATCTTCTATTTCCACCCCTCGACCAAATCCGCGACCTCGGTTTTTCGCACGGTCACCATCCTGCCGGAAACCAATGGCCGGGTGGCCGAGACCTTTGTCGACATCAACCAAAGCGTCAAACAGGGCGATCCGCTGTTCCGGCTGGACGATACCAGCCAGCGCGCCGCGGTTGAGACCGACCGCCGCGCCTTGGCCGAAATCGAGGCCGAGCTGAAGGTCGCGCAGATCCAGGTCCGCGAGGCGGATGGCCGCATCGCGCAGGCTCAGGGGATGCTGGCGCAAGCCACGGACGAATATGAGACCCGCAATGCCCTGCTCAAGCAGAACTCCAGCGCCGTCGCCCGCCGCGATGTCGAGCGTGCGCAGGTGCAGGTCGAAACCCAACAGGGCATGGTCGATGCCGCCATCGCCGCGCGGGATGCGCTGAAGGCCCAGGTCGAATTCCAACTGCCTGCCCGCAAGGCCAGCGCCGAAGCCGCCCTGCACGAAGCGCAGGTCGAGCTGGACAAGACGCTTGTGCTGGCAGGCACCGACGGGATCGTCCAGCAGTTCGCATTGCGGCCCGGCGATGTGGTCAACCCGATGCTGCGCCCAGCGGGTATCCTGGTGCCGCAGCGGCAGGTCACCGGTCTGATCGCCGGTTTTGGCCAGATTGAATCCCAGGTAATGAAACCCGGCATGATCGGCGAAGTCACCTGCGCCGCCAAGCCGTGGCAGGTGATTCCGATGGTGGTGACCGAAGTTCAGGACGTGATCGCCGCCGGTCAGATCCGGCCGACCGATCAACTGATGGACATGCAAAATCTGGTGCAGGGCGGCACGATCACCGTAATCATGGAGCCGCTGTTCGAAGGCGCGCTAGACGGGTTGCCGCAGGGTGCGACCTGCATCGCCAATGCCTATACCAGCAATCACGACAGGCTGGACGATCCCCATCTCGGGGGCTTCCAGCGTTTTACCCTGCATGCGATCGACACGGTGGGGCTGGTGCATGCGCTGATCCTGCGCATTCAGGCCATTCTGCTGCCGATCCAGACCCTTGTCCTGAAAGGACATTGAACCAGAATCGGAGAATGACACATGAAGACCAAGATCATGATCGTCGCGCCGGGACTGTGCCTTGCCGCGATGCCTGTCTGGTCCGAGGACCTGACCTTCACCCATCCCACGGGCGCGACGGCGACCTTTTACGGGCAGCTGAACATGACCTATCAGCGCGTCGATGACGGGGTGCAATCCTATGACGAGTTCGTCGACAACGGCAATTCGATCAGTCGCCTCGGCTTCTGGATCGATGTCCCGATGGGCGAGAACAAGCTGCGCTTCAACATCGAGACCGGTCTGGGCTTCAGGTCCACCTCAGAGACCAGCCAGCATGACGACGGCGACTGGATCGACTGGCAACGGACCGACCTGCGCAAGTTCGAGGGGGTCTATTCCGGCAATTTCGGCGCGATCTGGCTGGGTCAGGGCAGCATGGCGACCGATGGCGTGGCCGAGATCGACAATTCCGGCACCAGCCTTGCCGGCTATGTCAACCTGCCGGATGCCGCCGGCAGCTACGAATTCCGAGATGCAGACGCGCTGTCGGGTATCTCGGTGGGCGATGCGTTCAAGGATTTCGACGGCGCAAGGCGCTTCCGCATCCGCTATGATACCCCGAAATACAACGGTTTCATGGGCTCGGCGGCTTACGGCGAAGAAATCCTCGTCTCGGGTGATGATGCCACCTATTACGATATCGCCCTTCGCTATGGCTATGAAGGCGACGTCATCAAGGCCGATGCGGGGCTGGGCTATGCCTGGAAGGATTCCGATGACGGCGATACCGAGCAGCTGGTGGCCTCGACCTCGGTGGTGCACAGTCCGACCGGGCTGAATGCAACTCTGGCCATGGGCGATGGCGAGGATGACAGCGGCAATTACGGCTATGTGAAGCTGGGCTGGCTGGGCGAGGTGATCGCGCAGGGCAGCACGGCGGTCTCGATCGACTATTTCGAGGGCAATGACTATGTCGTCTCGGGCTCGGATTCCAAATCCTGGGGCGTGCAGGCGGTGCAGGGCTTCGACGACTACAACCTCGAGGCATATCTGGGCTACCGTGAATATGAGTTCGACGGCGATACCGGGGCGGAGTATCACGACCTGAGCGCCCTGATGCTGGGCGCGAGGTGGAAATTCTGATCACGTCACCCGAAGGGATCATCAAGCTGAACGATGCCCCACAGGCCGATTGAAACATGTGTCAAAGCCCGCTCTCCGGCCTGATTGGCGGAACACTGTCGTGTTGGTCCGACCGATTGTTTCTCGGGAAGATGGGGCGGGAGGTGTATGACCTTTCTGCGGGCATTGACCTTCTATGCCGCACCACCTGTGAAATGATCCGTCATTCCACAGGTACCCATTCTTCGGTCGGGTCGAAAAGCTCAATCTTTACGGCTTTTTCCAGCGTGTCTTCGCCCAGATCGGTCTGATAGACGATGCCGGGTTCGGCCACGATGAAGCTCATGATGCCGCTGTCGCCATAGGCCGCGGGATAGGCCACGATGGCATGGCCTGAAACCATGTTGCCATTGACCATGTAGCTATAGGCCCCGCCGGGTGCCGCCGGACCCTGACCCTGAAGGATGCGGAAATAGTAGCCCTCATAGGGTTCGGGTTCCCGGTCCTCTCCATCGCTGCTGAAGCCGGTGAAATTGGCACGGGCAAGACTTTCGTCAAAGGGACTGGGCGGCGAGTCGGGGTCGTCTGCCCAGAAAAGCCCGTCATGCTGGCCCGGCGTGGACAGGATCGACGCGGCGAACTCCATTACCCCGTCCCCGTCATAATCGGTCTGACGAAAGCTTGCCTGAACCTCATGGGCGCGGCGCAGCAGGCCGATGACCTCAAGCTCATTCCGACCGATGCGCCGTGCCAAAACCTCCTCGCGCGCGCTTTCGGCGTCAAAGCTCCAACCGGTGTCGCCTTTGACCAGATCGGCGGGAAAGGGCCACATCTCGCGCCCGGCCAGCAGCGTCATCCGGCCGTCGCCCGCGGGTTCCAGCCGGTGGATCGCATGCATGTCGTCAAGGAATTCGCGCCAAACCACGCGATCCTCTTCGGCGTCTCCGGTTGAGACCACGTCTTCGGCCTCGGGGCCGAAAATCTGCAGGACCGCCGCCTTGTCCTTGGCCTCAAGTGCCGTGACAAGTGCCGTGACCGCGGCCTCGGGCGTGTCGAAATATTGCGGCGCGGCCCAGGCACCCGGTGCCGTGCCGATGAGCAGGGCGAGTGTGGAAATGATGCGTTTCATCTTCTTCCTCCCCGACCGCCACCGTGTCCGCCCATGCTGCTGCGCCCGCGCTGGCTGGCTGCCGAGGGGTGTGGCCCGCTTGATTTCTTGAACGCGTTTGGACGGCTCTGGGTGGCGCGTGCCTTGGGCATCTTTTGCGCCGATGGCCGCGACGCTTGGCTCGCGCGCTGCCCCGAGGGGCGTGCGCCCGCGCTTGGCCGACTGGCTGCGGGCTTGGCCTGCCGCACCGGCTGCTTGCGGTTGGCGGCGGCCTGACCGGTCTTTTTCTTGGCGGCCTTGAGGTTGGCGGGCTGCGCCCCCGAGGCTTTGCGGGCCTCGATCTTTTTCTTGGCGGCATCGCGGCTTGCCGGGGTGGCCAGCGGCTTCTGGTTCGGCCGGTTACCTGCCCGCTCACCGACGGCCTGACGTGCGTCGCTCCGGTCAATCTGAGTGCGATCGGCTGCACCGATACTGACCCGTTCGCCGCCGCCGATCCGGTCGCGGTCTATATTGACGTTGTCGCGGTCGATATTGATATCGCCTCGTTCGATATTGCGGTCACCGCGATCGATGGTGATGTCGCCGCGATCCCAGTCGATATCGTCATCGACATCCCAGCCATCCCAATCGTCATCATCGAAGATCTCGTCAAGGATCACCGCACCGCCCAGCAGCACGCCGCCGGTCACCAGGATGTCGTCCCAGTCGGTGCCGTCGTCATAGCCGTAATTGTAGCCATAGTGGTAATTGGGCGTAGTCGAGGCAGGGATCGGGGTCGAATAGACCACATTGCTGTCATAGGTCGGGACATAGACCACGCCGGGATCTGCCGGGGCGATCTGGATCTTGTCATTGACCTTTTCGACCTTCTGGACCGGGCTATCGGCAAGA
>NZ_JACVAW010000054.1:0-4036 GCF_014851995.1 Paracoccus sp. PAR01
CGCCTTGCATCTTCCGGGACGACGATGATCGTTGTCACCCATGAGATCGGCTTTGCCCGCGAGGTCGCCGACCGCGTCGTGGTGATGATCGATGGCGAGGTCCGCGAATGCGGCCCGGCCCAATCCGTGCTGTCCGACCCTGCGGACCCGCGCGTGCGCGCCTTCCTGTCCAGGTTCCTGACCGAGACCCCAACGATAACAACTTCCAACAGCGAGTGATCCCATGATGCTTTCGAAGACGGCGATTGGCCGGGCCATGCCGGCGCTGGCCCTGACCCTGGCGCTGGCCGCACCGGCCCTGGCCGAGACCGACCCCAAGGCCGCCGCGCTGCTGCCGCAGGACATTGCCTCGGCCGGCGTGCTCAAGGTGGTGACCAGCCTGGCCTATCCGCCGATGGAATTCACCGATCCCGGCTCGGATGAGCTGAAGGGCTTCGACATGGATCTGGCGCGCGCCATCGGCGAGCGGCTGGGCCTGAAGGTCGAGTTCACCAATGTCGAGTTCCCCCAGCTGATCCCGCAGATCGTCACCGACCGCTCGGACATGCTGATCAGCGCCTTCTCGGACAAGGTCGAGCGCCGCGCGCAGCTGGATTTCATCGACTATTTCATCACCGGCAACGTGTTCTACGCGATCGCCGAGAACAAGGCCGAGATCGGCGCGCTGAAGGACCTGTGCGGCAAGACCATCGCCGTCGCCACCGGCACCAGCTGGGTGACCTGGGCCGAAGAGACCGGCAAGGCAACCTGCCCGGCGGACCAGCCCTTCAACGTCATCCAGATCGCCACCCAGGCCGAACATATCATGCAGATGCGGCTGGGCCGGGCGCAGGCCTCGGTCATCGGGGTCGAGGGGCTGGCCGATCTGGCGCTGACCGAGCCGGGCAAGTTCTATCAGCTGGGTGAGCCGGGCGAACAGAACCCCTATGGCATCGCCTTCGCCAAGGACAATCCGCAATTGCGCGATGCGGTGCTTGCGGCCTTGAACGGCATGCTGGCGGATGGCAGCTACAAGCAGATTGTCGAACGCTATCAATTGACTGTCGGCCAGGTCGACAAGTTCGTCGTCAATGGCGCAACCCCCTGAGCAGAAGCAGATCCGATGAGTGACGCACCGCAAGACCAGACCGGCAGCCGCGAAGACCCGCTGGGGTCGATCCGCCTTGACCTTTATTCGGGCGAGCAGCTTTACCGGCAACTGCATCAGGCCTTGCGGGCGGCCATCCTGTCGGGTGCCTATTCCGAGGGGGGGATCCTTCCCTCGGAGAACGAGCTGCGCGACCGGCTGTCGATCGCGCGCACCACGGTGCGCAATGCCATGGCGCTGCTGGAACGCGACGGGCTGGTGCGCAAGGAACGCGGGCGCGGCACCATCGTCACCCATCGCCCGGTCACCCACAGCGTCTGGAATTTCGGCAGCTTCTCGGATCTGGCGCGCTCCAAGGGGCTGCGCCCGGTCACCCGCGTTCTGGGCCACCGGATCGAGGACGGCACCCTGATCCTGACCCGTGCCCGCGGGCTGGACGATGGCAGTCGCGTCACCTGGATGAACCTTGATACCTCCTGGCTGCCGCTGGGGCTTTATCCGGGGATCGAGCGCTACGATTTCGCCGCGCTGTCGCTTTATGAGGTGCTTCGCCGCGATTACGACCGCCATCCCGCGCGCTCGGAACTGAGCCTGCGCGTCGTGCCGCCAAGCGCGCTTCTGTCCGAGGTCTTTGGCGAGGACCCGGCGATCGCCGGCTATCTATGCGCCTCGGGCGAGGTGCTGGACGCGGAAGGGCGCGAGGTCGAGCGGACCTCGATCGTCTATTCGCCCCGCGTCGAGATGAATTTTTCAACCCGATGGGGCCAGAATCCAGCCCCGCAGGGCATAGGAGAGAAGTGATATGACGGCGCTTGCAAGCGTGTTTGCAGTCAGATGCCCCATTCTGGGCATGCTGCATCTGGCCGGGAACGATCCGGAATCGAAGCTGGCGCAGGCCCTTGAGGAAGCCCGGATCATGGCCGGGGCAGGGATCGACGGCCTTGTCGTGGAAAATTACTTCGGCGGGGCCGAGGATGTCGAACGCGTGCTGGACCGGCTGATGGGGCTGGATCTGGGGCCGCGCATCGGCGTCAACATGCTGCGCGACAATGACCGCGCCTTTGCCTTGGCCCGGCGCTATCCGGTGGCCTTCATCCAGATCGATTCCGTCTGCGGCCATCTGCCCCCGGAACAGGACGACGCCTTTGCCGCGCATCTGGCGGCCGAGCGGGCCAGCGTTCCGGCGCTGCTGCTGGGCGGCGTCCGCTTCAAGTATCAGCCGGTCCTGTCCGGCCGGGACGAGGCCGGCGACGTGCAACTGGGCGCGGCGCGCTGCGACGGGCTGGTGGTGACCTCGGATGCGACGGGTCAGGAAACCGATCTGGCCAAGGTTGCGCGCTTCCGCGCCGCCACCGGCGGCGACGTGCCGCTGTTCATCGGGGCGGGCGTGACCAATGCCAATCTGCCCGCGCAGATGGAGGCCGCCGATGGCGTGATCGTCGGCAGCTGGCTCAAGGACACCCACAAGGATACCGGCCGGGTCTGCGCCGACCATGTCGCGACCTTCATGGCCACCGTCCATGCCGCGCGGAGCGCCTACGCATGAGCCATGTCACCCCGGAACCCCTGACCGCTGCGGGTTTTGCCGCCTTCGGTCGCGTCCATGACCTTGGCGTGGACGGGCCGGATGTCCGGCTGACGAAAGGGCCGGACTGGCTCGACGGCTTCACCCTGCCGCCGCTGATCGACGGGCGCGGGCATCTGGGCATGACCCGTGCCCCCGCCGCGCCCTGGACCTGCCGCCAGATGGAGCGCCACCCCCTGACCGAGGAGGCGCTGTTCTGCGCGGGCGCGCCCATCGTCCTGGCCGTGGCCCCGCCCTCGGCGGCCGACGCGCCCGATGCCGCGGCAATCCGCGCCTTTGTCATCCAGCCCGGTCAGGTCGCGGTCATGAACCGCAATGTCTGGCACGATGCCTGCCGCGGGCTGGACGGGCCGGCCGCCTATTACTGGATGGCGATCTGCGGGCTGGGTCCCGACCCCTGGGTCGCCCCGGATGCCGGCCCGGTCGAGGTCCGCCCATGACCGCGTTCTTCATCGGCGATGTCGCGCTGGACGAATATTACACCGCCGAGCGCTGGCCGGGTCCCGCCGACAAGGGGTTCGTCACCGAACTGCCATCCGAGGCCGGTGGCTCGATCGCCAATGCCGCCGTGGTCCATGCCGGTTTCGGCGGGCGGCCCGAGTTCATCTCGCTGCTGAATGCCAGTCCGCTCTCGGAGCGGCTGATCGCGGATCTGGCCGCGCATCAGGTGGCGACCCGCCACATGCTGCGCGATCCCGCGATCCCGGAATCGCGCAACTTCATCTTCCTGGTCGGTGGCGAACATATCGTCCTGACCGTCGAGATGGGCCAGCAGCCAATGTGGTTGCCGCCCCAGACCATGGCCGCCCTGCGCGCGCCGGGCTATCTTTACACCACGCTCTACCGGGTGCGGCGGCTGCATGCGCAGATCGACGGTCAGGTTCTGGCGCAGGCGGAATTGCTGGCCGATCTGCGCGCCCATGGCCGCAAGCTGGTCTTCGATCTGGATGTCGGTGGCGCGACGGATGCCGACCTGCCCTATCTGCAGGGGGCCGAGGTCGTGATCATGAACCAGACCGGCTTCCGCAATACCTTCGGTCAGGACGAAATCCACTGCGCGCAGGTCTGGATGGAGCAAAACCAAATCCGCACCCTGATCCGCACCGCCGCCGCCGAGGGCGCCACCGCCCTGCAGGGCGGCACCCTGTTCACCGCGGCTGGCTATGCGGTCGAGGTCGCCGATGTCACCGGTGCCGGCGACACCTTCGGCGGCACTCTGGTCCATGGGCTGGAACAGGGCTGGACCCTGCAAGACACCCTGACCTTCGCCGTCGCCGCCGCCTCCCGCTCCGTCACCCAACACGGACCCCGAAGCGGTCGCACAACACCCCAAAATGTCAAAAACTGGATCCAAAAAAACCAGA
>NZ_JACVAW010000055.1:0-3971 GCF_014851995.1 Paracoccus sp. PAR01
GAACATTGTCCTGATGGTGATGATGCGCGGATCCATCCCCGGCCACGACAGGACGCACGAGGGGCGCTCTTGATGCAATAAGCCCTGCGCTTCGCGATGCTCCACGTAGTATCAGCCACAGCCCGATGAGCATGATCGAAAACAGGCTGAGTTGCGTAAATGTTGTCTCGGGTCCAGCAGTTCGGGCAGGACGGGGGCGTCGCCCACACGGCTCCCTGTGACCTCTATGGCTCGGATCTCCAGCGTCTGTTCATCCACGCCGATGTGGATCTTGCGCCAAAGGCGGCGTTTCCCGCCATCATGCTTGCGGGCATGCCACTCGCCTTCGCCCTCGGCCTTGATGCCGGTGCTGTCGATCAGCAGGTTCAGCGGCCCCGGCGAGCCACGGTAGGGAATGCGGACGGCCAGGGTCTTCTGGCGCCTACTCAGCGTGCTGAAATCCGGCACCGTCCACTCGAGGCCGACCAGGCGCAACAGGCTCTCGACGAAGCCGGTCGTCAGACGAAGCGCCATGCCGAACAGCACTTTCATCGTAAGGCAGGTCTGGATCGCGGCGTCGCTATACTGAGGCTGTATTTCGCGGCTCGCCGGTCGGCGGCGGCACCCACGCCATGTCCGGATCGAACCAGATCGTCAGGGAGCCGCGCGGCTTGTGGGCTTCATTGTAGGTCGGCCAGTTCTTGGTCTTGTACTTCGGCGGGATCGGTCTGCTCATGTAGACCAGCTACCACACTGGATTCACGAGATGAATCCCATCGTTCTTTGCGCAACAAAGCCCCTCAGTTGGTAAAGGCATCGATAACGTTCATGACCGCCAGCACCTTTCTGGTGCCGCTGTCTACGCGGTAGATCCGGTCGTCATCGCGGTAATACTCCCATCCGCGCCGCCGCTCCAGATCATAGCGGCTTGGGTCCCGAACGACGATGTAATCCCCGATGCGAAGAGTGTCGCCGACCCGGTTTCCGTATTTCCTGGCTTGTCCGGGCGGAACGCATGGCGGGTTCTTCTTTGCAAGACCGGGCGGGCAATCGGCAACATAATTCGCCCTTGCACGATCGCTGTGACGACCACGATCCTCGTGCTTCTGCGCGTTCTTCTTTCCGTTGCCATCGCCATGGCCTTTCCCGTTTCCGGGATCTGCCGCCACCGGTGCGACGCCGAGCGTGGCGAGCACCAATGCTGCGGCCAGATATTTTGATGTGAGCGCCATGTTCATGCTCCTGAATATGTCGACGGGATATAACGCGCGCGCATCGTTTTCTGCCCCTCACGATTTCGGGCGTAGGCGGCAGTTCGCCCGTCGTTCGATCAGGTGCTTCCGCTCGCCGCACAGAGAAGCTCCATTGTACGTCACCGCGGTTTCGATGCGCCAAGGCCGGGGGAGATTTCGCTGAAGGCGAGCCCTATCCGCAGCGACCCGTACCTTCACCCTACCTTACTCCCGGTTGCCCTGCAGCCTGTCCCTGATATCGTCGACCGAGGCCCTGATGGCGTCGATCGTTTCGCCGTTAAGCGCGAGCGCGTCCTCGACACACTTCATGACGTCGGCGGCTTCGCTTTGCAGCGCGCGGCCTTCCTCCGTCAGGGTCAGCAGCACCTCGCGCTCGTCCTTGGGGTTTCGTTTCCGGGTGATCAGTCCCGCTGCATCAAGACGCTTCAGCAGTGGCGTGAGCGTGCTCGAGTCAAGGAAAAGGGTGTTTCCCAGCTCTTTCACGTTCTGACCGTCCCGTCGCCACAGTGTCAGCATGACGAGGTATTGCGGATAGGTCAGCCCGATCTTGCCCAGAAGCGGGCGATAAAGCTGCGTGAAGGCGTGTCCGGCGGAATAGATGGAAAAGCACAGCATGTCCGTCACTTGGGGCGCGACATGATCCGGGGTGCCTGCGGTCTCAGTCATGGCAGTCTCCTTTCATGACAAAAATAATTCGTGCACGATTGAATTGCAAGCGATTGACAGGAGGCCGAATCATCGGCATATACACCGTACACCAATTGATTGTGCACAAACGAAACTGACCGGGGAGACTAACATGACCGACTTCACCACCGCCGACGGAACGCGCCTGTTCTTCAAAGACTGGGGCACTGGCCAGCCCATCCTGTTCGCCCACGGCTGGCCCTTGTCGTCTGATGCCTGGGATCAGCAGATGCTGTTCTTCAGCCAGAACGGCTTCCGGGTCATCGCCCATGACCGCCGCAGCCATGGTCGTTCGGACCAGACCTTCGCCGGCAACAACATGGACCAATATGCCGATGATCTGGCCGAGCTGATCGAGGCGCTGGATCTGCGTGATGTGATCCTTGTGGGCCATTCGACCGGCGGCGGCGAAGTCTCGCGCTACATCGGTCGCCATGGCACCGAACGTGTCGCCAAGGTGGTTCTGGTCGGCGCAGTCCCGCCGCTGATGCTGCAGACGCCGGAAAACCCGAACGGCACGCCTCTGGCCGTGTTCGACGAAATTCGCGCCAACACCGCAAAGAACCGCTCGCAGTTCTTCTTCGATCTGACCGTCCCCTTCTACGGCTTCAACCGCGACGGCGTCGCCAGCAACGAGGGTCTGCGCGAAAACTTCCGCCGGATCGGCCTGCAGGGCGGCATCAAGGGCCAGTACGACTGCATCCACGAGTTCTCGCAGGTCGATTACACGCAAGACCTGAAGCGGATCGACCGACCCACCCTGATCATCCACGGCGACGACGACCAGATCGTGCCGATTGCGGCATCCGCCCATCGTGCGGCCGAGATCGTCGCGGATGCGACCTTGAAAATCTATCCCGGCGGGTCGCACGGGCTGGCAGAAACCGAGGCCGACCGTTTCAACGCCGATGTCCTGGCGTTCATCCGCGCCTGAACCACCTGCAAACCCGATCCCCCATATCACCTACGAGGAAACCAATCATGTCGAAACTCGCCGCCGCTGTTGCCGTTACCGGTGCCCTGCTGTCCGGAACCGCCTATGCCCAATCACCCAAGCCCACGGTCGTTCTCGTCCACGGCGCCTTTGCCGACTCGTCGAGCTGGAACGGCGTGATCGGAATCCTGCAGAAGGATGGCTACAAGGTCGTCGCCGCGGCCAATCCGCTGCGCAGCGTCGCAGGCGACGCGGCCTACGTCTCCAGCGTCGTTGACGGCATCGAGGGGCCGGTCGTGCTTGTCGGGCACTCCTATGGCGGGCAGGTCATCTCGACCGCCGCGAACGGGCACGACAACGTCAAGTCGCTGGTCTATGTGGCGGCGTTTGCGCCCGATGCCGGCGAAGCGGCGGCCGAGCTGGCCGGAAAGTTCCCCGGCGGCACCCTTGGGCAGGCGCTGGCTGCGCCGGTGAAGCTGGCCGGGGGCGGGGTCGAGCTTTCGATCGATCAGGCAAAGTTCCATGACCAGTTTGCCCATGATGTTCCGGCCGAGGATGCGGCACTGATGGCCGTGGGCCAGCGTCCGATCACCGAAGCTGCGCTGACCGAGAAGTCCGGCGAGCCCGCATGGAAATCGCTGCCTTCCTTCTTTGTCTATGGTGACGGCGACAAGAACATCCCCGCGCAGGCCCTGAGCTTCATGGCCGAGCGCGCCGGCTCGAAACGCACCGTGGTGGTCGAGGGGGCCTCCCATGTCGTGATGGTCTCCCAGCCCCAGGCCGTGGCCGATCTTATCGTGGAGGCCGCGCAGTAAAGGGCGACCATGATCGCAGGCCTGCGGCTCTGGCTGCGTCTCAGCAATGGGTTCGACCATCTGCCCGAAGCTGACATCGCGACCAGCGCCGGGGCCTTTGCGCCCCTCTCCAAGCGAGAGACGAACCGGCTTTGCGTCCAGCTTGTGGGGATGGCATGAGCATCCAGGTCGCATTGTGAGCTACTCCCCGTTCCTTGGACAGATTTCCGGCTGATTTAAGCTACTGCCTGCGCCTGCCGATCAGTTTCGATGCTGTTGAAGTAGACCACGGCGGGCGGCTTCCCGCCATGGGCGGTGTGAGGC
>NZ_JACVAW010000056.1:0-3409 GCF_014851995.1 Paracoccus sp. PAR01
GTGGCGTCCCCCCGGGATATTTGGGCAAGAAAGAAAACGGGCGCCGTGGAGAGACGGCGCCCGTTGGTTTCCAGAAAGCGATGCTTACTCGATCACCACATAGATCTTGCGGATCGTCTCGATCGTCTTCCAGAAGCTGTTCAGGCCACATCTGGTCCAACCAGTCAGCTGACTGCTCGGAGCATTCAGCACCCGAGTCCGCGATCGGACCAGCTTGCTACTCACCCGAAATGCCGGTGCCGACAGAGCGTCCGTCCCGCAGTGCTAATTAGCCTCCAGCCGAACGCGCGTCGACTTTGGTTGGTGCAACGACCGTTACCCCCAGGCAAATTGACCATATGCCGGACAAGCGCTGCTCAACCTCAACGCGCTTCCCTAGCCAGCAGACAAATGCCGGGCCAGCCCCCGCATCATGGCGCAGCATTCGGCCAGTTCGCTGGGCAGAATGAACTCATCCGGGCGATGCGCGCGGGCGATCTCGCCGGGGCCGCAGATGATGGCGGGGATACCCGCGGCGTCGAACAGGCCTGCCTCGGTGCCGTAGCTGACCGATTGCAGTGCCTCATGTCCTGTCAAACGGGTCAACAGGTCCGCCAATTGCGGATCGTCCCCTGGCGGCAGGGCCGGATAGGCGCTTAGCTCATGATGCGAGGCCGAGAGGGCCCGGTCGGGGACCAGCGCGCGCGCCGCTTGGATCACATGCGCGGTGATCGCCGCCGGATCATCGCCGGGGATCGTCCTGACCTCGAACTGGATCTCGCAGCGGTCGGGAATGATATTGACCGCCGTGCCGCCCCGCACCACCCCCGCAACCACCGTGGAATGGGGCGGAGAAAACCGCGAATCAAAGGGGCCTTCGCCAGCCAGCCGCGCATTCAGGTCGCGGATGGCCAGCAGGATCTCGGCCCCGGCGTAATTCGCGTTCAACCCGGCCTCGGGCTGCGAGGAATGGGCCGCGCGTCCCGTAAGCACCAAGGCGGTCGCCTGTTTGCCCTTGTGCGACAGTACCGGCCGCATCCCCGAGGGCTCGCCCACGATGCAGGCTGCGGGTGGCGCGATCAGGCCGGGCAACGCCGCGATCAGGTGGGGCACACCGCGACAGCCAATCTCCTCATCATAGGAAAAGGCAAGGTGGACCGGGCGCTGCAGCCCGGCGGCCTGAAGTTCGGGGATCATCGCCAGCATGCAGGCCAGATAGCCCTTCATGTCGGTGGTCCCGCGCCCGTAGAGCCTGCCGTCGCGCGCGGTCAGCCGGAACGGGTCCGAGGCCCAGACCTGCCCCTCGGTCGAGACCACATCCATATGCCCCGACAGGATCACCCCCGGCACGTCACGCGGACCGATCGTGGCAAGGATGTTCACCCGGTCGCCCTCGGGGCCGGTCAGCACCACGGGATCAAGCCCGGCGCGGCGCAGATGATGCTGCACGCACCCCGCCACCGAGGCATTCGAGCCTCCGGGCAGGTCGGCGCAGGCGACAAGATCGGCAAGGATGGCTTCGGGGGACATGGCGGACTCAGAGTTTGGATTACCCGGCCATCCTGCCGATTTTCAGCGCCAGTTTCTGCCGAAGCGGCGCGTGGCGGCGCAATTCCCTGCCGGGCGCGGGCAAGGGTGTGGCCCGATCCTGCCGCAGCATGGAATGCCGCGTCTGCGTCCGGCTTCGGCAAGATCGGCTGCGCCTGTGGGTCGGGAAATGACTTCTGCGGCGCGGGCGGGACTAGGCTGACCGCGAATAACCATCAGGGAAAGCGCCATGAACCTGCCCTTTGACCCCAATGCCGCCGCCCTGCCTCGTGGCCATTTCATTGGCGGTGCCTATATCGAAGCCGAGCATATTCTGCCGCTGACCCGACCCTCGGACGGCCAGCCGCTGGGGGCGATCCCGGTCGCGGATGCGGAAATGGTCGACCGTGCCGTGGCCATCGCGGCCAAGGCGCAGCGGGATTCCGGCTGGGGTGCTTGCCAGCCCCGCGACCGCACGCGGGCCATGCATGCCTGGGCCGACCTGATCGAGGCCCATGCCGCCGAACTGTCCTGGCTGGAATCCGTGGCCTCGACCCGCCTGATCAGCCAGATCCCCGGCATCGACATCGCCGTCACCGCCGAGCAGATCCGCTTCTTTGCCGAACTGGCCGACAAGGAGGGCGGCGCGCTGGTCCCGACCCGCGACGATCAGCTGGGCATGATCATGGATGAACCTTACGGCGTCGTCGGCGCGATCACGCCGTGGAATTTTCCGATCTCGATGGCGGGATGGAAGCTGGGGCCAGCGCTGGCGGCAGGAAATGCCGTGGTGCTGAAACCGTCCGAGATGACCCCCTTTGCCACGCTGCGCATGGCCGAATTGTCGGTGCAGGCCGGCATCCCCGCCGGGCTGGTCAATGTCGTGCTGGGTGACGGGCTGGTCACCGGCACGGCGCTGACCGGGCATCCCGGCATAGGCAAGATCAGCTTCACCGGCTCGACGCTGGCGGGGGCGGCGATCATGCAGAACATCGCCCGGACCGGCATCAAGCCGATGACGCTGGAGCTGGGCGGCAAAAGCCCGCAGGTGGTCTTTGCCGATGCCGATCTGGATCTGGCGGCGCGCTGCATCGCCGGTAGCATCATGTTCAATGCCGGTCAGGCCTGTGTCGCGGGCAGCCGGGTCATCGCCCATGCCTCGGTCGCCGAGGCGCTGTCGGAAAAGCTGGTCGCCCTGATGCAGCCGCGCAATCCCGGTCCCAGCTGGCTGGAGGGCAGCGGCTATTCCCCCGCCATCTCGGCCCGCCAGTTGGGTCGCGTCGACGAGATCGTGCAAGCCGCGATCCGCGACGGGGCCGAGGTGGTCTGCGGCGCGGCCTCCATGGACCGGCCGGGCTTCTTCTATCAGCCGACGCTGCTGCGCGGCGTCGATCAGAAAAACCCTGCCGTGACCGAAGAAATCTTTGGCCCGGTACTGACCCTGCAAAGCTTCACCGATGATGATGAGGCCTTGGCGTTGGCCGATCACCCGACCTATGGTCTGGCCGCCGGGGTCTATACGCGTGACCTGTCCCGAGCGATCCGCGTCACCCGTGCGCTGCAGGCGGGCACGGTCTGGGTCAACCGCTATGGCCGCTCGCGCGATCATATCCTGCCGACCGGGGGTTACAAATCCTCGGGGCTGGGCAAGGATCTGGGCCGCGAGGCCTATCACGCCAACCGCCGCTCCAAATCCGTTCTGATCGATCTCTGAGGCTCATATGACCATCCGAACTTCCCAACGCATTGCGTTGATCCCCGGCGACGGGATCGGCGTTCCTGTTCTTGAGGCCGCCATGGCCGTGGCTGAGGCCGCGGCACCGGGATTGCTGGAGCCGACCCGCTTTCCCTGGTCCTGCGAGCATTACCTGCAGACCGGGCGGATGATGCCCGAGGACGGGAT
>NZ_JACVAW010000057.1:0-3274 GCF_014851995.1 Paracoccus sp. PAR01
AGCAGGTCTTCGGGCCGTTCCACGCCCTTCAGCAATTCGTCGAGAACTTCCTTCGAGATCGTCATACATGCTTCCTTTCGGTGAAGCATGGACCCGATCAGTCATACACAAAAGATCGGACACTCCCTGACGAATACAAAAACGCCCATGCAGCGGGCTTGTTCAGATACTTGGCGGGCGCCCTCCGCGCCAGTCGGTGCAGTTGCAGCCTACCCCCTGAGCTGTGCAAAGATCTCCATTTATCTCGATAAGAAGCGATTATCGTAATATTTTCTTGACTACGCAGTTCAAGCGATAGACCAACGGCGGCAGTGATGCGAACATAGCCGACCTTCGCGACCTTTCTCCGTCACTCTTTCTGAAGGTGAAGAAGCAGTTCCCGCGCGAGAGGTGTAATCTCGCCGTGTGACCTCACGCAAAGGGATAGTCGGCGCGTTGCCCAATCTTCCGCAAGACGGATGACCGCGATGTTCATGGCGCTGCGGTAGCGTCTTGCTGCTGTCTCCGGGACTATCCCGATGCCGACGCCGCCCCCCGCCATCATGCAAATATCGGAAAAGGTTCGCAGCGATACGCGCGGCCTGATTGGCTGACCTATGCGTGCGGCTTGAGCGTTCAGATGGTCTTGCAATGCGCCGCCTGCAAGCGACAAAAAGGCTTCACCCGCAAGATCGGAAAGACCGACCTGCCGCGCTGATGCCAAGGCATGATTCCCCGCCACCACCACCACAAGACGGTCCGTCGCGAATGGATGAAGCTCAAGGCCAGTGGTGTCAGCGGTATCTGACAAAACTCCTAGCTCCGCAAACCCTCGGGCAACGCTGCGAGCAATGTCGATGCTCTGGCGCTCCTTCAGTTCGATATCGACTTGCGGATGAGCCGCCAGCCACGGTGCCAGGCGGGAAGGAAGGATTTCGGTTATGGCGGCGGTGTTCGCTAGCAACCGAATCGTGCTGCGGACCCCTTTGGCATATTGCCCGATCTCGCCCCGCATTTGGGCCAACTGATGCAATATCTGACGGGCGTGGTGAAGCAGCGCACTTCCGGCCTCGGTCGGAACCACACCCCGCCTTTGGCGATCAAGCAGCTTTACGCCCCCTATTGCTTCCATATCCCGCAACCGTTCGCTAGCTGCCGCCAAGGATAGGCTCACATCCGCCGCACCATGTGTGATGCTGCCGGCATCGGCAACAGCTAAGAACAGTCGAAGATCTGTCAGGTCAAATCGCATAGCTGCACCGTATCACCCTTCCAGCCTTCGGAATAGCCGAATGCTGGATGCGGCATCTCCGCATTGTGCCGACGCTGGAGCAGGGTAACACAAGTGCATGACCGACATCTCCGTGCCCCTCATCCTTGCGATTGGCGCAACCTTCTTCGCCGCTGGCGCCGTAAAAGGCGTCACCGGCATGGGATTGCCTACCGTTGCAATGGGCATTCTGGGGGCGCTCATATCGCCCCTCGCAGCGGCCAGTCTTCTGATCTTGCCCTCATTCGTCACGAACGTCTGGCAGCTTTTGGGGGGACCATGGTTCTGGTCCATCGCCTTCCGTCTTTGGCCGATGATGCTTGCGAACTTTTTTGGGACCATGCTCGGGGCGGGGTGGCTTGCCGGTGGAGATACGGGCACGGCAACAGTTGTTCTGGGCGTGGCCCTTATGATCTACGCTGGATACACCCTGCTGGCACGGCAACTTTCCGTTCCGGCCAAGATCGAGCCAATGCTGTCGCCAATGGTCGGTGCGGTGACCGGGATCATCAGCGGTGCCACCGGCGTCTTTGTCATCCCGGCCGTGCCCTATCTGCAAGCTCTCGGCTTATCCCGAAATGATTTGGTTCAGGCTTTAGGTCTGTCATTCACGGTATCAACGGTGGCACTGGCGGTCGCGCTTGGCTCGCGTGGGGCTTTCGCTCTGGACACGCTAGGGCTGTCATTGCTGGCTCTTGGCCCGGCCTGGCTCGGCATGTGGGCGGGACAGAAGCTCCGTAACCGCATCAGCCCCACCACCTTCAAGCGGGTGTTCCTGCTGTTCCTGCTCTTGCTCGGAGCAGAGATGGTCCTGCGTCCGGTAACGTGAAGTTTCGCAGCATATGGAGAAGCGCGGAACAGCAGGTGGCGGGCGGCACGCCGCTGTTGGCGCTACTCGATGTTTTAGATGCAAGTTAAGTATAGCCGATGCACACAGTTCGGATGGACTTGATTGCCGGTGTCGTCCGTCGGCTGATATACGAAACCTGATCTAACTCGCACTGACCCCATCGTAGAGGCACTTGTGGTTCTTCTCATGGCGTCGCAGTGCCTGTCTGTTCTCGTGCCGCTTGAGTATCCGGCGAGCTGGCGTAGGCGTGAAACTCGGCATCTCGATCTCCGGAAAGATCATTGCAAGCTCACGGCACTGCGCAGTTCCAAGCGCCTTTAATGCCATCGGCCCTGCCAGCATGGTTTCTGTTAGCGCCCCGTTTGCCCAAACGAGTTCGTGCTGATCCAGGACGAAGTGGAAATATTCGACTTCAGGCACTGCCTCGACGGCGATTCCAGCATATCCGATCAGGTGCTTTGCCGGTACCAGCACCTCCTCCTGACCGAACATTCGTCGAGTAATAGGGGATGATAGCGCGATGCGGTGCTGGGGAGAGACGATCAGATCCTTTTCCGGATACCCCTTGCCCAAGGCACCAGCGGGAATTTTGATTGGCCGAAGTTCAGGGCGTTGGGCGAGAGCTGCCCCTTCGATTTTGCGCGAGCCGATCCATCGTATCGGCTGCGACCCGCGATCCAACGTCTCAACGAGATCACCTACCTGCAGATCTTCGACCTTCTGCAAACCCATGGGGGTAGCGATCAGAGTGCCACGGGTGAAGCAGACAATGGTATCGTCCAGAATAAGTTGGTTGTCCGCGCCGGTCGTATCATCAACGGGCGCTCGGGTCTCTCCGACTGAGAAGGGCTCACCATCGGTCGCAAAATACAGATTCCCCCCGGTAGTGCCGAGCGAAGGGTCACCCTCCTCGTATGGGTAGGAATAGACGTTCAGGCTTTGATTGATCTTGGCCATGTGCGCGCCAGTTTGATTGTCACGCGACATCGGAGAGTTGTTGTTCTGATCGCGCACCACGTATTCCGGCGTGCCGTCATTGTCGACATCGATGGCCTTGTTGCGCAAATGCGGCTAGGGATTCACTGCGCGAATCCAGCATGATAGCTGGCGGCCATGAGCAGACCGGCGAAGACCACGTACAAGACCACCAACTGGCATAGCTACAATCAGGCGCT
>NZ_JACVAW010000058.1:0-2781 GCF_014851995.1 Paracoccus sp. PAR01
TCACATCGCCCAACAAACCCTTCCAACTCATCTGCCATGTCGCCTCTCCATCAGTTTCGGAGAACTTCTGGCAAACGCACCCAAGACCAGAAATACCCAAACTCAATGGGTCAGAGACGGCGTTTACGGTTCTTCTGCACAAGGCCGACTCGATTTACGAAGACGAGCTCGATGTCGCCTATGATTTTCCGCGCTCCTATCTCAAGGCGATGAAGGAAGCGGTGGGCGATTGGATCGTCTATTACGAGCCGGTCAAGGCCGGCCCCCGCGGATATTTCGCAGTAGCGAAGATCATGGATGTCATCCCCAAGCCCGGCATGGACGGGCGCTACCTCGCGGTGATTGAGTCAGGAAGCTATTTGCCTTTCAACTGCGAGGTGCCACGGCTCATCAATGGTCGGCCACTCGAGGCGGCTTTGACTTCGGCCTCCGGCGGTGCGATTTCAGGCGGGGCCGTGCAGCTCGCGGTCCGGCGTTTGCCGGAAAGCGATTTTGCGCGGATCGTCGATCTCGGCCTGCCGCAAAACCTCGAGCAGATCGAAGCAACGCGATACGAGCCGGCAAGTGAAGAACTTCGCGATGAGGCGCTGGTCTTCGAGAGACCGGTGGTTGAAAGGCTGACGCGGCGCAAGTATCGCGAGGTCGCCTTCAGTCGCAAGGTGCGCGAGGCTTATGGTTATCGATGCGCCATCTCGGGTCTGCAGCTGCGCAATGGCGGCGGTCGACCGGAGGTCCAGGCGGCGCATATCCGTCCCGTCGAACGGGATGGCAGTGACTCGGTTCGCAACGGCTTGGCACTTTCGGGAACTTTGCATTGGATGTTCGATCGGGGCCTGATCTCGGTGGCCGAGGATAGCGAGACAATCCTGGTCTCGCGCAACAAGGTGCCGAGCGATGTGATCACTCGGCTGATCAGGCCAAACGGCAAGCTGTTGAAACCGGTCGGTCGAAACCATCACCCCCATCCGGAAAACCTGCGCTGGCATCGCGAAAACATCTTCGGTCAGGTGGTGCCTGACGACTGCTCGCCATGGGAGTAGCCGCGTCCGCACCGGAAAAGCCGGACGCGAAGATCCGGCTGCTGCGCGTGACCAATAAATGACGCAATTGGGTCCAATAACACTCGCCGAACACCTGATCTCCACATAAACACGTTCCGTGTTGTTTGTTCACGAGTGCATTCATGTTTCGCATTGTTCTTGCTGTCGCATTTCTGTTCGGCGTGCCGGCCTCTGCCGATGATACCGCGCCGCCCACGATCGGTGCGCTGACCATCGAGGAGATCGTGACGGCGCGTCAGCGCCTCTTGGATCTGGCCCGGCCTGTGGAAATCCTGATCGACGCAAGTTGCTGCAAGGTCTGTCACAAGGGCAAGGCCTGCGGCAATAGTTGCATCAGCCGCAATTACCAATGCCATAAAGGACCGGGTTGCGCCTGCGATAGGTAGTGCCGTCTATAGCCGTTCCAATCGGCGCAGAAAACTTGGATGCCGCTGCCCGGATTCCTGGGCGTGCCGGCATGTCGTCATTCTTGCTTTGGCGCTGATCGCTTTGGCGCCGAGCCCGACGCTTGCCATGGGAGATGGCCCGCGGCTCACCGGCAAGGCTGTCGTCGTCGATGGCGATACGGTCAAGCTTGGGAAAGACACGATCCGGATCCACGGCATTGACGCTCCGGAACAAAGCCAGTCCTGCGCCCGCGCGGGTGGGGGCAGCTGGGCTTGCGGCAAGGCCGCCACCGCCTTCATGGCGAAACTGGTGAAGGGGCGAGAGATCGCCTGCCGCCCGGTTGAGCGGGATCGCTACGATCGCATCGTTGCCAAATGTTTCGTATCCGGTCGCGATCTTGGTCGCGAGACTGTGGGTGCAGGCCTTGCCTGGGCGTTCACCCGCTATGCCGATGACTATGTCGATGCCGAGACATCGGCGAAGAGCCGGCGGCTTGGGATCTGGCAGGCGCAATCCGAACCTGCCTTGACGTTTCGCGCGAAGGGTTGGGAAAGTGCGGCGACGACGACGCTGCAGGAGGATTGCCCGATCAAAGGCAACATCTCGGCCAAGGGTGAGAAGATCTATCACATGCCTTGGTCGCCAGCTTATGCCAAGACCCGGATCAACGTCTCGAAAGGTGAGCGTTGGTTTTGCGACGAGAAGGAAGCCGTTGCGGCTGGCTGGCGTGCCGCGCGCTGGAAATAGGCGCTGTTGGATGACGTGTGGCAGGTGTTGGATGCGAGCGCCAGCATGGGGCGCAGCCATCCGACATGGGCCAAGACCTTGCCTTAGCGGCATTTTGTGCCGTCCCCAGGTTGCTTCCGGCTTTGTAAAGCCGGATTTCCGGGGCGGGAAAAGACACAGCTTAGAAGCTTCTGCGAAGAAACGGCATCATATTGAAAAATATGCGTTTGGTGAATATCATCTTGATCTTGAACACTGGAGCACCAAATTAATGTATTACAATGCTCTAGAGGGCCGCGTGATCCGGGACCGGGTCGATCTCGTTGCCATATTCGAAGAATGGCAGCGCGTCCGAAACCTGTCACAGGACGAGCTCGGCGGAAACATGAGCTACGAGCTCCGCGGCGGCCGCGAGTAGGTAGCGTCCGAGGGCGTGGTGTAATTTCATCGGCGCTGCCGGTGTAATCCGAGGTGGCCATCGAGGTGTATGGTCGAGGTGGAGTTTCGACGCTTCAACCACGAACCAGACGGAGACCCCGATGACCAAGACCAACATGGACTTGTCCGAGCTTCTGGCAAAGCAGGATCAGGGCGATTTTTTGCGCAG
>NZ_JACVAW010000059.1:0-2477 GCF_014851995.1 Paracoccus sp. PAR01
GTCGTCGTAATCGATGCGAGCTCTGTAGCCCTTGAAGGTCATGCTGTTCATGGCGTGATTCCAATGCGTTCTAGAAAGTCGCGGGCGTCTCGAACCTGATAGCGTTTTGCCTCCATGGCAGGATGGGAGCGATGGAATGAGGCGATTAGGCCGTTACATGCAAACTTCACCCTAGACCCATTGCCTTCGATCACCGCTGCGCCAGCCGCGGCCAGCAAGTTTTCGATAGCCACCGATTCGATGGTGCCCGAGGTCGGCTCCGTAAAGACGGCGGCGAGTGTCATTCGGTGAGTGCTGGTCATTGCGCCAAGATGATAAATGCTAGCAAAAAATGCAAGCGGTATGCCTGCGCTGTATTTAGGGGTCAGCCAAGCTCACCGTGGTGGCTAGGTGCCGCGCCACGACAACAGGCGGGACAGGTCGCACCTTCACGCATCTGCGGAGGGGTCGCGGCATAGTACCGAGTGCCACCAGCCCTAAGCGGGCCAACCCGATCATGGCCAAATCTTCGGGGCCAATGTCGCAGCGTGCGATCAATGTGTCATCGAAGCTCAAGATAGCGAACGCGAGGTGGCCGGGTTCGTTGCGGTAGATGAGGCCCGCGCGGTTTCGGGTGCGGTCCCATTGCAAGGCGCAGTGGATCGGCAAGGCGCTGGACCAGCGAACCGGGTGACCGGTTGCTGCTTCGACCAGCTGGACGAAAGTATCGGTGATCGGCGCGGGCAAGGTGGCATGGAACATGGTCGAAATCCCCCTGTCTCGAAGTCTCGCAGGACCGTCAGCGGGTGGTCAAGATCGGGGGGGCAGAAACCGGCCTGCTTGTGGTTTGTCATCAGATGTCACCCTCGCGCGCGACACGGGGTGTTTCGGCCCTTTAATTGCGTGTCTGGGTCAAGCCTGTTTTCAGTCCTTGCCGGGGTCATGGTCCTTTCCGAGGTCTTGGCCTCATGATGATGTTTGGGCCGGGTGAGTCAACGTGTGCAGCGCGGTTCTTCAGACCGCAGCCGATTGAACGAGGTCACCACAACCACCGTCCCGGCGGGACATCACAGGTCTGGCGTCAGGCCCGCGATCTCGAGGTCGTGTTGAGGGTCAGGTCGGCTCTTTTCCCCATTCGAACGAGGTGCCATCGACCCAGATGCAGTGCAAGATGACAGTGAGCTTACGCGCCACCGCAACCTGCGCCTTCTTCATCCCATTTCGCTTGTCCAGCCGGAGCCCCCAAGCCTTCAGTGCGCACCAGCGCTTCGTCCGATGCAGCAGCACGCTGGCGGCCTCGAAGAGATAAGCCCGCAGCAGGCGGTCACCCCATCGCGAGACGTGACCGGTGGTGTCCATCTCGCCGGACTGCCTTCGCCGCGGGGTAAGACCGAGATAGGCTCCGACCGAAGCGGCACTTCGAAATCGCGAGGGATCATCGATCGTGTGCCGGAAGGTCAGCGCCGTCACCACGCCGATGCAGGGGATGGTCATCAACCGCCGTGTCGTCTCGTCGGTTCTCGCCATCTCCCTGATCTGACGATCCAACCCCTCAAGCTCGCTGCAGACATGATCATGCACCAAGAGCAACGGCAGCAGGACAGCCCAGAGGATGTGCTCATCGCCGGTCAGTTCGATAACGCGGCGACGGAATTGACCGGCAATCGCACGCGGAATGATTAGCCCGTATTCCTTCAGCATGGAGCGGACCTGGTTCTCCAAGTCCCTGCGGATCGCCACCAGCCGCGACCTTGCGACAAGCAGGGCACGGACCAGCTGGCTGGCCTCGCTCTTGACCGCCACTTCCCGATACCAACCAATCCGCACCAACTCGGCCAGACCACGGGCGTCGTTCTCGTCGCTCTTGTTCATCCGGCCGGACAGAACCGCGTGCGCGTGCCGGGCGCCGATGCAGACCACCGGCAGACCGATCCGCTTCAGTTCATGCCAGAGCCAGCTCGACATGGCGCCGGTTTCAAAGCCAACCCTTTCTGCCAGCGGTGCCTTCTTTGCCAAAATTGCAGCCAGAGCTCCTGGATCCGACCTGGCCCGGCCTTCGAAGATTACGCGGCCATACTCGTCGACAACACAGACCGCCGTTTCCTTCTGCGAGACGTCCAACCCCACATACTGCTTCATTGTCATGTCCTCCCATGATCAGCGGGACGAGTGTGCCACCATCGATGGGTCGGGGAGATACGGTATCGACCCAGCGGAATCTGTTCAGGTTAAGCCGCTAAGCTGAATGCCTCTGCCGGGGTCAGCATGGCAAGTCCCCGATTTGGACGCCGATTGTTATAGAACTGGATCCAGTCGCCAATTGCGCGGGTCGCATGGGCGAGGCTCTCGAAGCGCTGGCGATGCACGCTCAGCGGTTCTTTGTCGGGGATGAGGTGATCGAGGCCGGGGCAGGCGAAGTGGTGCTGGGACCAAAGGGCGTGCCGCATCGGTTCGTGAATATCGGGCCGGGACGGCTGCAGACCATCGACATTCACCAC